>NZ_RQFK01000028.1 GCF_004770765.1 Leptospira noumeaensis | reverse complement strand
ATCGCTCGATCGGCTTGACCATATTACAATATACACGTGTTCAACGTGTATGTATAGATTATAGCATTGTTTGTTAACTTACATGTCGTATAGAAGTTGGGAGAAGCCTTTGGTCGTAAGATCGGAGGCTTTTTTTATGTCCTCGGAGGGGGCGGAATCTATATCGGTGCGAACTGAGATACTAAAACCTGCTGATGTATCAATTTTGATTAAATTTGTATCATTTGTCCTACCTTTGGTTTAGAATCATTTATTAAGAGAGAGGGTTGCTAAAATATTAGATATCTATTTTAGCTTCGCTTAACATCTGCTTTTTGTTTTATATAAATCAAATTATTTGACTTTGTTGAAAAGTTTGTTAGCGTTAAGCGGGAATTTTAACTTAGGTATTTTTTGAGGTTTGGTAGATCGAATGGTTAGTGAATTAGATATTGAACATAAGCTAATTGAAAAACTTGAAGATTTAAAGTATCAATATAAATCTGAGATCAAGAATAGGGAATCCCTAGAGCAAAATTTCCGAAAGCATTTTGAAAAATTAAACAAAGTCAAATTAACGGATTCTGAATTTGCACGTCTCAGAGATGAGATTATCAATTCCGACGTTTATCTTTCCGCAAAATTGCTAAGGGAGAGAAATACATTTGAAAGAGAGGATGGTACTCCCCTTCATTACACGTTAGTAAATCTAAATGATTGGTGCAAAAATGATTTTGAAGTTATCAATCAACTTAGGATCAACACAGAAAATAGTTTTCATCGATATGATATTCTTATACTTTTAAATGGAATCCCGATAACCCAAATTGAGCTTAAAACATTAGAAATTAGTCCGAGAAGAGCCATGCAGCAGATCGTGGACTATAAAAATGATCCAGGAAATGGATACACGAACTCATTGCTTTGTTTTGTGCAGTTGTTTATTGTTAGTAACCAAAGTAATACATATTATTTTGCAAATAACCAAAACCAACATTTTAGTTTCGACGCGGATGAAAGGTTTTTGCCGATCTATCAGTTTGCAACCGAGGACAATAAAAAAGTCACACACCTAGCTGAGTTTGCCCAAAGATTTTTACCAAAATGTACGCTCGCACAATTGATTAGCCGCTATATGGTGCTCGTTGCAAGTGAGCAAAAATTAATGGTAATGCGTCCTTACCAGATTTATGCAGTGAAAGCGATTGTTGATTGTATCGAACAAAATCGCGGCAATGGTTACATTTGGCATACCACAGGAAGTGGAAAAACACTTACTTCCTTTAAGGCATCTACTTTATTAAAAGATAATCCCAATATCGAAAAGTGTTTGTTTGTGGTAGACCGAAAGGACTTGGACCGGCAGACGAGAGAAGAGTTTAATAAATTCCAAGCTGGTTGCGTTGAAGAAAATACCAATACAGAGACACTTGTAAAACGACTCCTTTCTACGGATTATGCGGATAAGGTAATTGTAACAACCATTCAAAAATTGGGACTTGCTTTGGATGGAACTCAGAAAAATAATTATAAAGAAAGATTAGAGACACTTCGAAACAAACGAGTTGTTTTTATTTTTGATGAATGTCACCGGTCTCAATTCGGCGAAAATCACAATGCCATCAAAGAATTCTTCCCAAAAGCACAGTTGTTTGGGTTTACGGGAACTCCTATTTTTAGTCAAAACTCGAGTTACATGAGAGTGGAAGGAGAGCAGGCATCCTATATCACAACGGAAGACGTATTCCAAAAAAGACTCCATGCTTACACAATCACACATGCAATTGATGATCGAAATGTATTGCGATTTCATGTGGATTATTTTAAAGAAGAGTTGAAGGGACCGAAAGGCATAAAAGTAAGCGATGAAGTCGCGCAAAAAGCGGTAGCAGAAGCTATCATAGAGAAACATGATATTGCCACTCACAATCGTAGGTTCAATGCAATTTTTGCCACTGCCTCCATCAATGAAGCCATTGCATACTATGGACTCTTTAAAGAGATTCAAGAACGGAAGAAGGCGGAGGATGAAAATTATAATCCTTTGCACGTAGCCTGTGTTTTCTCACCTCCTGCGGAGGGCAATCGGGATGTCCAACAGATCCAGGAAGATTTGCCTCAGGAAAAAGAAGACAACCAAGAGGCACCTGAGGAAAAGAAGGCAGCCTTACAAGCGATCATTTCTGATTATAATCAGAAATACAAAACTAATCATAGATTAGGTGAGTTTGATCTTTATTACCAAGATATTCAAAAAAGAATCAAGGATCAAAAGTATTCCAACAAGGATTACCCTCGTGAAAATAAGATCGATATTGTGATTGTTGTTGATATGTTGTTAACTGGTTTCGACTCCCAATACTTAAACACTTTGTATGTGGACAAAAATTTACGATATCATGGATTGATTCAGGCTTTTTCTCGTACCAACCGAATTCTCAATGATTCCAAACCTTATGGGAACGTTTTAGATTTTCGAAACCAAAAAAATTCTGTTGATGATGCCATTGCCCTTTTCTCTGGGGAAGATGCAAGTCGTGCTAAAGAAATCTGGTTAGTCGATCCTGCTCCTGTCGTGATTACCAAGTATGAATCTGCTGTGTCCAAGTTGAATGAATTTATGAAATCTCAAGGACTTGGTTTTTCTCCAGACCAAGTGAACAATTTGAAAGGTGATGAAGCAAGAAGTCAGTTTATTAATTTATTTAAAGAAATACAGAGAATCAAAACACAGTTGGATCAATATACGGATATTTCCAATGACCAAACAGAAGCTATTCAGAAGGTAATTTCGCCCGATGACCTTCGGGGATTTCGTGGGGCTTATTTGGATACGGCACAAAGATTCAAAGTAGATCAAAAACCTGGGGGCATGGAAACCATCGTTCATCAACTGGATTTTGAGTTTGTACTTTTTGCCTCTGCGATTATAGACTATGATTATATCATGGGTCTCATTTCTAAATACACACAAAAAACCGCCAAACAAAAGATGAGCAGGGAACAGTTGGTAGGATTGTTATCTTCCACATCGAGTATGATGGATGACCGAGATGAGATCATTGCCTACATTGGAACTTTGAAAGCAGGGGAACCCTTAAGTGAGACTGAGATCAAACAAGGTTTTGTGGAATTCAAAGCGGACAAATTCCAAAAAGAACTCCAAACAACTGCGGAATCACATGGCCTGGAGCCAGAAGTGTTACAAGTGTTTGTTAGATCTATATTAGATCGGATGATTTTCGATGCAGATGATTTGAGTGATTTGATGGCTCCTTTTGAACTCAGTTGGAAAGAACGAACCAAAAAGGAACTGGCACTTATGAGCGATTTAGTTCCCTTGCTTAAGAAACTTGCCCAAGGAAGGGAAATCTCCGGACTTTCTGCCTATGAATAGAAATTTCGTATCCATCCAACCAAATCTCATCACTTGGGCGAGGGAACGTGCAAGGATCAGTATTGATACTTTGTCCAAACGATTTCCCAAACTCCCAAAATGGGAGAGTGGAGAGTTACAACCTACGCTTCGTCAGTTGGAAGATTTTTCTAAGGCAGTTCATGTACCCATTGGCTATTTATTTTTGCCAGAACCGATCAGGGAACCATTACCAATATCTGATTTTCGCACCATTGCTGATAAGGAGCTGACAAAACCTAGTCCAAACCTTTTGGACACTTTGTATCTTTGCCAAGAGAGGCAAACTTGGTACAAGGAATACATGACACTCCACCGCATGCCAAATGTTCCCTTTGTGGGATCTGCAAAATTGCAAGAGAATCCTATTGCTGTGGCTCGTAAGGTGGAAAGTTATCTAGGAATTTCTTTTGAAGGAAGACGCACTTTTCCAAATTGGTCAGAAGCACTGAAGACCTATGTCCAAAAAATGGAAGAAGTCGGAGTGCTTGTGATGGCAAGTTCTATCGTGGGAAGCAATACACATCGGCATTTGGACGTAGAGGAGTTTCGTGGGTTCGCTCTGGCTGATTCTTATGCCCCTCTTATTTTTATTAATACTAGCGACAGTAAGGCGGCGCAGATGTTTACGCTCTTACTCGAGTTTGCCCATGTAATCCTTGGGGAAAGCGGAATTTCCAATGCGGGTGTGGGTCAAGTCACAGATATGGAAGTAGAAAAATGGTGTAATGCCGTCGCTGCCGAGTTTCTGATGCCGATGGAAAGGACTCTCTCGGAATATCGAGAGAACGAACCAATACAAGATGCCATCCAAAGATTTGCCAAATTATTTAAAGTGAGTAGCCTTGTGGCTCTTAGGCGACTCTTAGATGCTGGGAAAATTTCGCAGAAAGATTTTTGGCTGTACTACCAGGAAGAACTTACGCGCATCAGCAATCTGCAAACGTCAGGGGATGGTGGTGGGGATTTTTACCGCACCTTGGGAGTGCGTGTTGGAAAACGGTTTGCGACAGCCGTTGTGACGAGCACCTTGGAAGGGCAAACTCTCTTTCGCGATGCCTTTCGGATGTTAGGTTTCAAAAAAAATGAAACCTTTTATAAAGAAGCAAGAGAACTTGGGGTCATCGCATGACTTATCTTTTGGATGCGAATGTTTTTATCCAAGCAAAGAATTTACATTACGGTTTGGACTTTTGTCCTGCCTTTTGGAATCGGATTTTAGAAAAGAATCAAACAGGCATTGTACAAAGCATTGATAAAGTTGCTGATGAAATCGATGCTGGGGATGATTCTCTAATTGAATGGGCTAAGGAGAGAGCTCGACATATCTTTCGGAACACTGATACTTCGGTTCTCTCTCAGTTAGGACGAGCGAGCTTATGGGCAACAAGTCAGAACTATGAACCAGGCGCCATCAGCACATACTATGAAAGCATTGATTATTATCTAGTCGGACATGCATTGGCACAAAACAGTGCGATTGTGACCAACGAAGCTCCCTCTACATCTACGAAAAGAATCAAAATCCCGGATGTATGTGCGGTTGGGATATTCTTCTTGAATCCATTTGAAATGCTTTGAAGAGAAAGGATAAATTTTGTATTAGGTGGCACGGTATGAAGCAAAAAGAAAAAAGTTCCCGAAAACAACTAGTTCCAAACTTGCGATTCCCTGATTTTCAAAATGCAGGGGATTGGGATTTAGATTATTTTGAAAATCTAACATTTACTATTACTCCAACGAGAAAGATACCATCATCGCAATATTTAACAGCGGGCACCTTCCCTATAGTAGATCAATCCCAAAACTTTATTTGCGGTTGGACAAATAATGAAGAACTTATAATCACGAATCAGTTGCCCTTGATTGTTTTTGGCGACCATACTTGCATAGTTAAACTAATTAATTTTCCATTTGCGCAAGGTGCAGATGGAATAAAAATAATTGGTGTAAACCCCTCTCTTAATACACTATTTCTATATCAATATCTATTATATGATCCCGTTATTCAGGAAGAATACAAAAGGCATTTTTCTTTATTAAGGGAAAAGTTCGTTTCTTTCCCCTCGCTTCCCGAACAAAAAAAGATTGCCGATTGCCTTTCTTCCTTGGATGAGCTGATCCAATTCCAAACCAAAAAACTCGAAGTCGTACAGTCACATAAGAAGGGTTTGTTGCAGAATTTATTTCCTGCCGAAGGAGAGACTGTGCCAAGGTTGCGGTTTCCGGAGTTTGAGGGCACGGGGGATTGGGTGGAGAGGAAGTTGGGGGAGGTGTGTGTAGCCGAACTGAGAGAAGTAGCCAAACCAACTGAACGTTACTTGGGTCTTGGTATTAGGAGTCACGGTAAAGGTACGTTTCAAAAACTTGAACAAGATCCGAAGGGAAATTCTATGGATGTGCTTTATCAAGTTCATGAGAATGATTTGATAGTTAGTATCACTTTCGCATGGGAAGGAGCAATCGCAATTGCTTCGAGAGAAGACCATGGAGGTTTAGTGTCGCATAGATTTCCTACCTATGTCTTTAAACACGAAGAAACTATTTCTAACTTCTTTAGGTATATTATAACTAAAAAATCATTTGTATACAAGTTGGGTCTTATTTCGCCAGGAGGAGCAGGTAGAAACCGAGTCATGAATAAGAAGGATTTTCATGAATTAAAAGAATACTTCTCATCCCTCCCTGAACAACAAAGGATTGCGGATTGTCTTTCTTCGGTTGATGCCTTGATCCAGGAGCAATTGGATGCTTTAGAAAAGCTGAAGACGCATAAGAAAGGTTTGTTGCAGGGGTTGTTTCCTGTAATGGGGGAGTGATAGTTTATGTTTTTCGCTAGTTTAGAAAATATTGTTTCTCATTTTCGCCAATTGTTAACAGACAAGAAATATATTCTTATCTATGCATACAATGGAACCGGCAAAACTAGGCTTTCGATGGCCTTTAAAGATGCTGGAAAAAATGAAGATGAGCGAGATACATTATACTTTAACGCGTTTACAGAGGATCTTTTTCGATGGGACAATGACTTAGAAAACGATAATGAAAGAAAACTTTTAATCAATAGGCACTCGAGATTTGTGGAAGGAATCCAGTCCTTAGAAATGGAAAGTAGAATTCGACCGTTGCTTCGAAGGTATACAGACTTTGATTTTTTTATCAATTATGAAGACTGGTTCATAAGCTTTGAAAGAAAAATTCGCATTGGAGATGAAACTGTTACTTTTAATAACATCAAGGTCTCACGAGGGGAAGAAATCGTTTTTATTTGGTGTTTCTTTTTAGCGATTGCGGAACTAGCCATTGATGAAGAGGAAACATATCGTTGGGTGAAGTATATTTACATTGATGATCCAATTTCTTCATTGGATGATAACAATGCCATCGCAGTTGCAGGGCATCTAGCGCAGATGTTGAAGAAGCAAAATAATCGTAAAAAAATGATTATTTCATCTCACCATACTCTCTTTTTCAATGTGCTTTGCAATGAATTGAGAAATGCTGAGCGATTTTTTTTGAGTAAAAACGATTCTTTGAGTGGCTATAATCTCCAGGATACAACCGATACTCCCTTTTATCATCACGTTGCAACCTTAAAGGATCTTACTGAAGTTGCGAGGTCTGGACAACTTTATACCTATCATTTTAATGTTTTGAGGAATATTCTTGAGAAAACAGCGCATTTTCATGGATTCAAAAACTTTTCCCAATGCATAAAACAAGATAATGATGACCCAGATGGTGTCATTTATACGAGAATGATTAATGTTCTCAGTCATGGAAATTATTCACTCTTTGAACCGAAAGAAATGTTAGATGAAAATAAAGAATATTTTCGAAAGATATTATATGATTTTTTGAATCGATATCAATTTAACCCTGAATTTATAGCTAGATAGAAGAAATAATTATGACAGAACAACTACAAAACCAACTAGGTAAAACTCTTTGGAACATTGCAGACCAATTGCGTGGTTCCATGAATGCAGATGATTTCCGGGATTATATGCTTTCCTTTCTTTTTTTACGGTATTTGTCGGATAACTTTGAGTCGGCGGCAAAAAAGGAGTTGGGCAAAGACTATCCCAAGTTGGATACCGGCGACAGCCGAACACCTTTAAATGTTTGGTATGAAGCAAACCCAAAAGATACGCAAGAGTTTGAAAAACAAATGCGCCGCAAACTCCATTATGTGATCGAACCAAAGTATCTTTGGAGCCATATCGGGGAACTGGCGCGCGTACAAAGTAGGGATTTGTTGGATACCCTGGGCGAAGGATTCAAATACATCGAAGAACAATCCTTTGCTAGCACCTTTCGGGGGTTGTTTTCTGAAATCAATTTGAGTTCCGAAAAACTCGGGCGAAACTATGAGGAAAGAAATAAAAAACTCTGTGTCATCATCACTAAAATTGCAGAGGGAATCGGGCAGTTTTCATCCGACTTAGATATACTAGGTGATGCCTACGAGTATTTGATTGGTCAGTTTGCTGCGGGTTCAGGAAAAAAAGCAGGAGAGTTTTATACACCACAACAGATATCTAGCATCTTATCGGCGATTGTCACCCTAGACAGCCAAGACCCAAGCACGGGAAAAAAGAAAAAATTAGAGAAGGTTTTGGACTTTGCCTGTGGTTCTGGTTCCTTACTTTTAAATGTGCGAAATCAAATTTTGAAAGAAGGTGGAAGCATTGGAAAGATTTTCGGACAAGAAAAAAACATCACAACGTTTAACTTGGCCCGAATGAATATGCTCCTCCATGGGGTCAAAGATACCGAGTTTGAGATCCACCACGGAGACTCTTTGTTAAACGAATGGGAAATTTTGAACAACCCAAATCCAGCAAAGAAAATGTATTTTGATGCGATTGTTGCAAATCCCCCTTTTAGTTTGCGTTGGGAACCGAGCGAAGCCTTAGCAGAAGATTTTCGTTTTAAGAGTTATGGGCTTGCTCCCAAATCCGCTGCCGATTTTGCCTTTTTACTCCACGGGTTTCATTTCCTAAGCGATGAAGGAACGATGGCGATCATTCTTCCTCATGGAGTATTGTTTCGAGGAGGTGCGGAAGAAAAAATTCGTACCAAACTCATCCAAGATTCGCATATTGATACTGTGATTGGTTTACCATCTAACTTGTTTTATTCAACAGGCATCCCTGTTTGTATTCTCGTCCTAAAAAAGTGCAAAAAATTTGATGATATTTTATTTATCAATGCCAGTGGATATTTTGATAAAGGCAAACGCCAAAATCAACTTTCAGTTGAGCACATTGAAAAGATTGTCTCCACTTACCAATTCCGAGCAGAAGAAGAAAAGTATTCTCGTCGTGTGGGATTGAAGGAAATTGAAAAGAATGATTTTAATCTAAATATTTCTCGTTATATTAGCACAGCTAAGGCAGATGAAGCGGTAGATTTGGAGCAGGTGAATGCTGAGCTAGTCGATCTGGAAAAAAAGATCCGAGAGGCAAAGAAAAAACACAATGGGTTTTTGAAAGAGTTGGGGTTGTCAGAGTTGCCCTGAAGGGTGGAGGGGATTTTCGCAATCCAAGGCAATTTAGAATGAGTCCTCTTTGGTTGACAAAACAACCAATGCTCCTTACGATATATCCATGAACCGGGAAGATGAGGAAACCTTAAACAATTTGATCAAAGGTGGACTCTTAGGCGCAGGTTTGACGGCACTCCTAAAACGAGAGGCTGACGGCGAAGATATCGCAGTGGGAGCCATTCTCGGTGCAGCAATTCTAGCTTCAATTAAGGCATCGGAAAGAGCGAAAGAAACAAAGATTCCTCTTTTAGTACAAGAGGGAGATTCGCTTTATTGGAAACATCCTGATGGTCACAAAGAATTGTTTAAAAAATTACCAACCGATCCAAACCACTTACCTCCTAAATTTAAACTATCTTAAATGAGCAAAAAACGACTTCGTATTTTTGCTGGACCAAATGGATCGGGAAAATCTTCCTTTATCAAAGAATTTGAAAATACCGATCCTAGACATAAACTTGGTGTTTATGTGAATGCTGATGAGATTGAAAAGAAATTAAAAGAAGAAAATGTTCTAAATACCAACCAATATAAAATCCATTTTACAACGGAAGAAATTCAATCCTTTTTCCAAAAGTCAGAGTTTTCTCCGAAGAAAACAGGAGTATCAGATCTTTGGAAGTATTTTAAGATCATAGATAACGAATTGTTAGTAGATGAAAGATTGGAGATAAATTCATACATCTCTGCAGACTTGGCAGAATTTCTTAGGCAAAAATTGTTGGAATCAAATATCTCCTTTTCTTTCGAAACAGTCATGAGTGATGAGAGGAAGCTTAACTTTTTAAAAAAAGCTAAAGATATTGGTTATTCGATCTATCTTTATTTTTTTTGTACTGTCGATCCGGAAATCAATAAGAATAGAGTTGATCTCAGAGTGGAAGAAAAAGGTCATAGCGTTCCAGCTGATAAAATTGAAGAAAGATATTATCGTAGTTTAGAAAATTTAAAAGAAGCAATCCGATTATCAAATCGAGCATTCCTTTTTGATACTTCAAGTGTTACTTTTGATAAATTATTATTTGCAGAGGTAACGAATGGCAAAGAGGTCGAAGTATTTACTCGAGACGATGTTCCAACCTGGTTTATTAAATATGTTGTGGATAAACAATAGGATCCCACGTTAGGGATCGCCGTTCCGGCTGACCGAGCGCCCTCATCGAGGGAGAGCCCGACCCTAATTCAATACTATTTAACAATTCAATTAAATTGGGAACGCCCAAGTCTTTAAAATCAATTCAGAGGACCGGGTTGGTCGAACCATTCGCAGCGACCCATAGGGAGCGAGAATGCGAGTTTGGCGAAAGCGTAAGCCTAGCCAAAGCTCGCGAATCGTGACATGGATGTCACGTGAGCAGGAGTCGGGAAGGCATTCTGCTGCTTTTTTTATGTCCGGAGGGAGCACTTATCTGATTTCCATCGTTTAATTCCAGGTCTCAGCCATTGATACAATAGTTCCTTACTAAATTTAATTTTTGGATCGAATGAGGAACTGATAGCCGATTGCTCTTCGACTGATTTGCCAATTATGTTTTTTAGATAGAAAGCAAATCATATTGAAAATGATGCACCGTAATTACTTATAACAAAATAACAACTCTTCCTATTTAGAAATTTATCCTAAGTTCGATATAAACTTTAGAGTATGAGAGTAGACCGACAAATCAGTATAAAAGTAAAAGAAAAAGAATTGATCCGTTTGGATAGAGAACTTTCCAAAATTCGTGATGAAATTAAGTCTCTCCCTTCGATTGAATTGAAAAAACCTATCTTTCATTCTTATGGATTGGTTTGGTCTTTGAAATTACAAACTTCCAAACATAAAGAGGCATATCTTTATATTGTTGAAGCGTTTTCGAAAATCAAACGAGTGAAAAATTTAAGAAAAGTTCATCAAATGGAACCTGAGCCAATTTCCTTGGATAAAGGGGAATACCGAAAGCTAGTGTCAAAATACCCTGATGCAGTTCGCTGGTTTATCAAACGCAAAAACAAATTCAATAGTACTGAATATGCCTTCAACAAAGTAGACATTTTAGAAAAGAAAATTGTAAAAGTGATGATCACTCATAGAAAAGATATCGATCCAAACTTGGAAAGTCGTAGACGTGAGATTGAAGACATCATCTATACGAATAGAGATAATTCGGGAAAGTTAGATAACTTATTCGGAAATCGTTATGAATATACTTCCGAATATTATAAACTAAAATTACAGTTATTTGATTTGATCAATCCCATTCGGATGGATACTTGAAGCAATTTATCGCTTCATTTAAGAAAGGCCTTAACTTTCATGACTTTCTAATTCCATGTGATTCGGCTACAAGGCTGACTCGTTCTTCTTCTCCCGTCATCTCTTTCAAAGTGAACTGGAAGTGCTCAAATGCTCTGAAGATCATTTTAAATCCAAATGTTATCTTTTTAAAATCGTAATCACCGGAAACGGGTATGTTTCCTACAATCCACCAACGTAAGTCATCATCTAATAATTCGAATGCATCTTTCAAATTTCGTTCATTCAGGTGTCTAAAAAAATCGGTAACAATCTTTTTGTTTTCATGTACATTCATATGGGATTCCTTTTTCTAAACTGTTAAACAAATCACTTCATACACGGTGATTGGCTTTGACTTCCCTTTGACAATGACTTGATCAATTTCTCTAATTTCAAAACCATCATCTAGCGAGTATTTGCCGACAACTTGTTTGAATGTGACCTCGGATATTAAAATAGGGCAATTGTAATGTTTGGTTAATCCTTCGATTCTAGAAGCTAAATTTACATTGTCACCAATGACTGTATAATCTAACCTTCGGTCGGAGCCAATATTACCGACAATGGCTTCTCCTGTATGAATCCCAATTCCCACTTGTAATTTGTCTTCAGGATTTGGCATCGTATCGTTTAGTATCTCTATTTCACGAATCATAGCGACAGCGGATTTGACGGCGCGGAGAGCATCATCATCTCGTTTGAACGGAGCACCAAATATAGTCATGATCGCATCACCGATAAATTTATCGATGGTGCCATTGAATTTAAATATGACATCTGTCATGCGAGATAAATAATGATTTAAGAATTGAACCACTTCTTCGGCAGTCCGTTGTTCTGAAAATTTTGTAAAAGATCTGATATCTGAAAAAAGAATCGTTACTTCTTTGTTTTCGCCCCCAGGTTCTAGTTGCGCTTTGTTTTTATAGAACTCGCTGACTAACTGTGAAGGAAGAAATCTTTCCATCATTTGTTTTGCATTGGCTTCTTTCACCATTTCGATATTGGAAACCGTTGTTAGATATCCCATTCCAAGCATCATTGCCAATCCAAACATCATGGGAATTAAATCAAATGGGTAACCATCTTCTAATCCAATGGAGACCACAAGGAAATAAACAAATGCCAAAATAGCGCCATAGATCGTTCCTGCTTTCGAGTTTCTCAGAAGATTGAACTGGAAAACAAACATGGCACTTGTCATTGCAATAAAATAGATGAGGCCGTTTCCTTTTAGAATCGTTGGGTCAAGAAAAATCATAAGCCCAATGATAAAATAGTCTAAGGTAATCGTAAAAAATTTTAGATAGTGTTTGTAAGGTAAATAAAATAGAAAAATCAAAACAAGGGTGGCAAAGATTAGAAATAAAATATCCAATCCAACAGTGATGAGACTCGTTGGAACAATTGTATAATGGATCCAACCAAAATAGGATAAACTATCTAAAATAGAAGTGACTGAGAATAGGGCAAATCGAACAAAAGCGACAGTTTTTTCGTTTTTCATCTCCCTTACAATTAAGATTTCATCAACTAACGAAAGTTTCATGTATTAAACCATATCAAAAATTTAGAGGTGGTATTCCGAAATCAAATTGAGAAATAAAGATTTGGTTTTTGAAAAAAATCGGAATCTATCCGTCATGATAGGAGGTGGGTTATGTGGAAGGCGACTCTATTTTGCTTCAATGAGTTCCCTGTGAAAGGATCGAATGGAGTGGTTTTTCTAAATTTCCCGCGTTAGGGAGACGGAGGGCTTGGTCACCTGCCATCGTTAGATGGCTGGGGACGGGAGCGAAGCGCACCCCGGAGTTGCCCGACCCTTTTTAGATCAAATCCAGTGACACGATCCCATTGGGAACGCCCCAAAAAATCCTCTCAATCCAAACCCTTTTTCCCATCCGCCCAGTAGGCACGAACCTTTAGCTTGTTAGTTGGAATCCCTGAATTCTTCAAATAGGTTCTGACTTGTTGGATGGAACTGGCTCGCCCGGTAAGAAAAATCTTTGCTTCGGGAATTTTTGAAATCAGATCAATCATTTCCTTTGCTATTGTTTGGA
The DNA here is from genome assembly GCF_004770765.1 of Leptospira noumeaensis. Taxonomy (NCBI): domain Bacteria; kingdom Pseudomonadati; phylum Spirochaetota; class Leptospiria; order Leptospirales; family Leptospiraceae; genus Leptospira; species Leptospira noumeaensis. The sequence goes on along the minus strand of NZ_RQFK01000028.1, from coordinate 304,152 downwards.
GATGCGATCCATCGGAAGATCTTTCAAAAACTCTTTGTCCCGTAACTCCCAATTTTTCGAGAACCTCTTTCCCCGCTTCTGCCGAAGTCAATTCGAGGAATGTGTGAGACTTCTTTTTCACATTGTTTTGTAATACCTTCGCGATTCCAATGGAAGTCTCATCGCCGAATAGGATTGCATCTTCTTCTAGATTCGAAAAATCTAAAGACTCACGAGGGCCGAAAACTTCGCAAGGGTCTCCTACTTTTAAGGAATGGATCCAAGTGGAGGCAGGGCCATCATTTCGCTTATAAGAGAGGAATGAGAGTTTGCCTTCGTTTTTGTCCACACTGATGGGCGTGTAAGTGCGGTAAGTAAGATTTCCCACATCGACTTGCACCTTACTTCCTGGGATCCACTTGGCTTCTTTTAACTTTGTTCCCATCATTTCGATGAGAATGAAACTCTCCGCGAGCCGTTCTATTTTGGAAACTTTGGTTTGCGTGAGAAAAAAGCTAAATACTGACTTGATACTGCGTTTAAAAAATGAATTTGTTTCCGACATGGTCGCTATCCTTTAAGAACTAGAGTTTGTTAAAAGTGGTTTTACTTCTCTTTTAGTCCGATCGGACTAGTATAAAGTTCAAAAAAAGCTAATCAAAGTTAATTACTCCATCGAAGTGGAATTTTAATTCTAAATCCAATTGATTTGATCGCATTTTATATTGCATACAAAGAAGTAACAAACACAAAACGAGCTCTAAAATTACTTTTCAAGATTCTCAAACAACAATCCGCTGATGTATTTTTGAGAAAGTCTCGAAAATTTCTATTTTCTTCCGCCAACATTCTTGCATTAAAATCAGAAACGATTCGATCAATAGTTTCACCCAAATCAGACAGTGCAAAACAAGTCGGTCGTTTGCTCACCTACTGAAACGGTTAGATTGGGTCATAAGGAGATGGTTGTTTTAAGAAAAGGTTTTGTAAACTGTGTTATGTGATCACTCATTCCAAGATAAAATTTAGAATCATTTTATAGTTTAAAAAAGATTGAAGGAGGAGACTTGGTTCTCCAAATTCAAAGCCACCGAAGTTGTCGGAAAAAATCCTCACCTAGCCAATCTTAATTCCATACCTACGAAATGCCTCTGCCATTTCCAAAAATACATCAGCGGATTGTTGTTTGAGAATCTTGAAAAGTAATTTTAGAGCTCGTTTTGTGTTTGTTACTTCTTTGTATGCAATATAAAATGCGATCAAATCAATTGGATTTAGTTTGTTTGGATTGGTTAGTCCTTTCTCTTTCCATTCCTTCCCCAAGGTTGAACGTTGCAAACGGAATCGTTCCTTAAGGAAATGAAATAAAAATGGGATCACTTCAGGATTACGAAGTGAATTCCAAATGGTCTTTACGGTTTGCCATTGCATTCTACGGAAAAAAGGAAACTCATTCATACCGGATTGATGCCATTAAATCGTAAACTAAAGCGAATTTGAAAAAAATCAAGACAAAGAATGGTGAAGTATTTGGTGATTAAAACCAAAACCATAGACGTATACAAAAAATATATGAATGAGATGCTTGAGATTTGTTTTGTGATGATTACTTCCTTTGATATTGACTCGGCCAAAATCTTTTTTGATTTAGCTTGTATTTATCATTCAGTTGATTTCTTTAGAAAGAAGTAATTTTGGGATCGATATCCGACTTTGGTCGGGAATTTCGCGGAGAAGGAAGACTATGAATTCCAATCTTCTATTTTTTAAACAAAATACCTAAAATTTCATTATAATCCATTCAGAAAATATTCATAATGATAAGGATATCACAAAATGTTCAGAAACTGGCTTCCGTCAATGGGTGTGCTTAAAAAACTTATATGGATTGTTGTTTCGTTCGATTTTTGTTCTCACTTTTAGTTCATATACTAATATAATAGATATGGTTTGTTGCGATTTCCTCTGGTCAATCCTCGAAAGGTTTTGATCCAAACAATGATTAAAGATTCTTATTTTTCGTAACGATCCGAAAAAAATCCTAAAGTTTCCGAATTCTGTCCAAACTCTTTTTAGATGAATCTAATTATTGCCAATCGTTTTTCATTGCGGTTAGGAAACATTGTTTTAACAAGTGATTGTATTGTTGAATCTTTTGTATTTAAAGGTAATCAACTTTAATCCAAGTACAATTGTAGATTTTCTAAATATAAGTAATTAGTAATTTGCTTTTTTGAGGATTCTCGGTAGCGGGTTTTGAATTTAGCAAAACGAATATTTAATGGTAAGTAGGTGCATTTGAGTATTATAAATTATATATTTTATGAATCAATATTTGCCAAATCGTAAGATAAAAATTTATAGTTTGGAGGATTTTGGTGCCAGCGCAGGTGAAGAGTTCTCGATAACCGTTTTCCAAGACTCTGCATATAAAAACAAAAAATGGTCTGTTCTTAGTGTGAACCATTTTTCATCTTTGATATTGATAAAAAAAGGTAAAGGTCATATTGAAATAGATTCAAAAAAATATACCGTTGATAATTTTGGATTTCTCTATTTGCCACATTATGTTTCGTATCGAGGGGAATGGAGTGAGGTGATAGATGGAGTTATCATCCGGTTTTATGATTCTTTTTTGCTGCGAAAAAATGAAGTTCCTGCTAGTCGGTTTTCATTTTTTCTCAATTCAAAATCTCCTACAGTATTAAACATGAAAGATTGTACGATAGTTTGGGGAATCTTTAGATTTTTAAAAAAAGAACTCAGGTTGGAGGATAGATCCGAAAAAGGAATTATTCGTAATTTATCTGAATTATTGTTTCTTTATATTAATCGTTATATTCAGAAAGATCTTAATTTAATTCCAATTAAATCCAATCGGATAGTATACGAATTTTTTCAACTTCTAAATTCGTCTCAAGGAGAGATCAGGTCTGTAAATTATTTTGCATCTCAGTTGGGCATTACTCCTGGTCACTTGAGTGATACAGTTAAAGAAGTAACAGGTAAGTCTGCTTCTGATTTTATTAAAGAAAATGTCATGAGAAGGGCGTTTCGACTTTTGGAACATACCAATGAAAGAGTATCTGATATTGCTCTACAATTGAATTTTCAAGACTCAGCTTATTTTACTCGATTTTTTAAAAAGAACACTGGAGTGAGTCCTTCTGAATTCAGGAAGGATAAAAATCCGACTTTTGTCCATACATCCCCTTAAAATATCCAATGTTTTTTTTTAGCGGTTTGCCTGTGAACTAAAATTTCAATTGAGTTAACGTAAATAATGAAAGTAAATATTAGAATATATTGTTTATACATTGGTCTAATGATTGCTTGTTAACTGAATACCACATATTAAGTGTTTTGGATTCATTCCTTTCCGCTCTGCCAATTGGGAACTATGCTGTTTTTAGTAATCAGCTCAAGTTGAAATTGGTTAAGGGTGCAGAGTTTGACGAAGCAAAGATTGGAGAATTCCATGATGATCTAAGTTCGGATCATTTTCTTTCATCATCCTCTCTGGCTAAATTCAATATTAGTCATACGCATTTTTTACAAGCAGTCAAGGGAGAAACCTATACAAGCGAAATATTGATTGAGAATACAATTCATTGTTTCGGAATTTCTTCAATTTCCATTCCCCAAAACTTAATCAGTGACACCTTTGATAATTCAGAACAGTTTATCTTGTTTTCTTGGGTACAGAAAAATCAGAGAGACATCAATTATTCTAACTTAGAAGATATATCGGAAAAACAAGTTCGCGTTGTTTCGTATGAAGAGAGTTTGTTTCAAGAAATCAAAGATATCTTTGATTGGAAAAAGGAGATCGGTAAGAAGGGGAAACACAAATCCTGGATGCTGAAAGCTTTGCCAAATTTGAATACCAGTTTGATGCAAGGAACTGGTCTCGGTGGTTTGGTAACGTCAATGGGCGCTATGATTCGGAAGGTAGAAAAAAAAGGTAAAGTAGTTACTATCCCTATCCGTAACTTCGAGTTAGTCGAAGAAAATTTTAAATTTACTAAAAAATTGGTCAATTCCTTGGCAGTTGCCCAACGGTATTTTGAAGAAAGCGATTTTGAATTAAAATTATTAAATGTTCAAGATGTCATACAATTAGTACAAAATGTTGCTGATGATTTAGACGATATGTTGGCAATTAAAAAGCAGAATATATTGATTTCCGTTTTGCCAAACGCTAGTTCATATTATGTAAATCTTAACAAAGATCGATTAATCACACTGACTAAGGAATTGTTTATTAATGCAATGAAATACTCTCCTGATGGTGTTTCTTTAATTGTACTTTTTCTGATTACAGAAAAGAAGTTTTTGATAAAGTTTATAAACCCATCTTCTGAAGAAGGCATCGCAGCAGTGGATTTTGGACATTCTGATGATTTAGCATTTTTTCATCCATTTTTTAGATTAAATAAAGTTGTGGATGAACGTTATGATAAAGAGGAGTTTGCTCTCGGTCTTGGACTTGCGATTGTTAAAAAAATTATAGAAGATATGGGTGGAAACATTCACATTGGAACAATTCAATCTGGAATATATACCAATGTATTACACTCGGAGCATGCTGAAGGAGATTTTGCAGAAGTTTGTATTACATTAGAATTCGATTTAGAATAAGAAATGGATTTTGAAATATACTTTTATCGCCACTAAAAACTATCATTAGGTTCCTTTCAAAATCTGGGATTTAACCCATCGATCTTTATTAAGAAAAAATTATTTTGGTGCCTTTTCACGGGTGAATTCTTCGATTTTAATTTGAAATTTTATAGGAATTGTTAGAATCAATGGATATTTTGATCATTTGGGAATTTATCCGTTATGAAAATAAGTAAAACCATTTTTAATTATTTATCCGAATTAAAATTAAATAACAATCGAAACTGGTTTATTGAAAACAAAGATCGGTTTACTGAAATTCAGAGTGAACTAGTTTCTCTCACAGGATATTTTTTATCAGAAATAGAAAAGTTTGACAAAAATTTAAAGGGTGTCGATCCGAAGTCTTGTATTTTTAGAATTTATAAAGATGTTCGTTTTTCCAAAGATAAAAGTCCTTACAAAACACACTTCGGAATTTTTATGAGAGGTGGGAATCGGAAAATTGAAGGTACGGGTTATTATCTTCACATTGAACCTGGTGAGTCCTTACTCGGTGGTGGGTGTTATATGCCCGATCCAAAATCATTATTTAAAATCAGAGAAAGGATTGTATCCGATACAAAGTCGTTTCGAAAAATTTTAGATAATAAAAAATTTGTTCAAAATTTCGGAACAACATTCTATGCGGACAAATTGAAAACAGCACCTAAAGGTTTTGCGAAAGACCATCCTGCGTTAGATTTTTTGAAATACAAAGGATTTGCTGTTGGAAAAAAGATAAAAAATTCTGATTTAACATCCAATCATTTTATGGATGATGCGATCCAAAGTTTTCGAACCATATACCCTCTAAATCAATTTTTAGAAGAAGCTATGGCGAAAAAATAATAGCAATTGTTAATGAAACAAAATTTGAAACTTGTATATAAGGAGAAGGGAATGTCAAAAGATTTTGAACTTCCGAAAGATTTTTTATTAGGTTCTGCTACCGCTGCCACTCAGATTGAAGGTGGAGATATTCATAACAATTGGTATCATTGGTCACTTGCTGGAAAAGTCGGCAATGGAGAGTCTAGTTTTACTGGTGCTGATCACTATGCGCGTTATGTGGCAGATGTAAAACTTTTATCAAAACTAAATCAAGAATGTTACCGAATGAGTATTGAATGGAGTCGGATCGAACCCTCCGAAGGGGAATGGTCTATGGAAGCAGTTGCTCATTATCGTGATGAGTTCCGACTCCTATTGGAAGCTGGGATCAAACCTCTTGTAACACTACATCATTTTTCCTGCCCTGAATGGTTTCAAAAAAAAGGGGGATGGTTAGGAAAGGATGCTGTGAAGGAATTCCTAAGCTTTGTTGAATTTTCCGTGAAACAATTCGGGGATCTTGTTTCCGAATGGTGCACTATTAACGAACCAAATGTTTTTGCTAATGATAGTTATGTGGATGGTAAATATCCTCCGGGAAGCCATGGGGATATACCTGCCTATCTAAAAGTAACTCGTCGGCTCATTCTTTCTCACCTCAAATCCTATAAGCTCATTCATAAAATTCGAACGGAATCTGGTTTTGCAGGACAAACTAAGGTTGGTTTTGCGCACCATCTTGCTGTTTTTGCACCTCTGACATCCCATCCTTTGGCACGTCTTGGATGTTTTTTAAGTGATTTTCTATTTCATGAAATCCAAACAAAAGGTTTCATAGAAGGAAAATTATCCTTTCCGATTGGATTTGGTTATCCGGAAGGGAAGGGTATCTTCTGTGATTTTATTGGGATTAATTATTACTCTCGCCATCTTTTTAAAGCCAGTTATAATCCAGGAAATCTATTTGCCGTTCCTATGGTCGATCCAAATTGTCCCGATTCTCATAAAAATGATTTAGGTTGGGAGATTTATCCGGAAGGACTCTCTATTGTTTGTCATCGGATTTGGGATCAGTACAAACTTCCTATTTATGTTACGGAGAATGGCATTCCTGATGAAAAAGATGAAAAGAGGGAGCAGTTTATTATTGACCATTTAGCAACAATTTGTCGGTTACTTGATGAAGGTGTGTCTGTGGAACGTTATTACTATTGGTCGTTTTTGGATAATTTAGAATGGAACGATGGGTATGGTCCAAGGTTTGGGCTGGTTGAAGTGGATTATTCCAATATGGATCGCCGCGTTCGTAAAAGTGCACTTCGCTATGCGGAGATTTGTAAAACGAAAAGAGTTTCTCTGAGTCTATGATTATCGTTAATGGAAAAGTTTTTCTGATTTAAGTTGGCTCTATCTAGCGATGTTGACCACTTACTTAAAGATCAGAAAACCCTTCCATCTTTGTAGTCTTGGATTCAAAACATTCTATTTCTTGGAACTTTGAACCAAAAGATAAGCGACAAAAATAATCACAAGGACTGAATCGAATACAAGAGCAATCCCAGATTTTGCAAAGTAGGACTGTCCATAAATCAAATTAAGTAAAACAAATGTACTTTTACTAATGGAAGAAACTACAAGAATTAAATTACGATTTGGTTCGTTATAGGCGCCATATACCAACATTCCGCCGGTAATTGTGATCAGAACTCCCCAATTGCGAACTATGATATTGGCTAAATCACCGTTCAATGTATCTCCAAATGTTAACGTGAGTCCTAACGTTGGATGCAATGCAGGGAGAATCATGGAGCAGGTAATGATTCCGGAGCCAAGCATAATCCATTTGATGTTAGATATAATAAAATTCATGTGTATACCTCGGGATATAATGATTCAGAAAGAATGAGAAAAGCGAGAGTTTTTTCATGAATTAGCAAATTACTACTTTACTATAATTTATACTTGAAGTGATCTAAAGTTTTTTCTGGATAAAGGAGAACAAAATGAACAAATTAAAATACATTGGTATCACAATCGCTGCCTTGATCCTGATTGGGATCTCATTTTACGGTTACATGGGTGGATTTCAACAAGTGGCTGTGAGTCGTGAATCATTCGAACAAACAGAAATATATTATTCAACTCATAAGGGAGCCTATGAAAACATTGGAGCCAGTTGGGAGATTTTCCAAAAAGATTGGGAATCGATTGGGATAAAAGATTGTGACAGTCTCGCGATATATTTAGACAGTCCCGATACCGAACCGGCAAAATTGCGCTCTGTTTTAGGTTGTCGATTGGAAGGACTTTCGCCAGAACAAAAGAAACAAGCGGCTGTTAAGTTTAAAACTTTTACCATTCCTAAAATGAATGGACTGAGTGCTTCTTTTCCCTTTAAGAATTTTTTATCTTATTTTTTGGCACCGACTAAAGTCTATCCAAAGTTCCAGGAGATATTAATTGCAGAATCAGCGGAAACTTCTGTGGCCATAGAAATTTATGGAGGTTCTTCCGATTCAGTTAATACAATTGGATTTTTTATGCCTGTTGGTGTTAGTCGAGATGTGTTTCAGTCATTAGAAGATGCATTTCGGTAATTGAATTTAGGAGAGATTTTGCGTTAGGGATCGGGAGGGCTTGGTCCGCTGTATGCGGACGGGAGCGAATGCGCACCCCGGACGGGCCCGACCCTAAAATTTAGAATCCTTAATTTTGATTGGATTGGGAACGCCCGAAGTCAAAAATGAAATACCGAAAACTATATTACGCTTTGTAGATAAACACCATGAAACAATTTTTGATTTTCTCTGATTGCCTATATAGATTAATTCCAAAGAAATAGATGTAAGCAATTGTTAGTCGAGAATGAAAATCGCCTCTGCTTCGTTATATGACCCGCCGCCTGGAAAGAGACAACCATTCAGGTTTGTTGTTTGGTTCGCAAATCCACCTTCAGCATAATAATTTCTGGTTGTTAAACCTTCATCTCCTGGATACGTACAACGCCCAGTTCTCGTTGGACTATACACTGCCATTTGGGCAAGACAGTTATTTCCTGTAGCAGGGCCTGTTCCCATTGTGTCATAACAAAGATTAAATGGCCATCCGTTATAAGTTAGTTTTGCTGAAGAACTTGCGACTACGCCCGCATTGGCTACCTGTAAATTATAAGTTCCACCGAATCCACTAATATGTTTGATCATAATATAAACAGTTCCAGCATTGAGTGCCACTCGATTGAATTCTGCTCCAGTTCTTCTTTTTTCAGCGAAAGGAATCATCGTTCCATTTAAACTTGTAAAGTAGTAAATGTCTAGATCAGAGCCACCATGCCCGAAGGTATTAAATACATGAGTTGCAGTTGTTGCTGTAATTTGAAAAAAGTTTTTATTATCCCTTCCATCGATATAACGAAATGTTGCATGTGGTTCGTTGATTGCCCAACTGAGTAGTGGTCGATAACGCACCTTTGTAGAGAATACAGTCGCACCATCTTTTTCAACGGCAAAATCAACCGCACTATTTTCTGTAATCCCGGGAATGGTAGGCATAGTAAATTGAATGGTGTCTGAATTAACAGCGGACACACCTGTAGCAGTCACACCTCCTACTTTCACAGTGACTCCCGAAGTTTTGCCAATGAGATCTCCGTTTTGAATTTTGTTTTGTGATCCTGGAAATCCTAGTTCTAAAATTAAATCCGTGGGTTGGAGTAGGTATAACCCTAAAAGTAATTCTTCTGTATTAGAAGAGTCTTTTTTTTTGCAGCCGAAAAGACAGAAAATGATAGTGATTAGTAGTAAGAGTCTCATAGCATATACAAAGTTAAATGGTTTCTAAAAAGTAGTAAATCAGAAAATTCGAACTAGCGAATATTCTGTAACGGATAGATGATATTGAATTCAGAGGCAAAATGTAAAAACCTTAAGCAGATGGTTAAAATAAAGCAAACGTTCGAAAACTAGCGTTATAAAGAGTTAAATTTTGCAACTAACGAATATTAAGAAAAGTATTTGACTTGGGATAGTTCTTGATAGTTTTTGTTTTTATGAAAAATCTTAAATTCACAGCATATCTTTTGCCTTTTTTTGTTCTCATCAACTGTGCAACCCCACTTATATTGAAACAGAATATTAAATCAAAATCAAAAAATCTAGAGATTGAAGTTCTCAAGGTTACTGATGGACCAAATAGTTTTGCATCCGGTGGGAAAAACTTCTATCCGAATTCACCTGAACTACGATTGATTCATGTCACTGTTTCTTTTAAAAATTTAAAATCGGTTGATCACGAAATTGTGTTTTCTCGAATTGCATTGGAACCCACTTACGTGACAATTATGGATGACAAAGGGAAAGAAGTGAAAAAGTTAAACTCACCTACTTTCGTAAGACATTTCGAAGTAGATGTTTGGAATGATGTAAAAGAAGATGTTTCTGGAAATAATTTTGCAACAGGTAAAGTTGAAACAAAACTAACCTTGAAACCAAATGAAGCGGCTACCCGAACACTCATTTATTTTTTACCTAAAGAAGTTTTGCCTGAAAAATTAATTCTTTTGGATGAAAATTCTACCACAATTTCAATAAAATAACATTGAATCATAGGTCTCTGTTTCGATTATTTCTAGAATAGAGACCTATCCTTATTGGATAACTGAATTTTTTATCTACATCACTGAAGTTCTAATCAATCTACCATAATTAAAAATACCAATCAACAGCAAGCGCCCGCTGCACTATCATCAGAAGACGTTGATGGTGTTACCGATCTTGGGCCACAATCAAAAAGTCCAAAGTGTTTTGATTTGTCTCCGATGATCTGAAAATGATCTTTATAATGAGTTTTTGAAAGCATATCTGCAGTATTACCACAAACTAACATTGGTTTTCCTGTTTCAAGAACATGGTGGTCATCTAATTTAAAGTGATGCGGAATTCCATTGATTGTTCCTTTGTAATAAGCTACTTGGCCATAGTCTTCACATCGGTCTTCTAGTGGAATGTTAAATACTCTAAATGTGATTGAATAAAAATTGATATTTCCGACCTTTTCTTCAATTTCTGGGTTTAAAAGATTGATTTTTGACTTAGATATAACGCGAAAATCGTAAATCCCAAGTTCGGCAAGTAACCTTCTAAAGTCTTCCGTATAAAGTGCACCACCTAAACATTCTCCAAGTAAAATTGGGTCTTCTTTGAGATTCTCGGGAATCCTTTTATCAGTAAAAACATCAGAAAAATACAGTTCACCACCGGGTTTTAAGACTCTCAATATTTCGGAAAAAACAAGTTTTTTATTAGGTGAAAGATTTGTAACACAATTAGAAACCACTAAGTCAATCGAATTGTTTTCAATCCCAGTTGCCTTTAAATTTTCGATAAAACCTTTGAGAAAGGTTACGTTGGATTTTTCAAAACCAAATTGTTCTCTGTGGTAATCAAGATAAGTGTTCGCAACATCTAACTGTTCGTCTGTCATATCGATGCCAATGACGGTTCCTGATTCACCAACTAATTGCGATAATAAATAAACATCTCTCCCTGACCCACAACCTAAATCCAAAACTTTTCTGCCTTCAAGTGCTTGTGGGAAAGGGAACCCACATCCATAAAATCTTTCTTTCACTACAGGATGGATTTTTGATAATAAAGGTGAGTAAGCCGCCGGTAAGGATTCTACACTGCAACAGGCACTGGTTTTTAAGTCTTTGTTTGTTTTAAGAACTTTTCCATAATAATTTTGTACAGCTTCTAATGTTTCTAATTCAGTGTTTGTGGGCATAATTTTAATTCCGGCAAAATAATATATAGTGTATTGTGTTTATAATTATACTATATAGAAGGTTGTAAATCGAATCGTTTGAGAAAATTCTGTAATCGCACAAAATAATGATCTCTTCTATCATTTTACTGTTCTGAACGAAAAATGATCATATTCCAAATTCGTTTTTAGTTACTTAAACTTTGATTACAAAACTTTAAAAAATTTTCAAAGCTCATAGGTTTTGCTATGTAATAACCTTGTCCTAAGTCACAATTCATACCTTTTAGTTGTTCGAGGTCAGTTTTTGTTTCGATACCTTCTGCGGTACACTTCATTTGTAACTTTGTTGCCATCTCAATGCTTGAATTAATCAACACTTTCGAAACATTGCTAGTTGTCATTTCACGAACAAAGGATTGATCTATTTTTAATTCTGTAAACGCAATCCGAGCGATTTGTTGCATACTGGAATATCCTGTTCCGTAATCATCGATAGAAAGCCCAAACCCTTTCATTCGAAGGCGTGCTAAGTTTTCAAGAGCAGGTGCCATTTCTGTCATAGCTGCTGTTTCCGTAATTTCAAGGATGATGTATTTTGGATCCAACCCTGATTCCGAAACAACTCGAGTGATTTTATTGGCAAGTTTTGTATCGGTAAGTGATGTAAGGGAAAGGTTGACTGAGATGGATATTTTATGACCTTGTGCATGAATTAATTTACATGCCTTCGCTGATTCTTCTAACATAATAAATGTTAATATGTCGATGTTGCCTGATTTTTCTAACAAATCAATGAACGCATAAGGTGCTATCACACCACGATCTGGATGAACCCATCTTGCTAAAGCTTCTGCACCAATCAACTTTCCTGTAGATAATTGTATTTTTGGTTGGAAAAAAGGTGCAAAATCTCCATTGGTTAAACCTTCTAAAATTTCTCCTAAAGTAAAAAGGGATCCTTGGTTTAATTCTTTTCTTTGTTTTATGTCTTGGGATTTGAAGAGAGAAAATAATGTTTCTAAATTAGCTGGTGTAATTGGTTTTTCGATCGCGCCGAGTAAGTAAGTTCCATAAGCACTTGCCATTTTTCGAACAGAATCAATCAATGCACCGTCGAGGGCACTCATGATGATCGTTGCAATGGATGAATGAGAGTTTCCAATATGACGAAGAAATTCCATACCGTCCATCTCTGGCATATTTAAATCACAGAGAATGATATCGATAGAGTTTTGTTTTTCATCGTTTAGATAGTTGAGTGCTTCTGTTCCCGTTCTGGCTTCAGTAACCTTCATCGCACCTAACCTTACTAAGATATCAACGATGATTTCCCTTTGAAAATCATCGTCTTCAATCACTAAAAATTTCAATTCCTCTGCAACCATAACTTCACCTAAATTCAGTCAAAATCAACTTATAAGATATCAATGAAAGATTCAATGTTTCGAACATCTTCTTTCATTATTTCAATTTCTTTTAGAGCTTTATCTATTTCGTTTTCTTTAATAAATGATTCGATTTTTATATATCCATTCACCAATTCCCTTGCGCCAGCTACTTGGCTTGAACCTTTAAGGCGGTGGGCAAGGCGTGCTGCTTCAGTTAGATTCATTTTCGAAAGTTCATCAATGAGTTTTGCCAAATCGTTTCTATGGTGAGTTTTGAATTTTTTTAAAATGGAAATTTGATCTTTTTTGTTAGATACTATGTTTTTAAGTTCATTTATATCGATTGGTGATTCCGTACTAACAAGTAAATCGGTTGTGTTGGTTTGAGTTGGGTAAATGATCGTTGGTAACCATTTGAGAAGAGTTTGTCTAAGATTTGTCAAACGAGCAGGTTTGATTAATACTTCGTCCATTCCCACGGAAAGGCAGTGTTCGTTTTCTTCGCTTAAGACATTGGCAGTGTATCCTATGATAGGAATTCGTTTTTGGTAACTAAAAGTTTCAATATTTCGAATTTCTTTTGTTAACATATACCCATCTTTGATAGGCATATGGCAGTCGGTAATGATTAGATCATATTTGTTTGTTAGCCATAACATAAGAGCCTTGTCACCGTCGTCTGCACTATCCACTTGAAGCCCAAACATTTCCAGTTGGCGTACTAAAAGTTCTAAATTCACTGAATGGTCATCTACTACTAGAATTTTAGGGCTATAGGATTGGGAACGAGCAATGGGTTCCACAGATCCTTCTTCCGCTTTCAGAGGGTTTAGATGATTTAGATCCAGATCAACCGTAGGAAGAGACAATGTGATGCTAAATGTAGAACCGATACCTGGTGAGCTATCGATAGTAATCGCACCATCCAAAAGGTCTGCCAAACGTCGGCAGATTGCAAGTCCAAGTCCCGTGCCACCATACAGTCTCGCAGTATCCGCAGTGGCTTGAGTGTACGTTTGGAATAATCTTGATTGGTCTTTTTTACTAAGACCAATTCCTGTATCGGTCACTGAAAATTGAATTTGTTGTGCGTGAGTTAAATTCTTAACTAACTCTGCAGAAACTTTTATATTACCCTTGGAAGTAAATTTAATTCCATTACTAACAAAGTTGTTTATGATTTGCGAAAGCCTTAAAGGATCCATAATATGTGCGCCTAGAATATTTTCATCAACACTATATGATAAATTCAATCCTTTGGAACTAGCAATATGTGCGTAAGTTGTGACAACCTCGGAGAGAAGTCGGCTAATGGATGTTGGTTGCAGTGATAATTCTAGTTTACCATCTTCAATTTTTGACCAGTCGAGAATATCACTGAGAATGCGTAACAAACTGTTCCCTGATCCCAAAGCATTTTGAACCATACTTTTCTGATCAACGTTAAGGGATGTTTGGGAAAGCAATTCTAACATCCCAATGAGTCCACTGAGTGGGGTGCGAATTTCATGACTCATTGTAGCGAGAAATGAATCTTTTGCTTTGTTTGCTAGTTCAGCATTTTCCTTTGCTTTTTCTAAAAATGTTTTGGCAGCAAACTCTTCCGAAATATCACGAAATACCAATATGGATCCAATGATTTTACCAACTTTGTTTCGAATCGGTGCACAGTTGTCTGAAATATTGATCCTTCTACCATTCCTATGGATTAAGATCCCATCCTGGCTATTTCCTTTTGCTTTTCCAGATGATAATACTTCAAAGATAGGGATGTCCTTTGGTAAATCGGATTTTGCATAAACCAATTTTAAAACTTCGTTTACATTGTGACCAATGGCTTCACTTTCACTCCATCCGGTCAAACCTTCTGCTACTGGATTCAAACGATTGATAATTCCTTTCTCATCCGTAGCAAGGACAGCATCGCCTATGGAACTTAAGGTGATGGATAAGTTCTGTTCGCTATTTAATAAAGCTTCGTTTTTTTCGATCACTTCTTTGGCACGAGTTAGAACTTCGGATTCCATTTTGGCAATCCGTTCAGACATATCCTCTCTGACTTCTGATTGTTCCAATTTCTGTTGTTTTAGAGAAACAAATTCGGTCACATCTTCTGCGCGGTGGACAATGCAAACTAAGTTTCCATCTTTATCGAATACAGGTGAGTTTCTAGGGCTCCAATACCTAACATCGAATCCACTCCCATCTGGTTTGGGAATGTCATACTTTTGCATTGTCATTGTGCTAGAAACTTTGTAGTTCAGCACTTGCGTTAAGGAAAACTTAAGTTGTTTGACTCCATCCGCATTTTTGTCCTCTGGATTGTCAGGAAATATTTCAAAAATATTATGTCCGATTACTTTCTTTCTTTCAATCAGTGTGGCTTTCGCATAAGCATCGCTAATGTCGATGATACGAAAATCTAAATCTAAGAGCATGTAGAGTTCAGGGAGGGATTGAAAGATGCTTTGGAAATCAAACTGAGCTTTGATTTTGTTTTTAGATAGATCGTCCAACCTTAGCTCTTTTGTATCCATGTATTTAATTCCATAGCAGTATTAAAAAGCGTAAAGAAAGAGAGCAGCATAAAACTTCAATTTAAGCAATCAGAAAATACAACTTCTGTGAAGCGTTAGTTGTAATAAAATTTATGATAAAATTGGTAGAGTAGGTTTTGTTTAGTTTTTAGGTCTTAGATTCGATAAAAAAAACCAAGATTATAAACTTTTTTTGAGAGCTATGCAATAAACCAATACTCGTGTTATGCGAACAAAGTTCTCTAATGGCAGTAAGGTGGTGGAGTTAAAATTGAAGAATTTTACCTTTGGTAATTAAACAAACAGATGTTACTTGTTTGTTTCTGTATTTTTATTTTTTACTTAAATAATAAAATAACTCCACCAATATCATCACTAGTAGATTTTATTTTTTCTAAAAGTTTAGAAAGATTTTCCCCTTCTGAAAATGTTGCATTGACACTTGAGTCCATTGCGTGAGCAACATCGGAGATTAATTTTTGGGAATTGTTTTGATCGCCTATGTTTTGTTTGATCTCTGCTAACATCTGAGAAAGTTGTTCGGATTCGAATAGTAACTTTTCTTTGATTTGCATTTGGTTCGATGCCGATTCCGAAATGAAATCTATCTTCTCGAAAATTTGTTTTACTTCGCCGATGATTTCTTTGTATAGTTGGTTGGTTTCATTGATTTTTTGCCGATTGAGTGTGACTTCTTCCTTGTTCCGTTTTACATTGGCATCAATTTCTTTGATACTATTGGAAGTCTGAGTTGCGAGTTTAGACACTTCTTGTGCAACAACTGCAAAGCCACTTCCATACTCTCCGGCACGTGCAGCTTCAATCGAAGCGTTTAATGCCAATAAATTTACACGTTCTGAAATTTCTTTGATCACAATGACCATTCCTTCTATTTTCCCAGAACTAGTTGCAATGTTTTCAATGACAGTTGCCATTTCCTCCATTGCTTTATTCCCTTTTTGAATTTTTTCGGAAATGCCAAACGTTAATTTTTTTGAAAGGTTACTGTTTTCTTCTGACTCATTGATGTGACCTGATAAAAGTTTAATACTTTCTGAAACACGAATCAAAGTTGAATAATTGTTTGTAGATGCATTTTCAATATTCGTCATATTATCGGTCATCTTGCGGACAGTTGCTTCTAAGTTTTGCGAATAGTCTTTTTGTCTATTTAAACTAGAATGAAAAGAATCATCCGCAAGTTTTGCATTATCAACAGATGATGAGAGACCTATTGTTGCATCTTTTAAAAGTGTTATGATGTCTTGAAAGATATGTAATAATTCAAATAAAGAAATTAAAATTGCATCGACTTCGTTGCGTTTTTTTAGGTTCGATTTAAGATTAGGTTCAACATGTAAATTACCGTTGATGGCAGCCGAAATAGTCTTTTTGATAATTAAAAATTGTTTTTTGTATTTCTTTATTTGCAATAAAGCAAACGTTACTGTGATTACAGAAAAAACAAGGTTAGACACAAGCAAAACAAACATGATCCAACTGGGATCAGATATACCAAAAAGTTGGTATGCCAATGATCCGAGTTGTGTAATGAGTATTGTTAATGATAAAACTATGTATTGAGTGGTTTTACTAAGTTTCATGAATGGAAACTAAACTGAATCCAACCATTGGTACCCTTCTTCAGGTGATTCAAAAATTTTCACTTCGATTCCATTTGTCGCGAAAAAATCTACCAAGTTTTTTTCAGACATTGCTGACAATGCTGATTGAGGTTGGATGAGAGCCCATTTTTTCCAACCGGCTTTGATGGCCCGAGGAGTCCAGTCGTTGTTCAACCATTCTACATCTTCTGCTGTATGAGTGCCCATATTACGATTGTCAGACAACCATTTGACTGCTTTGTTTTGAATGAGTGCTTCCACACCTTTGTCTAAACTATCTTTTAAATTCGCCCCTGTATTCTTTCCATTCTGCGTAAGAACAACGATCTTTTTATCTTCAAGATATTCAGTCACAGCGGTCGGGCATTGAAATATGATCATTCGAAATTATCCTTCTTAATGAACTGATTGGTATTTTCTTGAGACGAAAATTGCAAGGTAATTCTAATTTAATGTTTTATTTTTTTGATTTTCAATCATTAAAAAATTGAATCATCGTCGGTAGAAGGATCTTTGTATCTACAGAATGATCTTGTTTTAATATTTCCTGTAAAATGGAACCTTGTATGTTTTTCGCGAGGATATTCGTCACTCTGTTGATTTCTTCCGGACTCTCTTCACCATAAGCAATATAAATAGGTACTTTTATCTTTGATAGTCTTTCAATGGGAGGTAAATTTTCAGTGAGTGTGATATCATAAATTAAAGTCGGTGCAAGCTGAACGGTTCTATCCCAACCAGGTGTCAAGGGTAAAACGTATGTGAAAATTTTCGGCATACCAATAGAAACAAGAAATTCATCAATAGCTTTCGAATATTTTTTTTCGCTAAGTAGGTTCTTGATTTTTTCTTTTGTAAGTTGGTATTCGTTATGTTCTTTTTCGTTAGAAACATAAGGTGGATCATAAATATAAACTTTTTTAACTTTGTTAGGTAAGGCCAATGCTGTCTCCATTGCCAATACTGCACCTGAAGAATGACCATAAATGTATGCCGAACCACCTGCGGCATTGATCAGTGCTTCGATGTCTTCTACTTCAGATTGAACCGAATAAATTTCTTTATCTCCGCTATCCCCACGCCCGCGCCTATCGTAATTATAAACGGTAAAATTTTGACTTAGAGTTTTAGCATCATCAATAATGGGCTGGAACTTTCTATGACAAATGGCACCCGTAACAAAAATAAGTGGTGGGCCGGATCCAATTTTATCATAAGCAATGGTGGTTCCGTCTCGTGAAATTACTTTTGAAAATGAATCCTGATCAATAGGCGAAAATAAATAACTAATGGTAGTAAAAAAAAATGTCAAAACGGCAACTACGATGAGTAAGGTTTTCTTTTTCATAAGATTCTAGTATTTATAGAATCGTAAACATCTTGTCAATGATGTATCTATATTTCTTGTTTTTTACATAAAACGATGAAAGGAATTTTTATTTATATGAATCTATAATAAAGGTTTGGCTTGGTGATAACAGAAAGAAGGTATTGGAAAAATTCGGAACCCTATCATTTGGTGGAAGTGATTTTAGAAGAAAACAACGTTATCTTTAAAGATTGGTTTGATACAGGAAAAGATCCCAACCGTTATGATTGGACTTTTGCAGAATTTATCATAGGCAAAGGAAAATCTGATATTGAATACAACTTAGGTATGGGTGTTTACCAAGAGATTTTGGAAGAGGTAAAATATCGAACGATGAAGGAATGAATTCTTTTATTCGATTGTTATATCGTCTTCCATAGAATCATAAGTGGTAAATCCTAATAAAAAGTCTGTAAATTCGCTAAAATTAAATCCGGCTCGAACACCAAGAAATAAACCTAAGGATACTTCGACACTTACTGGTTGGTTGCAATGTTTTTTACCCGAACTATTTTTTTTATCTGTAAAAAATACTAACATCAATACGTTGGATGCATCATAAGATTTCTGACGGCTTCTTTTTGAATCAGGATAAATAGGTCTATGTTGGTTTGAGTTGATCATTAAAAATGAATTTCCCATTTGGTTTGTAAAACTTCTGTTTGTTTGGCCACCCAAAATACCGATATCGTCAACACCACCTGCTTTGTATAAACCAAGTTGCCCATTACGCATCCCAATTCCTTTTGCGTTTTGGTTGATATGAATGCCTCCACCCAAACACCAAATCCAAACTCCAGCACCATATTGATTTGTTTCTATTCCCAAAGTAAAGGAGTCAGATAAATCAACTCCTCGATTCAAAATATACTGATTAGTGGACTTGCAGGTGAGGAAGTTAAAAAAACAAAAAACAAGCGTTAGGTATTTGAATTGTGACATTAGATTGATAAATCATTGTGGATTCCACAAAATGTCCACAATTTTTTAAGAAACAAAAATTTAGAATGTTGGTTGACAATATGATGTATATACACTATAATTCTGGATTACGTAGAGCCTAATGAAATTTTCCCATGAAGACCTAAAACAAATTGGTTCATCCTGTCTGAATTTGAGCCTTCGTCGAACCAGCCGGCTGATTACTAATTATTACGATTCGGCTCTAAGGCCTTCCGGTCTTCGCATCACCCAGTTTACACTTTTGGCTGGTATTGCTTATGAAAAAGACCCCAGTATCACCGATTTAGCACGTATTACAGATATCGATAGGACAACCTTACAGAGAAGTTTGGATATTTTAAATCGAGATGGTTTGATCAAAATTGAAAAAAAAGAAATAGGCAATGTGCGTAACATTTCACTGACAAAAAAAGGTGAATTGGCTCTGGCAAAGGCCGTAGAACTTTGGAAACAAACTCAAAACACAATTACAGATGATCTCGGAAAATCAGAATTCAAACAAACTTTAAAAATTCTTGCCGAATTACGAAACCTTCCCGTCTTAGAAATAGATCCAGCAGAAGAAAGTTAGAAGATTGATTGTCTAGATTTTTGAAAATTATGAGTATATAGTGTATATACACTATTAAAAGGAGTTGAATATGGTAGTTATTTTGGACGGAGTGAGAACTCCCTTTGGAAAATTTGGTGGAGGTCTGAAAGATTATAGTTCTTCGGAGCTCGGAGTTATTACCGCAAAAGAAACAATTCGTAAAACTGGTTTGGATCCGGAAGAAATTGAAGAATCGATTTACGGGAATGTGATTCAAGATGATAAAGATTCTGCTTACTTAGCAAGGCATATTGGGCTGAAATCTGGTCTTAAAGAAAGTTCCAGTGGGCTTACTGTGAATCGTTTGTGTGGATCGGGAATGGAAAGTGTAGTCATTGGTTCCCGTAAAATTCTATCAGGGGAAAACAACCTAATCCTTGTTGGGGGAACAGAATCTATGAGTAATGCCCCTTTTGTTATGAAAAATCTTCGGTGGGGGAATAAATATGGTGATACTCCTGTGGAAGATCGTTTGGCTCAAAGTCTTACTGATTGTTATGTGGATCTAACGATGGGTTTGACAGCAGAAAACATTGCAAACCATTTCAAAATTTCTAGGTTGAAGCAAGATGAATGGGCTGGTATCTCACAAGTCCGAGCCGAAAAAGCCAGTGAGAGTGGAATTTTTTCTGACGAAATGATTTTAATCCCGAGCAAAGGAAAAAATGTTTCACTCATTCAAAGAGATGAGCAGATCCGAGGGTTATCTTGTGTTGATAGTTTACAAAAACTTCCCACGGCTTTCTCTAAAGAAGGAACTGTCACAGCTGGAAATTCATCAGGGATCAATGATGGAGCAGCGTCTTTATTGATAAGCTCTGAAGAATGGTCTCGTTCCAAAAACATTCGGCCACTCGCTAAAATATTAGGATATGCGAATGTTGGTTGCGACCCTAAAATGATGGGCCTTGGACCAGTATTTGCCATTCCCAAGGCATTACAAAATGCGGGGCTTCGTATAGATGAAGTGGATCTCTATGAAATCAATGAAGCATATGCAGCGCAAACACTAGCGGTAATCCAAGAGTTGAATTTAGATCCAGAAAAAACGAACGTAAATGGAGGAGCCATTGCTATTGGGCATCCACTCGGTGCAAGCGGAACACGTGTGATTCTGACTCTCGCCTATGAACTGCGGAGAAAAAAGTTCCGATATGGGGTGGCTTCCCTTTGTATTGGCGGCGGTCAAGGCATTGCAATTGTTTTAGAGAATCCAGAGTATTAAAAAATTTGCTATTCAACCTTCTGGATTTTTTTACTTTAAATCCAGAAGGATCGTTTCGATGTTAAGTATCGTCATCCCCACAGACAGCGGAGAAAATTCATTATTTCAGGATTCTCTCCAAACATATTGGAACCATCCCCAAGTTGAAATCATTCTAATATCCACCAAAGAAGCATTCACAAGGGCTGAAAGATTGAATACTGGTTTTCATCGATCTAAAGGTGAGGTGGTACTGTTTCATCACCCAAGAACTGGGCTTCCGAAAGAAGCAATTGATCACCTAATCAAGCTAAGTTGTGATTCGAATAGAAAAATGATTTGGGGTGGATTTTTCCATCAATTTGACAAGAATCACGTTCTGTTGCGTTTTATTTCATGGTATTCTAATTTCATTCGTTTGGAGTGGAAAGGAATTGTTTATCTTGATCACTGTGTTTTTTTTGATCGCAGGTTATGGATGTCGGATTTAAGCATTGAAGCGATATTTGAGGACACGGAATTAAGTTTAAAGTTTAGAAAAATTTTGTGGCCGGTTTTGCTTCCGTATCCTGCTATTACTTCTGCGCACCGTTATATCAAAAACGGTGTCATAAAACAGTCGTTACTCAACCAAATCTTGAAATTTGGCCATTTCCTCCACCTACCGTCATCGTTATTGTTCTCTTTGTACCAGAGATAGGGAAAATTCTGCAAAAGTAGTATTTTGGAATAAGGAATTTGGTAAAGATAACTTTTTTTGCTCAATAAAAAATACAATTGATTCAAAATAATGGACTTGTTTTGTCAATTTACAGATACGAAAATTAAAATTTTAGAAATTGTAGAAAATCATTCTAGGTATAGAGGATTTATTTGTTTATGAAACGTTTGTCACTGATTCTTATTTTTTGTTTTCATTTTGGTTTGTTTGCAGAAACAAAAACCATTTATGAAATTTGCCAACCTGAGATCGTCAATTACTGTCAGGGAGTAAAACATACAAAGGCTCGAATTTTACAATGTTTGAAGGAACGTGGGAAAAATTTATCAGACGCATGTGAAACCGCCCAGAGTACACTTTCTGATGCAATGAAAACTAAGTCACAAGGTTTTTGTAAAGAAGACGTGAGCGAATATTGTCGTTGGATCATTCCTGGCGGTGGTCGTATTTTAAAATGTTTATTTCAACATGAGACATCAATTTCCACTCAGTGTAAAACTGTTTTAAATGAAGTATGACAAACGTTAGGGATCTGAAGGGCTTGGTCTGCCGAAGGCAGACGGGAGCGTGAGCGGACCCCGAAGGAGCCCGGCCCATTGATCTATTAGAGTTATGTCTTGGATTTGATTGGGAACGCAAAACTAACTAAAGTTAAGTTTGTAACTTCACTTAAAGATGAAAATCTCCGTTGGCTTCTGGTTGGTATTTGATTTTGGTAATTTGGAACTGGTTTTCTCCGCCAGGGACTTTCCATTGGATGACATCTCCCGTTTTATAACCTAAAACAGCTGTTCCGATGGGTGCGAGTACGGAAATTTTGTTTTCTTCGGTATTTGCATCTTCTGGAAATACCAATCGAAATTCTTGAAACTCTAGTTCTTCTAGATTTTTAAGTTCAATCACAGAATTCATAGTGACGTAGTTAGGTGGAATTGACTGAGAGTCTACTTTTTGAGCTCTTTCCATTTCCCCTAACAAATCTTTTAGATTGCCGTTTGTTATATTTCTTTTTTTATAATCTAGAACCATTGTTTTTAGTCGATTATAATCAAAATGAGTCATATAGATTTTGTTTTTAGTATTCATATTCAATACTCCAATTTATTTTAAGCAAAAACTTTAGACTATATTTAGGATGTCTTTTCCGTCAAGAAGATTGTTATTGGTTTGGTGTTATTGTAAATTTATTTGTTTTAAATTTGAAATTCAATAAAGGTATATATCCGAATACTGAGTTAGGAGCCTTTTATGAATTTGGAGCAAAAGAAAGTTAGTAAACGCGCCTACATTTGGTAATTAATTTTTTATAGACAAGAAAAGGTAATTCTATATTGTTGTTATGGCAACAATATGTCGGATTCATTTGATTTAGAAAATTCCTATGCATATTTGATTTATAGGACGGTGCGTTCTTTGCGACGTCAGTTTATGCGTTTGGCAGCAGCTAATGGGCTTGATCTCTTTCCCGAACAGTGGTTTGTTCTAGTTCGTTTGATGAAACAACCTGGATGTAGCCAGTCGGATTTGGGGCGAGATTTTGATGATAGACCTTCCATGGCAAGAGCCCTTCGCAATATGGAAGAAAAGGGTTGGATCAAAATCCAAGCGGATCCAGAAGATCGTAGAAAAAATCAAGTGTATCCAACCAAAAAAGGTTCTGAGATCTATCATTTGATGGCTTCTGTTGTGACGGAGGAACGAAAACGAATGTTTAAAAAACTATCCACACAAGATTTTAAAACTTTCAAACGAATTATTGATCAAATTTATGAAGAATCGATAGATTAATTTTTTTACTATTTGTTGCTATAGCAACAAATAGAGTTTTCTATGAATGATTAAATCTTAAAACTTTCGTGATTAAAGGAGGAAACTATGATCACAAATCAAATAAAGGCTGAAATGAATGAGGATTCTTTAAAAGAAGAATTTCTTATGTTAATGAAAAACATTGATGAGGGTAATACCTTGGCAGTAGAAAAAAAGTTTCATACTGAGTATGCAGATAGTGTATATATCAAAGGGAGTGATCTCATTTTCAGTTCCAATAAAATGAAGTACATTGAGTCGTTAAAGGATGGAAAAATTGGAGGAGTAGAAAGATCGGTGAATATCCATTCGATTGATTTTTTGGACAAGTTTGGTTTTGTGAAAGCAGATTTGAAAAGTAAGGTTATGAAATTCCAATCTATGTACACCTTCTACTTTGAAGAAGGCGGCTGGAAAATGATCAAAGCTGTTGTGGTGGCGGAAAAATTATAATCCCAGATATGGAATAATTTATGGAGTATTTAAGAGATAGAAACTATTTCTTTATACCGAAAACAACTTTCAATGTGGTCGTTGACAAGGCCACATGCTTGCATATGCGCATAGATTACCGTACTACCAACAAACTTAAAACCACGTTTGATCAGATCTTTACTCAAGAGATCTGATTCTTTGGTTGTCGCGGGAACTTCTTTCAAACTTTTCCTTCGATTTTGAATTGGTTTGTGATTTACAAAACTCCAAATGTATTTGTCAAAGGAACCGAATTCCTTTTGAATTTCTAGAAACCGTTTTGCATTATTTACCGCGGCATATACCTTCAATCGATTACGAATGATCGATGGATCTAAGAGGATTTTTTCTAATTTTTTATCTGTAAACTTTGCCACTTTTGTTGGATCAAAGTTAACAAACACCTTTCTGTAACCTTCACGTTTTTTTAAGATGGTAGACCAACTGAGTCCTGCTTGTGCACCCTCAAGGATCAAAAATTCAAAATGAGTTTGGTCATCATGGACAGGCACTCCCCATTCTTCATCATGATACTTTATGTATTGCTCAAATTTCAAACACCAGGAACAACGTTCTGATTCCATATCTTTCATATCTCAACATAACTTAGGAATTGTGCGAAAATTAGTCAATGTGAATGTACGTTCCCTGTATTTCTTAATTGTCATTATGATTTTTTGATATTTGTTATTTTATAAATCGATTGGGACATATAGAGCTATTTCAAAAATTCGCAGTTGCACACCAAAGTGATTTTGTTTGAAATCGATGATACCTACACCAACCAACCAGTTGATTGGACCAAATGGAACTTCCCAAAAGAAATAGAGTAAAAATAGAATCCTAACATTCATTCAAAAATTCTTCAATCACCGAATCCCTCTCCTTGATTTTGTCAAAAAGGATTCCGTAGTGGTTGGTTTTGATTTCTTTGCCACGGGAGTTGGGGATTTGTTTTAACATAAATTCAAAAGATGTTTTTGGTAATAAATCATCGTTTGGGAATAAATTCATTTCTGTGGCACGAAGGATGAGAGTTGGGGGTTTTATTTTTTTAAATTCCAATGATCTGTTTTCTTTCATTTTTGAAAGGACTCTTTTGGGGTCACAAATTAAATACTTTAGTATATTTAGAAAATGCATGGATCCTCCCATTTCTTTTAATTCCTCTTCCATAACATATCCAGGCATATGACAAACAAAACCACCTTTGGTTTTCATCAGTTCTAACCGGAAGTATTCTTCTATTTCTTTTGACCATTTCGGCACAAGTGGAGAGTTTTGAATTAATTTTAGATATTCGGATATCGTTGAAAAGGTAACATCTAATCTTTCAAAAGAATGTTTTAATACTTTTAAAACTTGGATTCTTTTTGGTAGTGTTAGAAGTCCTCCTCCATCCATAAGTATCATTCCTTGAACTGAATCTGGGTAATGAATCGCATAACGCAGAGCAATCATACAACCAAAAGAGTGAGCAAAAAATATTGGATTTTTGATTTTGTAGTGAGCGATGAGACCCTTTAAATCTTCGATATGATTTTGAAATCCGTATCCGGAATTTGGTTTGTCTGACTTCCCTCGGCCACGTAAGTCATAGGAAATAACCTTGTATCCTAAATGATGCAGACGTTCTGCTAAAGATTTCATAGAATACAAATTTCCCGATAAACCATGTAGGCAAACAATCGTTTGTTTTTTTCCCGGCCAAATTCCCAAATTGATTTTGATTCCATTGGATGTGATGGATTCTTCTTTGAATTTTTGGAGTTTGGCCTTCGGTAGAGATTGTTTCATTGTTTAAACTGAAAAGGAATCTAATTCACTCGTAAATGAAATTCACAAATTTCTATTTGGTTTATTGGTAATTCGTTAATAATTAAGTTCTTAGCTTAATCCTGAGTTGGTTTTTCGTAATCAAATTGTAATAAAAATTCATTAAATAGAATTTCTCCAAATCGAATCTATTTGAGATATTGAGATCTGCCGGTGCTTCGGTTCCGTCGTTTTAGCGAAACAACAAAAGTTTGTAGGTTAATCATTAATGCTCAGAGGAATGAAACGTCTCAATCGATACGAAAACAGAATTTTGAAAATCGTAAAGTTAGGTGGTAAACTAGTTCGGTTTAAACAATTTGGATTTTCCACAAAAACTAAAGAAGGTTTTCGTTTCCCGATCTATGTATTAGAAATTGGAAGGGAAAAAGCGATCAAAAGAAATCTATCCGGTCTTGTCGCAGGAGTTCATGGATTAGAAACCATTGGGATCCGAGTTCTATTGGATTTTTTGGATGATCTTTTTGCTCGTAAAACATCGGAGTTGTATCGGGAGATTAAGGATGGAGAACTTGGCATTGTTTGTATTCCCATTTTAAATCCAGGTGGAGTTGCTCTCAAACGTAGATCCAATCCTGGTGGGGTTGATTTAATGAGAAACTCTGGTGTAGAGGCGGTAAAAGCTCCTTTCTTTTTTGGAGGCCATAAACTTTCCAATGTGTTTCCTTATTATAGAGGGAATGTTCTCCAAGCTGAATCAAAAGTATTAGATCGTTTTTATAATGAATATTTTGTTCCTGCTGAAAACGCGATGATTCCGGTGGTTGATATTCATTCCGGTTTCGGTGTTGTAGATCATGTTTGGTGGCCTTATGCTGGAACTCATGAACAATGCGTTGATGAAACTTTGTTTCAGAAAATTGCAAATCACCTAACAACTAAATTTAATCATATTTTATATCGTTTTGGGCCACAGAGTGAAACTTATACAACACATGGTGATCTTTGGGACAGATTGTACAATGAATACCAGAAAACAAAAGTAGAAATCGGTTCCAATGGTTCCAGGTTTTTACCATTGACTTTGGAGATTGGAACTTGGTCAGACATCCAATTAGATCCATGGAAGGTGTTTCGTAAAAGAGGGATCTTTAATCCTGCTCGTGAAGCCAAACAAGAATCGATCATTAGTCATAGAAAGTTTTTAACAGATGTGTTGCGACTGGCTAAAACGAATCCAATTGATTTGGTATGAAATTTGTTTTGTAATGTTTCGGCGGAGATTATTTTGTTTTCCTGCCCAAAAATTTACCTTTGCCTAGTAAATATTGAATGGCTCGACCGACATTTTCTTCCTTAGTTTTCTCTGATTTGAGTCCAGAAATGTATCTCATGATTTCGTTTTGAAGAGAAGGGCTTAAACTTTGGAATTTAACTTTTGCCTCTTTATTTAGGGTTAACGCTTTTTTTAGCTCCGGAGATTCAGGATGTACTTTTTCTTCCGGATTGAATTTAATTTCAAAATTTGCCTGATCACCAACTTCTTTTTTTGCCTTTAATCGCATTGGTGTGTTTAAATACAACCTCCAATGACCACTATATTTAACTAGCGTTTGTGTAAATTCAAAACCTTCTATTTTTAAGCAAACTCTGATTTTGCCCTTATCTATACCAGCTTGTAACATTAATTTGTGTAAAACGGGAGTAGGTAAAAAAACAAATGGATTGATTCCTATAATTTCAATTTTGGCAGAAAAAGGCAGATAGGGAAAATTTTCCATTTTGTTTTGTATGTAAGATTTGAAATCCTAATCAATCAAAATTTATTTCAAGCAGATGAATTCGATAAGGTTCTTTCCGGATCTTATGTTCCCTTTTTTTCAAATTATCACTTTACCATAGACGAAACTCTGTTATACTTTGTCCTCTAGGAAATCGATGAATTTGGTTGGTTTGGTGAAATATGTATCAAATAAGTGAAGTATTAAATCTTATTTTTGATAGCATAGGTTTACTCATTACTTTGCGTTTGTTTTGGACGGGACTTATTCCCAAATTTTATTTTTTGATTCTAAGTTTTTTCTGTGTATGGCTCAGTAATATTTTTACAGTTGCGGAAGGTTTTATTTTTCCAGATTTTTTTAATATTTTAGAACATTCCTTTTTTTTCATTTCCTCTCTTCTGTTTTTGATCAGTTTAAAAAAAGAAATTTTGGAATCGTTTCGTTAGTATGAATCTGATAGTCATTCTTAATTTTTTATCTTTGATTGTTTATGGGATCGCAATTTACGTGATTCTCAAAACTTTGGTTCGTAGACCAACCTATCGTGGTGAAGGTATATTTGTTTTAATTCTCGCAATCATTCCTTGTTATATAAGTATATCTAATTTATTTGAACATGGTTATGGGATTGATTATTTTGATGATTATGAAGGTTTTTGTAAAGATCTTTATGTTATGTTTTTGTTGATTTTTTTATATGTACATTCAGTAAAAAAAGAACAAACTAAAAGAATTGAACATGAAAGGCAAATTAAATCCGATCTACAATTAAAATCGAAATTACTTACTGAAATTCATCACCGCGTTAATAACAACTTACAAATTATTTCCGGTCTTTTGGCAATGCAAGCGGAATCAGAAAATGATTCTAAATTAACTACCTCATTGGGTTTGATTCAAAATCGAATTATGGCGATTGCTTCGGTTCATAAAATTATCTATGGATCACCTAACCTATTATATGTGGATCTGAATTTGATTTTTAATTCTATTCTGACTAATCTTAAAATTATGTATGTGACTGATAAAAATAACATTGAGTTGATTGAAAGCATTGAAGAGGGATTGGAAATGGATTTGGATCGTGCGATTCCGATGGGTCTTATTTTAAATGAACTTGTTTCCAATTCCTTTCGTCATGCTTTTCTGAATAGAAATCACGGAAGGATTGAGGTGAATTTGAGTCAACTACAGAATAATTTTGTTTTTGTCGTTAGAGACAATGGATTTGGAATGGAAAACGATCTTTTTGATGGAAAAGGTATTGGACTGACTCTTGTTAAGAACTTAGTCAAACAGTTACGCGGAACTATCTTAATCGAAAAAAAGAATGGAACTATTTTTGAAATTAGATTTCCCGCTTTCAATCAAAATCCGATCCAAATATAAGTTTAGAATTAGCAAAAAACTTATGTTATGGGACATTGATTTTGCCTGATATGTAACTATCTCTAAATCCATCTAGACCATCCAATACAAGGTAAGACGACAAGGCCACACATGAATGGTTATAAGTAGTTACGTCAAAAGTCCGTAAGTCTGTTTCATAATCTCCTATGGCAATCGGAGAAAAAAATTCAGACCAAGCTAGAGTAGTGGGACCAACTCCTCCACTTGGTGTTGTACTCGCCATATCTAAAGATAGATATTCTTCTGTCGTAGTTCCAATGGATGTCTTTGCAGTAAATTGCATTTGATTTCCAACTAAGTCAACTACCAAACAATGAGTTGCACAATTTCCTATCGTGGTAGGGGCATTAACACTTCCAGCACAAGGAGATGGTGGTGGAGGCGGTGGGACTGTATTTACGCTTCGGTTCCCTTTTACCGTATCGTTTGAGCCTACGACAATGATTGTATAAGATGCATTTAGTTCGGGAGTTAGGAATAAAAAGTAATTCAAAGAATCATTATAAGAAGCTGCTGAAATATAATTAACTACATTGAAATTATCAGCGGCCATCGAGATGATATTCGGTCTCCCAATATAAGCATTTAACCGAGTAAAGGTGGATAAGTCTGAACCTGATTCGAATTTTACACGAATCACTTGGTATTCTGTACCTCCAATGAGTGACCGATTGTTCTCATAATTTATTTGGGGTATGGTGATCGAATTGGGAGGTATGTTTGGCGGATTTGGTGGTGTGGTAGTTAGTTCTTTTAATGAAACAATATTTCCATCTTTTTTTAGAGTTAAAAAAACTTTGAATCTCTTCGTAAAATCTGAATAGGAAAACACAATAGAATTTGTTTGGAACAAATCTTCCTTTTGGCTGATTTGCCCGGATATTTTGTTAGTTTGTGTATTATAAGAAATTTCATTTGGATTTCCAAAAAATGCTTCTACTGTTTCTGAGTTTTCTTTTGAATTTTTTAATTTGTATTCGATCAGTATGTCTTGAAATTGAAAAATTCCATCTTTTCTATAAAGGGTTGTTACTTGAATGGATTGAAATTTATCTTCGAGAGTTGAACTATTTTCGTTGCCGAGAGAGCTGAAAAGTAGGAGTGCCGGTGATAGTTCATTTTTGGTAGACTGAGGATTACACGAAATTGTCTGTAATAGAACCAATAAAACAATAGAAAAATAGAATGAGCGCATCTATTTATTTTAACAATCAATGGAAATATTTTATTCACAAAAGAAGATTTCTTTTGTGATTTTTCTTGGTCGACAATATCGTATCAAACATTCGAATATATGAAAGTATCTCTTGTGTCATAAAATCCAGGATTCATTCCTTGGATTTCGCAATTACCACTACAAGTTGATAAAAAAAACGTACAAAATGTATCCTGGTTTTATAGGTTTAGGATTTCGCCTAACTCTCTGACACAATGAGTTGCGGAGTTTTTGAATGGAAATGTTCCTGTCGGATCGATGTAAATGGTATCAACTCCTGCTCCTCTTCCGGCATCCAAATCGTAAATATAATCACCAATCATAACGGTATCAATGGGATTTGCTTTCCAAAGATCCATCAGTCTGAAAATTCCTTCTGGATTTGGTTTGGGAATGGCCCTTTCCCTACAAAAAATAAAATCGTCTTGGAAAAATTCGATTAATTTGGCTGCTTTTAAAGTTTCGATAGAGTTTCCAAAACTATTTCTAGTTAAAATTCCTAACTGGTAGTTTTCTGATTTGATTTTTTGAAGCAACTCAAAACTTCCTGGAGATGGAACTGTAGTTTTTGCAATTTTTAATTCAATTTGATTTAATTGATTGTGTTTTTTTTCAGCCTCTTCTTTTGAAAGTTTGGATAAGGAGGTGAGTATGTCCATATCTAATGGAATGTTTAACTCCTGTTTAATGGCTTGGAAGTCGTGATTGGCAATGGTTAAGGTTCCATCCATATCAAAGATCCAATTCTTTTTACTTTTAAAATAACTCATTTGTGAAATCCTTGCAGATCCATTTTGGAATTTATATTTCTAAAAGAAATTTTTTCTTCCAAAGGAAGATTGATAAAAATTGGTTTTGGATCCAATGATAAAATTCGCTTTTGTAATGAATATTCATGAAGTCCCGGTAAAAATAAAGATTCTGTCCATTGAGATAAGGTTATTTTAGAATAGATCCCACATAAAGGTTCTAAAGCGCTTTCCTGGGTGTAAAAAAGTCCAGAAATTGGTTTAGGGTTCGAGTCATACGTTTCCAAAAGTCTTTGGATTGTTTTTTCTTCCACATAAGGAATGTCTATCGGTAGAAAAAAAATAAAATCTCCAAGATGTTTTTTTTCTTTTAAATGTAAATAAGATGAAAGGATACCTTTTAACGGACCTTCTACAGGAAGGTCTTTATCTAAAATTAACGTTGTTTCCTTTGTGTATGGTTTATAAATTTCTAATTGTTCATTTCTAAGTGAAATATAGATAGATCCGTCAATTTCATTTAACTTATTTAGTAATTGAGTCAGGAAATTGGAATTTTTACCGATGGGAATAAAAGCTTTGTCTTCTCCCATTCGAACACTTTGTCCGCCGGCAAGTATAACAAAAATGGGTTTAGTCGTGTTGGTCATGGGCACATCCTTTTGACCATTCGGAACTTCCATCTACATAGTATTCTTTTTTCCAGATAGGAACTTCATGTTTGACTCGGTCAATGATGTATCTATTAGCTTTGTAAGCTTCGTCTCTATGGACAGCGCCAGTGTTAACAATTACCGCAACATCACCGAGACCCAGTCTCCCTAAACGATGGATACATTCGGCAAACTCTAGTTCCCAAGTTTTAAATGCATCTTGAATTATGTTTTCGATCATTTGGTTTGCAAGTTCGGAATAAGCTTCATATTCCAAATGGGTGACTTGTTTTCCTTCGTTAATATCTCGAACAATACCAGCAAAAAATACATAACCTCCCATACTTGGTAAAGGAGGAAACTGCGAAGGTAAGATTAGTTTTTCTTCCGTGATATGTTTGTAATTTATATTTGTATCCATTTAACCTCCGCTTGATGGAGGAAGGAGTGCCACGACAGCACCTTCAGTAATCAAATCTGAATCTTTGGCAATCGTTTGATTGACCGAAATACGGCTGATTTTGATGAGTTTTTCGGCATCCGGATTTAATCCAAGAAGATGAGTTTTTAAATCGGAAACAGTTTTAATTCCATCCAAATTCATTTCCTGTTTTGAAGGGAAAAAATCTTTTAATGCTGCAAATGATAGAAGTTGGATTTTCATTTATCCTCCAATGTATTTCATTGATAATTGGGAACCGGTGAACTTATTTTTTTTTGTATCCATAGCTTTTTTTAAAACCACTTGTACCTCTGAATTCACCAATGGGATCTCGAAGGAAGTCTGATCACTCAAACATCCATAAATTCTACCGAAAGAATCCATTCGTAAACGATTGCAACCTTCACAAAATGGTTCCGTATGGTTTGCGATGATTCCAAATAAATAACCGTTATCAGTTATATGGTAAGTAGCAGTTGAATCTGAAGCTGTTGGGTAAGGTGAAAAATTATATTTACTGCCAATGGTGTCTCGAATTTTATCTGCTGAATAAAAAAAATCTTCGTGTTCTTCTTGCAAAGGGCCCATTCTCATAAATTCTAAAAAACGAATGGTGATTCCATTTTCCCCTGACCAACCTAGGAGATCTAAAATTTCAGATTCATTATATCCTTTTAATACAGTACAATTTACTTTTACGTCGAGCCCCAGATTTTTTGCTTCTAAAATTCGATACATTAATCTTTCCACGGGAAGTTTACGATCACTTAATCTTTCAAATCCATTTTGTGAAAAACTATCTAAAGAAAAATTCATACGAGTGAGGCCAGCCATTTTCATTTTCGGTATCAATCCATCATCGAAAAAACCATTTGAAGTGATAGCAATCTCGTTAATAGAGAGTTGTTTTAGTTTTTCTATTAGTGGGATGAGGTTTTTATGTAATGTCGGTTCGCCTCCTGTTAGGTGAACTTCTTTAATTTGGATATGAGGTTGTAATGCAGAGATTTTAGATTCTAAAAGTTCAGGACTTAAATAATGAATGTTAGGATATAAATTGGTCGGATCAGGTTTATTTTTTGGTGCACAATAAACACAGGCAAAACTACAGTGTGAAAGGATACTCACCCGAAGTACTTCAAATTTTCTAGTTTCTTCTTTCACCTTAAAGTCTAGTTTAGTCTAGTTTTCTAGGTTGAAAACAAAAATAGAAAGATCGTTTCGGATATTGAACTATTTTAGCAAATTGGTAATTTCTCCTTGCTTGCGATAAATCCTTATTTCTTCTTTTAAGTTATGGGTTCAGAAGAGGATTCATTCTTCCAACGTCAAATCCAAGTTCCTGAAATCGGTTCTGCCGGTCAAAAAAAATGGAAGGATTCCTCCGTCCTCGTCATTGGGCTCGGCGGGCTCGGATGCCCTGCCGCTTTGCAACTGGCCCTGGGTGGAATTGGTCGGATTGGTCTCATAGATTTTGATCGTGTAGAGGTTTCGAATCTTCACCGCCAAACATTGTTTACATTTAAAGATCTGGGATTACCTAAAGTAGAGGTAGTTTCGAAAGTGTTGTTGGAACATTGTCCTTGGTTACAAATTGAATGTTTTTTTGAACTAATTTCTGAATCCACAAAGTCCGAACGATTGGATGGTTGGGATCTTGTATTGGATTGTACGGACACAATTTCTTCAAAGTATGTGATTAATGATCTATGTGTATCAAAATCAGTCCCGTTAGTGACTGCCTCAGTGTTTCGGACAAGTTCACAATTTGCAATTTTTTCTGGTGAAGGAAAACCATGTTACCGTTGTTTGTTTCCTGACCTAAAAGATGGGGACACAATGAATTGTAGTGTTGGTGGTGTTTTAGGATTACAAACGGCTCTTGCTGGGACTTACCAAACTTCTTTAGCCATGCAATACCTTCTCGATCCAAATGGAACAGATCTAAGTTCGGTTTATTTTATGGAATGGAACCCACCACTTCTTTTTTCATCCAAAGTGGAAGCAAATCTTCATTGTCCAGTTTGTGGCGACGGTCATAAAGAAACAAATAGAAGTTGGGAAGGAATAGAAATCGATTCGGCCAAGTTCATCGAAATGCAAAGTCAGAAAAAAGTAATTCTTTTGGATGTGAGAGAAAAGGAGGAAACAGAAAATTTTCCCATTGCCGATACTGTTCTCGTACCTCTTTCCCAATTAGAAAAGGGTTACCTTCTGGAAGTTCCCGAATGGAGTAGTGTGGTTTGTATTTGTGAAACAGGGATTCGTTCAAAAAAAGCTGTAACCTACATTAATAACGGGAAAGACGTTTATTCGCTATTAGGAGGTCGAAGGGCCTACCTCTCCTTTTTACAGAACAAAAATTCCATTTAAACTTTTTGTTTTTTGATAAAAACTTTAACGCCACTAAACGCGGCATTTCCAGAAAATTCATCAATACTTTGATCATCCGTTAAATCGTTAATGCTGACTCCTGAAAATTCGGTCGCCACTTTTTGATTGGTTCCACCACGATTGTGTCCAAACCCGTGAGGGATACTCACAACACCTTTCATAAGTTCGTCTGTGATTTCTGCTGGAATTTGAATTTTGCCTACCGAGGATTCCACTATGACTTCTTCATCATTAGAAATTCCTAATGTACTTGCGTCTTCAGGATGGATCATAATGGTACATCTTGATTTACCGGTCATTAGTTTTGGAAGATTGTGCATCCAGGAATTGTTACTACGCAAATGCCTTCTACCAATGAGTAAAAACTGTGATTTGTCAGAAGAAAATTTTTCCCATTCAGAAAATTTGTTTTTAAGTCTTGGGAGATCTTCTTTTAAAATTTCAGGAAAAAGATGGATCTTTTTGTCTTCTGTATATAATCTTTCGGGAAAACTGGGTTGTAAAGGCCCTAGATCCACACCATGGGGACTATTTTTTAAAAGTTCCAAACTCATATCGACATTACGTTTCCCCTTATTTCCGTAAGGTCCTGATTTGAGTGCATGATCAATGATACTAGCGGGTGTTAGTTTTGTTTTGATCACTTCTTTTGGAAGTTCTTTTCCTGATCTTGTAAGTTCCAAACGTTTGGTCAGGTCTGAAAAAATTTCCCAATCATGTAACATTCCAGATTCGGGAGGAAAAAGAGGTGTATTGTATCTGGCTGTGTTACGGACGGCAAATACATTAAAAATCAAATCGTAGTGATCGTGTTCTAAAGCGGATGTAGGTGGTAAGATATAGTTTGCATGTTTTGTTGTTTCATTCAAATAAAAATCGACACAGACCATAAAATCTAAACTAGCTAAGGCTTTCTCCAGTTTTGTTCCGTTAGGTGTTGATAATACGGGGTTTCCTGCCGAAGTCACAAGGGCATGAATTTTTCCTTCACCTTCTGTTAAAATTTCTTCTGCTAATGCCGCTACAGGAAGTTCATCACTAAATTCAGGAAGTTTACGAACTCTGGATTGGTAAGTATTAAAACTTCCAGGATTTGAACGCATCACAGATCCTTCACCGACCAAATCAACGGCGGGAAGTGTGAACATGGCTCCCCCTTTTCTGTCTAAATTACCAGTAACAATATTGATGACATTGATCAACCATTGGCACACGGCTCCAAATTCTTGTGTTGACACTCCCACCCTTCCATAACAAACTCCGGACTCTGCATTTGCAAATTCAGTCGCTATCTTTTGGATGGTCTCTGTGGGAACAGCTGTAATTTTAGAAACTCTTTCTGGACTGTAGTCTTTAGTGATGTTTTCTATTGTTTGTAAGTCTTCGTTTCGGATGAGTGAATTTGGTTTTGTTAGTTTGTTTGCAAAAAGAACATGGAGTAGGGCGAGTAAAAAATACGCATCCGTTCCTGGTTTGATAAAAATATGTTCGTTTGCATGTGATGCAGTTTCGGATTTACGAGGATCCACCACAACATACTTTCCATTTCGATCTTGGATGGCTTTCAGTCTTTTTTTCACATCGGGAACACTCATTAAACTTCCGTTAGATGCAAATGGGTTTCCTCCTAAAATCAGAAAAAAATCTGTATGATCAATATCAGGAATGGGAACAAGAAGTTGGTGGCCAAACATCAAATAAGAAAGGAGTTGGTGGGGTAACTGGTCTACGGAAGTGGCGGAGAAGTTATTTTTGGTTTTGAGTCTACTGGCAAACCTTTGTCCAAATAACATGGAACCATAGTTATGAACGGTCGGGTTACCATTATAAATAGCCACGGAATCGTTTCCGTATTTCGTTTGGATGCCAACTAACTGCGTAGCAATGTCAGAAAGAGCATCCACCCAGGAAACCGTTTCCCATCCAGATTCTGTTCTTTTTTGAGGGAGTTTGATCCTATCCGGATCGAGGTAGAGGCTTTTTAGTTCGGGTCCTTTCGGACAAATATGACCGCGGCTGAATTTATCTTCGGGATCACCTTTGAATCCTAGGATGGATCCATCACTCATTTCGATTTGTAACCCGCACATGGCTTCGCATAAAGTACAAGAACGGTAATGAAATTGATGCATAACTCTCTCCTAAAGGGAAAATTCTAAAAGAGAGTTTTTCTTAAGACAAGTTTAAAATGGGTCGATTTTTTACAAAATCAGATTTCTTCACCAGCGAGAACCGCTGACAACCAAACAATCCTTTCACGAAGTCCCCATTTGATTCCAAACTTATCACCAAAAGCTAGTAGGAAGCGTAACCAAACTCTTGGATCTTTAATCACGAGTAAGACGGAATTTATGATTTTTTGAAGAAATCCTTTTACCAAGGTAAAAACTCTAGCAGGTCATCTTTTTGGATGGAAGAGACCTCAGTCGGAAAGATGGCAAGTCCGTCGGAGGTAACTCCTGCCCTTACGTCTCCACTGCCATTGAAACTCAGAGGAGAAAGATAAGTTTTATCGTTATTGGTTGTCTCTAATCGGACAGGGAAAAATTCAGTGAGCGAACCTTTCTTCTGTTTGGTGGTTGAATAAGGGAGTTTATAAGAAGGAATTTGATTTTGTCCAAATGATTTTCTTAAAAAAGGTTCGAGAAAGATTCTAGAACATGTTTGGACGCTGAAGGGATTTCCTGGCATTCCAAAAACAATGGTGTTTTTCCGTTTTCCAAACCAAATTGGTTTTCCTGGTTTGATCGCTGTTTTGTGAAAAATTAACTCAACACCTAATTTTTGTAATATGGAAGGAACAAGATCCAAACTACCCATAGAAACTCCACCCGAAAGAATGAGAATATCTGCCTCAAGTCCCTGTTGGATTTGATTTGTGATTTCGGATTCCGAATCTGGGACATGGGTTACAAGTTCCGGTTGGATTTTGTATTTGGACAAAATGGATGTGATGGTATAGGAATTGGAATCTCTGATTTGAAAAGGGAGTGGGGAAGTGTTGATAGGTACCACTTCGTTTCCTGTAGAAATGATATGAATTTTTGGTGGTTTGACGACTGTTAGTTTTTCTTTTCCTAAACTTGCCAAAACAGATATTTCGGATGTACCTATTTTAAGTCCTATAGATAAAACCAAATCTCCTTTTTTTAAGTCTTCCCCTTGTTTGGCGATATTTTGCCAAGGTTTGACATCCTTTATGGAAAAAGTCACTTGTTTTTGCCCATTGGATTCGGAAAGGATAGTGTCTTCGATTTTGATCACAACATCGAATCCATCGGGAACCGGGGCACCTGTCATGATACGGATGGTTTTTTCATTTGGTTCTAAATTTAAACTAGCTCCCGCCGAAAGTTCTCTTTGGTAGGGATATAATTGGTTTTCTGCATAATCTTTTGAACTAATGGCAAACCCATCCATCGCTGAACGATGAAAAGGTGGATAATCTCTATCTGCAAAAATTTCTGCTGCCAAAACTCGACCAAGAGCTTCGTTTATTGTGACGATTTCTTTGGGATAAGGTTTCGCTTCAGAAAGGATTTTCTCCAAAGCTGCCGCGTAAGAAATCAATGCCCTTCTCCTCGCATCATCTTTTTTGCATGAAAAATTGCCGGTAAAATGGCAGTCATACTTTCCTTTGCACCATTAGTACTTCCTGGAACAGTAACCACAATGGATTTTTTGATTTTTCCTGCAAGGGAACAAGATAACATGGCAAAGGGAGTTCTATCTTGTCCAAAAGAACGCATAACTTCTGCTACACCAGGAATTTCTTTATCTAATATTTGTTTGATGGAATCTGTTGTGTTGTCTCTTGGCCCAAGTCCTGTCCCACCCGTGGTGACGATGAGGTCTATGTTTTCACGGGCCCAAGCCGTGACTGTATTTTGAATTTCTTTTGGTTCATCAGGAACAATTTTAATTTCTAAAACTTCCACACCTTCTCCTGCTAGAAGTTCGGCAATAGCCTTTCCTGATCCATCTTCTTTTTTCCCAGCAAAACAAGAGTCCGAACATACTAAAATTTTTGCATTAGATCCTTTTGCGAATTTCGAAATTTGTGCATCAGTTTTTCCTCCTTTTTTATCGAGGAGTCGAACAGAAGTGATTTCGATTTCTTTATCAATTGGTTTTAATAGATCATAAATCACAAGTGCTGCTACTGTAACGCCCGTAAGGGCTTCCATTTCAATTCCTGTTTTGCCTATGGACTTGGCATTTGTTTGGATACGAATGGCATTTTTATCTTCTAAAATTTCAAACTGAATGGAAAAGGAATCAATGGGAACAGGATGGCAATGCGGAATGAGTTCTGAAGTTTTTTTGGAACCGAGTAGGGCTGCGGCCTTTGCCACACCAAACAAATCTCCTTTAGGAAGATTGTTTGATTTGACTCGTTTGATGGTTTCCGCGTTACAATATACAAACCCTTCTGCTTCTGCATAACGAAGGGTGGTTCTTTTTCCGGTAATATCATTCATTCCTATCCCTTATAAGGGTGATAGGATGGAAGAACAGTCATTTTTCCTACGTATACCATTTGGATTTTTTTTCGACAAACTCCAAGATTGGAACTTGGAGACAAAAGAGGGAAGTTACTCTCTGGGGTTACGGGCACCAAACCTACTAAAGGTGCTCGAACAGGTTGCGGAAGTTGTCGCCCAGAAGTGGGTAAAATTCTGAAAGAGTTGGCAAACTAGCCAGAATTTCGTTTTCCAATCCAAGATAACGATTGGTTCGAACCTCTGCTTTTTCCAGATTTACTTGATAATGAGACCTGGTCTCATTATTGTGGATTTAGTTACGAGGAGAGACATCGTTCGTGAAAGCAAAAACTTGGTATCAAATCCACATGGTTCTCGGAATTTTTGGAGCCAGTTTCCTTTTGGTTTTAGGCCTAACGGGCTCACTTCTTGTTTATGGAAAAGAACTGCAATCATTGACAGGTGCGCACTCGGTCGTAATCGAAAAAAACAGATTACCTTTGGATGATTTATACAAACGACTGTTAACTCAAATTCCACAAGGTTCGGTAGCAGGTTGGTTGTTGTCTGATTTGAATGACCAAGCGGATCAAGTTTGGTTTCATGATTTAGAAACTCCAAGTCGCGAATCTGTTTATTTGGTCAATCCATACAATGGAACTGTCATAGGAAAACTAAAAGAGAATCGAAGTGATAGTCTCTATGGGTTTTTGATCGTTTTGCATTATAGTCTTTTTATGGGTGGGGTGGGATATTTTTTAACCGGGTGCATCGCGTTTATTTATTTGTTTTTAGCAATAAGTGGGATCAAACTTTATAAAAGATTTTGGGTGAGTTTGTTTCGCCTTCGATGGAAAGAAAGTGCACAAATTCTTTTTTCCGACTTACATAAGTTTGTTGGAATCAATGCGATTTGGTTCCATTTGGTTTTGGCGATCACCGGCGGGTGGTGGAGTTTACGTGATACGGTGATTCAAAGGTATCCCGAAGAAAAGGTAGTTCACCATTTATGGAATTCCAATGATTCGGTTGATCAGTTGGTGGAAAAAACAAAAATTGAAATTCCAGGATTTCGATTAGGTTATGTTTCCTTTCCCCATCATTCCAAAGATGAACCGATAGGAATCTATGGGAATCGATTTGATTCTTCTGGATTGGAAAGCCGATACGGATCTTATATTCGTTATGATGTAAAATCCAAACAAATATTTGATCAAGTGGATATGTCAAAAGAAAGTTTTTTGAACCAAGTTTTAGATTCTTTTCGGCCACTTCATTTTGGAACCTTTGCGAATCATTTTAGTAAAGTAATTTGGGTGATCGGAGGACTAACTCCAGCAATACTTTCAATCAGTGGGCTAAGTATTTATTATATAAAGAGAAAGAATAAAAGGAGAAGAACCCAAAAGATTCCCTTGAGTTCTTCTGTTTGAATTTTAGTTTTTAATTATTGC
The DNA here is from genome assembly GCF_004770765.1 of Leptospira noumeaensis. Classification (NCBI taxonomy): domain Bacteria; kingdom Pseudomonadati; phylum Spirochaetota; class Leptospiria; order Leptospirales; family Leptospiraceae; genus Leptospira; species Leptospira noumeaensis. Next base: position 263,867 of record NZ_RQFK01000028.1, on the reverse strand, counting down.
CAACATTTACTTGGGTCGTAACAAACATAAGTGCCTTTGAATCTTTCGCAAGCTTCTTTAGCATTTTTTAAATCTGTTGTTCCGTAGTATGCGTTTGCGGGAATAAGGTATTTATGTTCTCCTTCTGTCGTATAAGCATAGGGGATCAGATCATTAATCCCATCCACTCCGTCGTAATGACAAGCAGCTACTTTATTCGTGACGGCACACGGACCACTCAGTCTTTCAACAACAATCTGAATGCCAATTGCATTTCCAATGGTTGTATAGGTTTGTTCCATATCTTTTTCCCATTCTGCTTGTTTTTCTAAATAAGCTGTAGAATATTCTCTGCAGAACAAATGTGGGCCATCTTTGATACTAAATCTATGGCTATACGCAACGTTTAAACCTAATCTTTGAGCTTCACTCATACTATTGGCATTGATTTGTTGTAAGGCGAGCATCGAAACCAGATCATCACTGGTAACTTTGTCTTTAGGATCAAACAAATCACATTGGAATACGCTTAGTCCTAATGTGATTAGAGTGAGTAGAGTTTTTATTTTTGTTTTAGTTTTCATAGGGTTCTCCAGAAATTCAAATTTTATAAGTTAACATAAATCCGTATGTTTTGGGTGCGCCGGGTACGGCTTGAAAAGTTCCATCGATGTACGAAGTGAAATAATATCGATCGTTGATATTATTCATGTAAAGATAGGCAGAGATGGTGTCGGTTTCGTATCCGACCCTTGCATTGATTACATAGTAAGGATCGCTATAAACAGTGTTATCTGCCGCAAAGTACATTTGTCCGACTGCTTGGAATTCACCTCGGAAAAAAATTCCATATTCATTTCTAAATTGTAGATAACTGACAATGTCGTATTTGGGAATGAAATGAACCCATTTGCCATTGAAGTCACGATTGAGAACTGAATCATAAAACTTGTTGAAGATCCCTTCCGTATAACCAGCAGAAAGTCCTAGTTTGGTATCTTTTTGTGGTTTGATGAATGTTTCTAATTCATAACCTCTAATTGTAACCATTTCCGCATTGAGATTGATGTATTGCGAAAGGTTGATGGCTCGCACCACGTGGAAGTTTTGTGTTTCTGTATAAAACTGCGTATATTTTAATCCAAATTTTCCTTTGAAAAATTCGGACTTAACCCCAGCTTCAATTGTATCGTTAATTTCTGGTTTGAATGCGGCCTTGTCAGGGATATTGACGACGGTGCTATAACCTGCATTTTTGTATCCGCGACTAAAACCTATAAAAAACATTAAGTTTTCGATCGGTTTATAATCAAAAATCATTCGGGATACATTGTAGTTGTAACGATTGTTAATTGTGTATGGGTCGGATAACACTAGTGTCTCGCCGAGTGGATTTCCTGAACGAGAAATCCCCACTGCTTGTTCGGTATGTGAAAGACGGCTTTCTTGTCTTTCTAATCGAGCACCTAAGGTTGCAGTAAATTTTTCAGCAAATGTATAACTATTGTGAGTATAAAAACTTACGTTTCGATCTTGTAGTCTTGAAAGGTTTTTCTCCCTGGTGGGGGCAGTAAGTCCAGGGAAATCATTAATCACATAAATTGGGGATCTGTGTTCTCTTGCTTGGTCTATATTTGTGACTTTACTGGAAGCATAAATTCCTGCTTTAAATTGCAGGGGATCATTTTTGTCTTTTGATTCAACGTAAACATCGTTTAGGAAAGTTGTGGCCTTCTCTACATAAATTGATCTGTTTTGGTCTACTGTCGTAAAATCAGAATCGGCAGTGATTGGGTCAATGTCCATCTTTCGAATAGCAGAAGCAGTTTTTAAATTGGTATGGGGTAGTTTAGTGGTTGTAGCTAAAGAGTAAGTATTTCCTGTTACATTACTTTTTCCTTCGTAGTCCCAGTATACTTTTCTATCTCCATTTACTCTGTTAACGTAAGTTCCATATAACTTAGAACAGTTGGCAGGCATTGCCACACATCCTTGTAATAGAGCTTTTTCTCTTTCGGATTTTGCCCCCAAATAATTAACTAAGTTGAGAGAGCCGTCATCAAAACTCTCTGCACTCACTTGTAAATCGGCTTCAAATATTTCATTAGGTGTGAAGAACAATCTAAATCGTCCTGCTTTTCCTTTCCTTCCATCGGGATGAGTTTTATAGATTTCAATGGGAATTTCGTAAGGGCGATTGTTTGGATAATAAAATCCTGTTATATTGGAAAGATATCCTTCACGTTCTGTTGATTTACCGGCGATTCCAAAATACAAAGTATCTTTGATGATGGGTGCATTGTAATAAGTTGAGATCTCTTGTTTTTTATAATTTCCAACATCGTAAGTAATTTTTCCTTCTGCTACATTTGTTGGTTTTTTGGTTCGAATCTCAACTACACCCCCTTGGAAGTTTTTTCCAAACAAAGTTGCTTGGCTTCCTCGGTACACTTCTATGTTTTCTAGTCCATATAACTCTGTGTTAAGTGCCACATTATCATTCAATGGAACTCCATCTAAAATCAAACCCACTGCTGGTTCACTGAAAGCAATACTTCGCATCCCACGAATATTAAAATAAGTAAAGTTACGCGATCCCGAATCAATGATGGAAAAATTGGGAACTTGTTTATCGATATCGTTTGTCCGGTTGATCCCTGCATCTTGGATTTCTTGTTCGTTCAAACGACTGATACTATTAGGTGTCCGAAGGATTTCTCTGTCCCTCGGATCCTTTTTGCCAGTCACACGAATCCCTTGTTCCACAGGTTTGGTTCCGGAATTGGAATCAGATCCAGTCCCTTCTTGTGTGCGGTCAGTTTTTTTCTCTAAGTTTTGCGCGTGAACTTTGGTTGTGAGTAGGGAGAGGAAACAGAAGAAAAGGATCGAATAGTAAAAATTTAGAACAATCAGCGAAAAAAAGGAGCGATTCTGTCTGATGGAGCGGTCATTTATATGAGATTGATTCTCAAAAATAAGGGCCATACGGCCAATCGTCCGTAAGATTCATTATTTGTCGACTTAAAAATGAGATAAAGACTCAAAATCATTACCTTGGGCTCTCCCTTAAAATGAGAAGGAAGGGGACTCGAAGTCTAAAATCACAAGTTTTGAGTCTAAAGTCTTATGAATCATTCTAACACAGTCGAAAGAAGTATTTATCAGACGGGATTACGTATCCTACTTGGAGCCTTTTTGGTTTTTGCGGGAGCAGGCCACCTAACATGGCATAGGACAGAGTTTTTAGCGCAAGTGCCCACTTGGTTACCGCTGAATGCTGATTTAGTGGTTCTTTTGTCAGGAGTGGTAGAAATCACTTTAGGATTGTCTTTGATTTTTCTGAAAAGCAAACAAGCTCAAGTTGGTTGGATTGTCGCTTTGTTTTTTGTTCTTATTTTTCCTGGCAACATCTCTCAGTATGTAAATGGAATCAGTGCTTTTGGATTGGATACAGATAGGGCCAGACTCATTCGTTTATTTTTCCAACCATTACTTGTGTATTGGGCCATTTGGAGTTGTGGGTCTTGGACCGATTATCAATCTAAGAGGAAAAGTTAATCTCATCACTCGAGTTACCATCCTGTATTGATTTTACTCTTTGATTGGTTTAAAGTTCTGAACTTACAACGAACTATAGTTTTTTTATACGGGATGGATTCGTATCCACACTTTTTATTTACTAAAAATAATTTCTATGTTCAATGATGAGGCATCGGTTAGAAACCACACGTATGCCTGCTTCTTCGGCTTTTTTTTCTGCTTCCGGATGTGAAATTCCCAATTGAAGCCAAATCACTTCGGTTCCCCCTAAACTTAAAATTTCATCGATGACTTCCGGAATTTTATCGGAACTGCGAAACACATCGATGAATTTCCTATCTTCTTTTGGAACATCCTTTAAACTTTTATAAATAGTAAATCCACCTACGTTATGTTCTTTGGGGTAGGTTCCTACCACTTCCCATCCTTTGTCTCGGATATAAACAGGGACATAGTGGCTTGGTTTTGATAAATCATTACTGAGCCCGTATACTGTAATTTTTTTATAAGACTGAAGGAGGGATTTGATCTCGGAATCGGCTACATTCATAGGAATAGGATAACATATATTGAATGTTTTGCAAGTGGGTAAATTACTGTTCTACGCAAATCAATTGCTGATTACTTAAATTACATGGATCGGGCGTCCAGCCTGCAGTAATATCTGCAATTACGGTGGAATTGCCTTGTCCCATAACTCCATTATAAGTTCCTAAATTGCTTGTCCATAAATTACAAGTATTACTAACGTTAGTTGTCCAGTTAGTGTTTAAGCCAGTCCAGTATTTGGAATTGACTGAAAATGTGTTTGTGAGTGTGGAAATAAATAACCCGCCTGAACTAGTCGTACCGATCGTACCAGCTGTCTGATAATAAGTTCGATTTGGTGCAAAAATCCAATCGATCTGACCATCTCCGATATTTGCACTCAAAGAAGCTCGTCTTGTCACTCCATCGACGACCATTGCTTTATAAGTTCCCGTACCAGGATAATTTGCATCTGTAGAACAAGATGTATCAAAGTTTACCGCACTTCCTGGATTTGGTGGGTATCCAGAATTCGATAGAAAAATTTTGCAAGGGTTACAGGAAACTGCGCAGGTAATCATTATGGAAGTGATGTCGGAATCTCTTATTAGACCTGCGCCGTTTGTAATCGTACAAAAAAGTCCTGTGGGTTGGTTCGTGATCGTCACTGCGTAGCTTGATCCTGTCGTTAGAACATTGGTGAATGAAAATTTTATACTATTGATGTCAATGGTCAAAGAATTACTTCCATTTAGCGAGAGTTTTAAACCCGAACTAGCTAATCCCGCGATGGAGCCTGATATTGAGTATGGTATAACTGTTGAAATATAGTCTTTTCCGCAAGTGGGGGATTTATCCTTTAATAGAATTTTGGAAATTTGAGTATTTTTAAAAGCTTTTGAGTTTGGGTCACAAAGATTGTCGGATTCTGCAATTTTACAATTGAATTCAAAAACAAATAACGTAAGAAGCAAAATCTGGAAAAATAAATATAGACGTATGTTTTTTGGGGAACTCATTGAAAAACCTTTTCAAATTGTATACTAATTGTCAATAAATTGCAATTATTATCAACTTTCTTCGATCGTTTATTTTATTGTCTTGAACGTTAGAATCTAAATAAGCCTTTCTAACTATGCAGCGAATCGATTTTCTGAAAAAACTTTCTTTCACGACTCTCCTTGTAGCTGGCATTCGAAACCAAACAGCTTCAGAACCAAATCTGAGGCCAATATCTGAAAATGCCCATAAAGACCAACTCCCCACCTATCCTATGGCGGGAGCAGAAAAAATCAAAAAGGAAATTGTTAGAAAAATTTACAAAGAAGGAATGGAGTTGGATACATTTCTAAAATTGTTTTCAGAAGAGCTAAAAACCCAGTTTCCAGTTTTAGAAAATACAGATACTTCCACTTATCGTTCGTTATACTGTGCTTCCATTCGTTCTGAGGTTTTGATTCTACTTGTCATTACACTCGTGGAAGTTTGGCAAAATCTTTGTCTACAATTTGGCTTAAAAGGTTATGGGAAAAAAGAATTCGAATCCGATTCCATTCAAATCCAAAATTCGATCCTTTCATTGGGAGAAAAATTGAAAATTGGCAATCACCCGCATTTTTTCTTGAAAACAAAAGAGGATTTGCCTTGGGGGCCATTGAAGGTTGACTACCTTGTTCCCTGGTTTGGCTCAAAGAAAACAGAATCCATACAATTTTTCCCTTTACCCCTAGGAATTGATTTTGAATTGGAAGAAACAAATTCATCCCAAAATTCGCCTGATACTACTTACGATTGGATTAATAGTGTTTTAAGTATTTTAAATCAGTTTCTAAGTCGCCTAAAAATGAATCGAGCCATATGGCACCAATACTCTGTTAGATTTTATTTTTTGAATTTTGCGGAACGAGAATTTTTAAAAAACCAAAATCAGAGAAACGGTATAACGAAAAATCAAAAATCTTTAGATTTACTAGGCATCCGGTATTCATCCTTTGTATCGGCAATCCAAACCATCAAAGAAAGAGCCTTTCATATGCAAAGTGGAGTGTATCATGGGATGGATCGGCAGAACCAACAAATGGTGGTATCATCTCTCGTTCAAGTGATCGGACAAATTTCAATCGTTACTGGTGGTGATAAGGATGTTTGTAAGAGATTACGTTTGGCGAATCATTATGGAGGGATTTTGACTGTGTCTACGGCGGCTATGGCAAGAGAATCCCTTCCTTTGATCGATGATGCATTGTCGGTTTTACAAAAAGAACGTAAAGTGTATTTTCCCTGAGACATAGAGGTCATTATGAAATTGAACAAGAATCCTAATTTGTCCACCGATTCAGAGAAAGAGGTTATCATTCAAAAACAAATCAATCAACTTCAAAAAGAAATATCTGATTGGGCTTCTAAAGAATCTAATCAACCGGAAGAGAAAAAGAGAATCCTGCTCCGTACGAATACAGAAACAAATTCTATCTATCATACAATCGTTGAAAAAACCGAAGCTAAAGCAGTGGAATCAAAACTTAAGTTTATTTCGCTTACATCTCAAAAGTTAAAAAGATTATCTGAGTTAGAACCGAATGAAACAACATTTCAAAAACAAACTTTTATGTTGAAGAAAGTTTTGGTTTATCTAGACATTTTATATCATATTTCAAAACGGTTATTCGTAATTTCTAAATCAAATTTATTCGGTAAACAAGTAGAATTACAATCGGAAGTGGACTCACTCATTCATGAAGTAGATCGAATTGCTTCGCAAGCAGAGTTTAATGATATGCGACTATTTGCTGGTGATTTTGCAAAGGATTCTAGGGTGGCTTCTTTGTGGATGATTCATCAATCCAAAGGGGAACTTTCCCGCGTTTGGATTGCCACTATGACATCTAAATCATTGGGTTTAACTACTGTTGAAGGAAATTATCTGACGTTATCAAATGCAAATTTGTTTCAAAAAAATATAGAAGAAGCAATAAATCGAATCAATGAAGAGAGACAACGAATACAATCTGTTCTTGATTGAGAATTGAAAATTGTGACTTGTTTTGTATAAATATTTCCGGGGAATCGCAGGTGTAAAAGATTGTCTGAGGAAACAATTTTATCATGAATCAATTAGAAAAAAAATTCTACGAAATGCGTAGTAAAAAGAACAATTCTACAGACGATTCGTTCGCCTTGTTTGATGCTTTAGAAACAGTTTCGATCGAAGATATGTTTGGTCGTTGGCATGGTTCCGGATTCCATACAGGACATACAATGGATGGAGCATTAGAAACCTTCAATTGGTATGGAAAAGAATTTGTGGATGCTGATAACGTGCATCCACTCGTATTTAAATCTTTTGGAAAAACTTTGTTTAAAGTAAATCCATCGATTATGCCTGTTCGGTTAGCAACTTTAGTTCCAACTACAAACTTATGGCCTTTACGTTATGTTTTTTTGTTAGTTCGATTTTTATTCCAAACATCAAAATCAAAAGCTCGAGTTCGTCGAATTGAGTTTCGAGGGAAACTTACCGCTGCAATGATCTATGACAATCTCCCTATCCATGACGTATTTAAAAAAGTAAATCAGGATACAATGTTTGGGTGTATGGACTATAAAGGAATGAAACAACCTTTCTTTTTTGTTTTAGAGAGAGATAAATAAAAACAACAAAACATTTTGTTTAGATTTATGTTTTGTTGTTTTTTTGTGAATGGTTAGTTTATTTTTCTAACCATTCAATTCCAATTTCCAAACTAGGAACGGACTTTAGTTCTACATTCCCTGTTTTGAGAGTTTGGTCATCAATGGAGATGGCTGCCAGTGCCGAGTTCGGAACCACTACGGCCATCTTTCTTAAAGATGAGTTACTTGCCTTTGGAAACCAGTTTACATTTACCCATTCCTGAGCAGAACGAGTCACTAATCCCATTCTTCTGGTATCCGCAAGCCATTTCCGAATATTATGTTTTTCGATAATGTTTAGAGCTTCATTTAAGATTTCTATATATTTTTCTTCGCTAAAATTGGGAGTCCACACAACTTCCAATAAATCTTTTTCTTTGATATAGTAAATACTACCAATGTCTGAGCGGAATTGGAGTTTGTGCGTGGTTTCATCTCTGTTAGAAATTGATGATTCATCCGAAACCAAACTTGTTTTGAATAAATCCACCATAGATATGAGTTTGTCGGCTGTGTTAGCAATGGCTGTGATTTTTTCAGCGAGTAAATCGCTACTTTCTGAATTACTAAAGGAAGACTGGCTAATGGAGGCAACCGAAGCCATCACTTCATTGGTTGCCGTTTTGTGTTCTGTCACCGCGTCTTTGATTTCTGTAGAACGTTCTTTGACAAAGAGTGCTTCTTTTAGCAGTTTGTTTTTTAGTTCTTTTTGTGAATTTACTGCGGAGTGGACTTCTGTAATTTTTTCAGAAATCGAATCGATGTTCCCGATGATTTCTTGGATTTCCATCGTAGTTTTTTCAATTCGTTCGCGACCCAAGGAAACATCATTTTGATTTTTTTTCATCAAAGAGTCGATCCCTTTCACCGCACCAGCAGTTCTTTCTGCAAGTTTGGAAACTTCTTCAGCAACAACAGCAAATCCTCTTCCTGCATCTCCCGCTCTTGCCGCTTCAATAGAAGCATTAAGAGCCAGCATATTCACTTGTTCACTGATTTTTGCGATGACATCAACAGTTTTAGAAATTTCAAGTGAACTATGAGAAAGGTTATCCATAGCTTCATTCATTGTGCGTAAGGTGTTTTTTCCTGCTTCTGCACGGTCGATTATGTTTTTGATGGAATCAAGTGTTCCTACAACATACTCACCCGTTTTGTCAATCGCCAAAGAAAGGTGATCCACTTCGCTGGTTAGATTGTTCATGCTGACAGAGTTGTTTTCCGCAATGTTTGAAATTGAAATAGCAACTCCAGATATTTCTTCTATGGAAGCAGACACTTCTTCTGTCGCAGCGGATTGGGATTGAAGGTTACTTGAAAAATCAAGTGTTACCAATTTCATTTCTTGTGAATCAGAAGATAAGGTATCTGCCGATGATTTGATATGTTGGATGAGTTCCCCTTGGGCTTGCAACATTCGATGGAAACCCGAATAGAACTCTGCAAATATATCGTTTTTTTCGTAAGAGAGTCGTGTTTGTAAATTCCCGAGCCCAACTTCTTTAAAAGCAAGTTCTAGTTTTCCAAATATTTTTCCGAACCAGGAACTTAAGGCAGAACCAAAGAGAAACCCGAATAGAACTAAGATTCCAAATTCAAAGCAGAGAACTATTGTTAAGTTATCTGCTTTTGTCTGTAATAACAGGTGTACACTTAAAAGTAATAAGAACCCGAAGGCCAAAAAGGAAAGGACGAAATAAGCTCTAAGTTTTGAATGCATACGATGATTTGATTCCAATGTTTTTGAAAACAAACGAGATGCTAGTCTAAAACTCGAAAACTAAAGATTTTGATTTCCGTTTTTCCAAAGATTGGTGCTTAGAAGCGACATAATACAAAACTAATCTAGTGGAAATTCTAATTGTGAGGCCACAAACTTCATGGTGGTTCTCCCATACCGTTTTTGAATTTCAGAAAGACTTTCCCTCAATCCTTCAAAAGCTTTTTTGTTTTTTTCTATCTGAATGTATGAGTGGATTTTGTTTTTATCAATTGTTTTGGATTCAGAAAAAAAACGAAGGCCTGATTTTGTGATCACCGAATCTTCAGTGTTGGTGGTTGCCACGACTTTTGATCTGTATGTTCGTGAATAAGAATCTGCGACGAGTGCTAAAGATACCTCATCGATACCATCATAGATGGGAATACCAAAAGTTTCATGGCTCCAAAGGAAAGTTAGATTTTTTGCTGCTGTAAGGTATGTTTTTCCATCAAAATAAAATTCATCTGTTTTATGAAAAGGACTCCAATCAGAAACTCCAAGTTCCGTCGCTAGTTCTTTTGCTTTTTTTGTTCCAACAATTGATTCCACCAATGCTAAGGTAATAGGAATGGATGCAGTCACTCCAGTTGTTGTGATGATCCTTTGGTCTTGAACATATCTTTTGTTTTGAATCCATTCTGTATCGGGAAATTTTTGGGATAATCCTTCTTTAGAATACCAGTGTCCCGTTGCTTTTTTGTTTTTTAAAAGTCGAGCAAAACCTAAAGTCCAGACTCCATCACAAATCCCAACAACTGTTGCACCTTTTTGATATTGTTTTTGAATCCACTCGGTGATGGTTTTGTTTTCTGAATTGTGGATAGCAGGAACAATAACTAAATCAGCACCTTCCGGATGAGATAAATCGAAGTCATTGATGGATGTTGTGATTTCTATGGACAGTGATGGGAACATATTCATGGTTCCTTTGTTAGGTGCTATTGGATAAAGATCGGCAATATTTGCACGTTTTAAAATTCCATAAGGAACAACAAAATCAGTAAGTTCTGTATATTGATTTTCTCCAATCACAACAACCACTGGTTTTTTATGATTTTTTTGTATCGGGATTTTTTCTAAATGATTGGTAAGTTCTGGTTCACCAAAGATTGGTAGAACAATTAGTACAATAGTAAATAGAAAAATAAGTCCCAAGAATTGTAGGCTAAATTGGTTTTTGGTATTGATTCTTGTTTTTCTGAAATTTTGAGAATTTTGATTCATACTAGAATTATCTTTGTCATTTCTCTTTTTGTCGTCCGTTAGGATACGGACGGACTAAAAACTGTTAGGGTTTTGTAAAAAAATAGACAACGGACTTTTAGTTTTCCTAATTGTGTTATGAATTTGATTCCATTTACGGGGGCTGTTGTGGCCTTCCTTTTGGCTTTTTCTTCTTGGTTGGAAACCATTCAAAGGGAAAAAGAAAAAAAGGATAAAACGCAAACAAAGGGGCACTTTCCTGTTCGCGTAAATTCTAATTTCCAGATTGGTTGTTTACAAAAATTTACAACGGTGTTTTTGTTTCTTTCCTTAGCAATTTTACAACTTCATATTTATTTAGAACTCACAAAGGAAATTACTTTCGATTCGATCTTTTATGGAATTCATATCCCAGCTCTACTTCTTGTTGGCCCATTGAGTTATCTTTTTTTTGAGGAGATGAGTGGAGGAGAAATGAATACAGTTAACTTGATCCATTTTTTACCAAGTTTTCTTTGTTTGTTTTATGTTTTTCTTTTTCGGCCATTGGGGAATATAATTTTAATCAACAGCTTTGGTTTTCGAATCCAACCAGATTCATTATATGTCGATTCCATTTTCAGTTTACTGGGGTTGAGTGTATTATCGATTCTTGGTTATATCAGTTTTTTTCTGATTCGAGTGATTCGTTGGAGATTCAATTTTAAAGAGAAGATACAAAAGACCTTTTGGCCATTTCTGTATTTTTTATTATTTTCTTTGTTCGTCGTTGCTTCGTTTGTTTTTGCACAACTTTTTTATATGCCATTGTTTTTGTTTGCATGTTTTACGTTAACATTACTTCTAATCCTTCTCTTAGTTTTGAAAATGAATCATAAAGAATTTATTTTAAAATTTAAATTAGAGACAAGATTAGCCCGTTATCAGGAGAGCAGGGTGAAAGGGATAGATGTTTCTCAAATTTTGCAGCGACTGGAAGATCTTATGAATCTTAACCAATTGTATTTGAATGATAGTTTAACTTTGGCTTCTTTAGCAAAACACTTAGATCTAAATTCGCACCAACTTTCTGAGATTTTAAATACTAAACTTGGTATTACATTTCGTAATTATGTGAATGGGTTTCGTTTGTCAGAAGCCGCAAGGTTACTAAAAGAAAGACCAGAGACACCAATCATAAATATCATTTATACATCCGGTTTTAATTCTAAATCTTCCTTTCACAAACTTTTTTTAGATCGTTATGGAGTGTCTCCGCAGGTGTATCGATCAAAAGTAAGTTAGATTTTTTTCTTTTTTGATTTTTTCTTAGGTTTTTTAATCGGTGAATTCTCTTTTAGAACAGCCGAAAAATATTCACCAATGACTGTATCAGACCAGGATTTAGCTTTAAAACCTTGGAAGTAAGCAATGTGGCTTCCTCTTTTGGTATGTACATGAATGGTATTGGGAAGGGTTTCTAACCAATGTAAATTTTCGATTACATTTTGATTTACACAGATAGGATCATCTGCTGAATTTAAAACAAGCAGTGGAGTCCGAATATTCTTTGCAACTAACACTGGATTGGAGTGAAAATAATACTTTTCTTTATCCTTAAATCCTGAAATGGTATGTAGTTGGTCTTGAAATTCTCCTATAGTTTTGATTTTTAAAAGTTTATCTACACCATTTAGATTGGATAGGGTTTCATAATGCGTTTTTAAAAAATAATTAATTAGCCTTTGTCCCATAATTTTGCTATAAACTGGATGAACACGATGGAAGGCTTTTTCGATATCATAAGCCGGGGATACGGCCACGGCTGCAATGAATTGACTTTTTGTTCCTGCTTCTCCTAAATACCTTGCGAGAAGTCCCGATCCTGCTGAAATTCCTACACCTAACAGTTTTCTTTTTGGGAATCTTTTTTGAATGTATGACAACTGTTCTTTTAAATCAGAAGTAGATCCCATGGTGTTGATTTTTGGTTTGGTAAGTGGGAGGTTCCCGTGACCCCTGCGGATACAAACAACGACTATCCAACCAAATTTTTCCCGCAAATATTTGACTGTTGATTTTACATCCTGTTCATCACCGCTAATGGTATGGAAAAGAACAACAATGGGAGTGTCATTGTTTTGGGAACCAACTTGGATTCCTGACCAAGCAAGTCCAGTGATCCCTCCATCTTTCATTTTCAATTGTTCTAATTGATCATAAATAAATGGTTTGGTACGGTATTCCTTAAACATGAGTAATAACAACATTAGATGTTGGTTAAAACACCAGAAGGTTGGATAGTATGGATTTGTTAGATTTGGTGATCTTTCGATCACACGTAATAAAAATTCAGATTCGCTGAACCGCAGAACCGGAGTTTCTATCACTTCAAAAATATAATAGAAAATAAAACTTAAACAAAAGACTAAAAATACTGCGATGAAAGGATGGCTGGCAACTAATTCCAAATTCGAATCCTACCTGTAGCTGATTTTTGCATTGAGTTCTCGCATCCATTCTATATCAAACTTAATGACTTTTCTATCATAAGTGACTAACCCGTTAATTTCTTCTTCTACATCGCTGACTTGTGTATAGATGGATGCGCTGAGACCTTTCTCGATTAAGGGAATTAATTGTTCTTCGATTAAACTTCTGTATTCTTTTTCTAAACTTTCTTTGTCAGGAAGAATTTTGTATCCAAAAAGTTTTTCATTATCGTAAACATGCCCCTCTGTTTTTAAAGAATAACCACCAAATTCGGATAATACGATAACTCTAGTATCTTTTTTTGGGACTTTTAATTTTTGATAATATAGATGTAAACTTTTTAAGTCACTGCTGTTTTTGCCTTGGTCGTACCATCCACTTACACTATCAATGGTTCTTGTATTGTCTAAAGTTTTTAGTTTTTCGGTTAGTTGGATGCTGTCAAATTGTCCCCAACCTTCGTTAAAAAGTACCCAAACAGAAAGTGACACAGTATTTTTTAGTAAATTGACTGTTTCATCCATTTCGGTGATAAATTCTTTTCTACCTACCTCATCCGTTCGGTTCAAAAATTTGTATTTAGTGTCTTTAGTTTTCCAACCAATAAAAGGTAAATAAGCAACTTTCCAAGTTTCGTAAGCTCCACCTCCGCAAACAAAATCTTGCCAAACAAGGATCCCCAACCTATCACAATGGTAGTACCAACGTAAAGGTTCAATTTTAATATGTTTACGTAACATATTAAAACCCATATCTTTCATTAGTTTGATTTCTTTTTCCATTGCTTCATCACTAGGTGGAGTGAGTAATCCTTCTGACCAATAACCTTGGTCAAGAAGCCCGTTGTGGAAGTATGGTTGATTATTCAGAAATAGTCTTTTGAATTTTCCGTCGAATCCAATGGAAAATTTTCTCATCCCAAAATAGGATTTAACCGTATCTCCTGTCGTTTTGATAAGAATCTCATAAAGTTTCGGATTTTCTGGGGACCAGAGTTCCATATTTGGAATTGGTATATTTACATGATTACCTGAAACTTCTGCGATGACTGTTTCCCCATCTAATATTTGTATGTTGGCATCCTGTGAGTTTGTAGTCAGGATAATTTCTACAGACTTTGTATCAATATTTGGTGTGATTTTAATATCTTTTATATAATCAGTGGATACACTTTCTAACCAAACTGTTTGCCAAATTCCTGATTGCGGAGTATACCAAATTCCACCCCTTTTTAATTTTTGTTTTCCTCGAGACTGGACTCCCGTGTCGGTGGGATCCGTAACTTTTACTTGGATTTTGTTTTTGCCGTTTTGTATGTAGGAAGAAATATCAAATTGGAATGGAAGAAATCCTCCTTTATGTGATCCTATTTCCTGATCGTTGATATAACAGGTACAACTATAATCCACAGCACCGAAATGAAGTATGGTGATATCTTTGAGAAAAGAAGACGATAACTCAAATTCTCGTTCATAAATTAATTCTTCTTCTGGTTGTAGAATGAAATTTCCAAGACCACTTGCTTTGGATTCGGGGGAGAAGGGGACTTGGATTTTACATTGGGTTTTTGTGTTATCACCAAAAATTCCATGTTGAAGATCCCATTCACCATTTAAATTGATGTAACTATTTCGTTCTAACTGAGGTCGCGGGTATTCGGAATGAGGAATTTTCATTTTGATTGTTTGCCTTGAAATAATAGAGAAATAGGAATGAAGATAAAAAAACAAACGATGGCACCGAATAAAAAAATCTCAGGGGAAGGCACATGCGCCGTCAAACCATTCACTGGGTCGACATAAGTCAGATTGGTTCTTTCGTTAATAAACTCGCCAATCATAGGGCCTATGTACATGGGAATTAGAACAAAAAAGATCATCCTGATTCCTTGTAGTTTTCCTGTGTTTTCTGTAGGTGTGTTGTCTCGTATTTGTGCTCCTAGTAGGGCCAATACTTGAACAAATCCTGTAATCAAAATTAGACTTGTGAATCCAGTAAACCACATAACTTGCGTTTTTAGATTTAAGTCGATAGTTTTTGACATAACATACAAAGATAACATTCCAAAAATGTATAAAATGGAAAAGTAAATGAGTAATTTATCTTTGTTTTTCCCATCAAAACTTTTTCCAAGTAAAACTGTAATCAAACTAGCTCCAAGGATAACGCCTGCAAGGACAATGGAATATTGTATAACATCGAATTGTAAATACTCTTGCATATAAATGATGAGATAAGGCATATAAATTTGACTGGCGATTCCATAAATCCCCATGGCAAGAAAATAAAGATAAAGCCTTCGGTTTTCGCGGATTACATTGATTTTGAATCCATAACTAATATCGGAAAGAAAATTTGTATCTTGTTTCTTTAAGTTTGGGTTGTCTTTGATAAGCCAAATACCGATGAGGCCTGATACAGACATCATAGTTCCTACGGAAACAAACAAACCAGGATACCCGAGAGCGTTTACAATGATTCCAAATCCTCCGGCAACAATTAACATTGCAAGGAGAGGCATTGCGGAAAGAACACCCTCTGCCAGACTTCTCGCCTCGCCCGTGTTATCTGTAACATAAGCATTAAATGCAGCATCATTAGAAGTGGATCCGAATGCTGTCATGATACAGTCGAGAGTAATTACAATTGTGATTGTTAGACTAATGATTTGAGTGGAGTCAGAAAGTTGAAACCATTCCGCCGTATTTTCTTTGGAAATAAAAGCAAAAGAAAGTGTTAAAAGACCCCAGAGGAGATAACCAATCGAAATAAAATACTTTCTGTTTCCCAGTTTATCTGTTAGGATCCCCGCGATAAGAGTGGTGAAGGTTGCCACAATCCCACTGAGTTGTACCATCAGTGTGACGGATGAAGTACTTTTTGAAATGGTATTATAAATAAATAAGTTAAAATAGATATTTTCTACTGCCCAAGCAATTTGTCCAACGAGACCAAATAGAATGAGTACAGACCAAAGTCGTCCACCTAAATTGTGATTGTTCATGATCGCTTAGTTTCAACGAGCAGTGGCATCTTTGGCGACAATTATTTTGACACCGGTTCCATTTTCTTTAATAATGATTCTAAATAGAAACTGTCCGTTAGAAAACTTGGCCTAATTGGAAACCTATCCACTGGTGTTGTTGTGGTAAACCTTTTGCCGATTGAAAGTCAATGGTTTGGTAATTATAGTGGAGTCCGAATAAAAAACCAGCGTTGGATACGGAAACAAAACCTGCCCGAACGAAACCAACGGCTCGTTTTAAGTCTGCTACATAAGTTTTTTCATCTCGGTATTCTATTTCATCACGTAACAACTGTAAGAGGATTTCTCTTTGTTTGGGATCTAAGATAAACTGTGACAAAACTTCGTAGGAGTATAATCGAACAATCGGCGGTAGTTTGCCACCTTCTGGTCTAAAAATGGAATAAATGGCCAAAGCACGTGCGTTATCTGGAATTTGTTCCCATTGGTCGAGTAGATTTTTTAGTAAAAATACTCGAGTTGCTTGTTCAATATCTTCTGCACCGTTAAAGATATTATTAAAAATCAAATAGTTGAGTCCAATGTTATAAGGGTTATTCGTACCTTTCACCAAAAATTCATTAAACAAAATATATCTTTGAAGAGAATTACGCCCGTTGTCTTCCGAGAGGGCTCTGTATTGAATTTCTCTTTCGCCTGCTTCTGGTGTTGGGTTATTCAAATAATTGTCCCAGTTGCTAAAAGCCGTATTTCTATTTTGATTTTTATAAGTTTTATCTGTTCCTATTTGTCCTTGGATTGTTGCATTATAAAGTTGGAATGTTCCACCCGGGTTTATATAAAAATACCAATATCCCTTTCCATCTTCATGGAGGATCGGAGGTCCTGGTTGTAATGCAGAAGTTCCAGGTCCAGGAGTTTTATCTACATTACCAAACCTGAATATTAATCCGAAGGAAAAATCCGTTTGGATATTTCCTAAATTTGCGTTATATTGAGTCCCGAAAAAACGATGGTGGAATTTGCGAACATCGGTTCTTAGCGCCCCTGAATAGGAATTCGGAATCTGACTGTCCCATCCCTGTGGTGTTGGTGAGCCAATTAAGTTATGAAAGTTCATTTGTGCCGACTTACCACCCACAGCTGGTCCAATCATTCCTACTTCTAGTTCAGTTGTGATACTTGTGTCTTCGGTGGCAGTGGTTAGGGAATTACTGAAATAGGCGCGACTGGAGTAAGGTCGGTCTCCGTAAGAAACATCCGCCTTGGTTATGTTTGTTGGTGTATAAAATTCCTGCCCAAGTGCAAATCCTTGTAAGTATCTTGTTTTTTCTGATGAAGTTATAAATAAATCATTCCAATAGCCTAAAATCCTTCGGGTAGGGTTAGACTCCCCAGCTGTCATATGAAATTCCAACCGAGAACCATTGGTATAATATCGATCAGAGAATCCTCCGAAAGCATCATTCTCCATTGTTAATCGAATTTGGTATTGGTTAGGTGGTTCGGGAATGGTTCTCTCAATTTCAGGTGGAATTTCTGCTTTTGTTGGAGCCGATTTTTTGACCACTTTCTTTGCCTGGGCATTGATTCCCAAAGTGAAAACAAAGCTGAATAGAGAGAGGAACCATAAGGCTTTCATGATCCTAGAGAAATTCCCCCTTAAGAATTCGCAAGGAAACTATCTAATTTTTTATTCCTCATCCTCAGGAAATTCGTCATGGATGCGAGATACGGGGGATGTTCGAGGGAACAGTCTTTTTAAATATAACTGTGTTGCTTTGTCTTCGGGGAATCGTTTGGCAACTGCTTCAAATTTTTCCCTAGCTTCTACAAAATTTTCTGAGTGATAGGCTGCGGTCGCTTCTAAATACAAATCTTTTGTATTTAGTTTTTGTTCCAAAAAGATGGGGTCGTCTCCATTTAGAATTTCGTATACTGAAACTGGTTTCGTTTTTCCTTTGACTCGAACTCGGTCTAAAAATCTATATTCTAGACTTTGAATGTGTTTATCATCGATGGCGTGGATTGCTGCTTCGGTCACTGCAATTTTGGCACCATATATTTTTGTTAGGTTTTGGACACGTGAAGCCAAATTGACTGTATCTGAAATTACTGTTCCTTCTAATCTTTCTTCTGCGCCGATGGTTCCTAACATTAGAGATCCAGCGTGAATGCCGATTCCAATTTGGATGGGAACATATCCTTGTTTATTCCTATGGTAGTTGTATTCTTTTAAATACAATTGCATGTCCACTCCTGCAAAAATAGCATCGGTGATGTTTCTTTCAAAGAGTGCCATGATTGCATCTCCAATGAATTTATCGATGAACCCGTTGTGTTTTTGAATGATAGGACTCATCCTTCCCAAATAAGAATTGATGAAATTGAAGTTTTCTTCTGGGCTCATTTGTTCCGATAAGGTTGTGAAAGAACGAATGTCGCTAAAAAGGACAGCCATATATTTTTGGATTTGATCCCCTAATTTAACATCCAAAATAGTATCTTTTCCTAAATTAGCTAAAAAGTCTTTGGGAACAAAACGTGCGTAAGATTCGGTAAGAATTTTTTGCATTTCAATTGCTTTGGACTGGGCAACTTCTTTCTCCTGTTTCATGATGTTGATTCTATCGGCAAGGGCAATGGAAAGTAGAATTACTTCAGAGGCAGACCCAATGTATAAACCATATTCCGTGAAAAAGGTTACTGGAATTAAGTTTAAGTATTTAAAAGTAACAATGATTGTCGCGACAATTAACACGGTAAAGGCGAGAAGAAAAAAACGTGCCGCCCTAAACTTACGGAAAAAACTAATGACTGCGGAGATGAAAATCAGAATGGGAACAGGAATTGTTAATAATAAACCAATTTTTACTGTGATTTCTGGTGAAAAGAATAAAGTAAATGGGATTTGAATGAGATGGAAGATAAAAAATACTTTTAGTGTTTGGTCTAACCATCTTGGTATATTTTCCTTTGTATTTAGGAAACGTTTTGTAAATAAAATGAGTGAAGCAACACAGAATCCGGAAAAAAATACAAATCCATTTCTCTGGAATTGAGGTAAATTGGGCCATAAATATTGGAACCCATGTCCCGTCAGTGTCAGCTGTAATCCTAAAAACCCAAAGATATAAGTTACGTAATATAAATAACTGAGATCCCTTACACTTAAGAAAATAAAAAAATTGTATAAGATCATCACCAACATAACCCCATAATACAATCCTAATCCATGTTGGACATTTGCATAATGTGAAGAAAAACTCTCTTTTTCCCAGATGGTTAGAGGTAAAGAAAGTCCTCCTCCATTGTAGAGTTTGATGTAAATGGTTTGGGATGTTTCTCCTGTTAATTCTAAAGGATATATAAAATTTCTATTGTTAATATTTCTTGCTGAGAATGGGAACATCATCCCTGATTGATCTGTTAGTTGATAGGTGTTATTTGCGATAGAAAAAACTTCTACTAAATCGATATTGCTGTAATCGATTTCAAGCAAACGATTGACTGGTGTTTTGTTTTTGTTTTCTAAAGGAATTTTGATCCAGTAATAAAAGTTAGTTTGTCCAAAGTTGGGAATTTCTTCTTTAGAAAGGGTAAATTTTTGATTTGTTTCTTCCTTCAATACATCTTCAATTGTGAGAGATTTTGATTTATCTTCTAGAATCCAAATTTCTCTTCCGATGGATTTTTTATCAAAAATTTCACTGAGGTCTATAGACCAAATAGACTCTGTTAGAAGGAAGAATACAAATGTTATCTTTAAAGAGTGTTTAAGGAATGGTCTCATCTGCATCAGACTTTAAGTATAAATACTTTTCCGCAATAAAAGTTCCAAAAGGAACCACGGAAGCCAGTGCCGCGAGTAAAGTTTTTTTGGCCTTCCATTCCAACTCTACTTTGACTTGGAATAATTCTACTAAATATAGTAGGAATAATAACCCGTGAACAAGACCAACAATTTTGTTTGGTTCAGGATTTTGGTAGAGATACTTTAGAGGCATCGTTACAAAGAGGATGGCGAGAAAAGAAAGTCCCTCCAAAAAGGCTAAAATTCGGAATCTGCCCAGTTTGGTTTGGAGTAAAGAAAACATAATTACTTCCTTAGAGATGGTTATTCGTCAGTATCATGGGATTCTTTGGTTTCGTCCTTACTTTCTTCAGCGACTTACCTTTTCTACTGACTGGAATTCGTAACTCGCTTGACCAATCCGTGTTCGTTATCATGGATTTTTTTCTCTTAAAACAGATTGTATGCTAAAATTAGTCGACAATTGTTCGGGATTGACTTTTGCATCCAACCCCTATACACTAAAGATATGCAGTTTCGAATTTTATCCGTTGTACTTTTATGTTTCTCTCTCCCTCTTTGGTCTGAGGAGAGTCCGGTATATTTAGCAGCCATGGCTAAAAAAGATATCACAGGGCCGTCTGTGGGTGTTATGTTCTGGGGTTATGCACGGGAAGACCAAACGGGGCTTGGAATTCACACCAGGCAGTTTGCTCGTTCGCTTGTGATTAGAGACCAAAACTCCAAAAAACTTTTGGCCTATGTAACTGCCGAGGTTGGAGGGATTCCCTTTGAAATCCAAAGGGATGTGGTCAAAAGGCTTCAGGCGGAAGTGGATCCAGGATTTGGTTATGGGAATGTTCTCATCAATGCATCTCACACTCATAGTGGGCCTGCAGGGCATTTTCATTATTCCGAAGTTTCCTTTTATTCAAAAGAATTTTATTCTGAGTCTTATGCTGTTTTGAGAGATGGGATTTTTGAATCGATTCGAGATGCCTATTTGAAAATGAAACCAGCAGAGTTGACCATTGGAAAGGCTTTTGTGGGAGAAGCCGGAGTCAATAGAAGTCTTTCTGCTTATCTTGCTAATCCAGAACTAGAAAGAAAACAATATTCGGATAATATTGATCGAGAGATGGTGCAACTAACAGTATCGGTGGCAGGAATTCCCATTGGTCTTGTTAATTGGTATGGTGTCCATCCAACGAATATCACTTTTGACAATCGTTTGATTTCTTCGGACAATAAGGGAATTGCTTCTTTACTTTCTGAAGCAGAAGCCAAAAAACAAGGGTTAAATGGCTTTGTAGCTATTTTTGCGCAAGCAAATGAAGGTGACGTTTCTCCTAACCTAAATCTTGACAATACTGGTCCCGGAAAAGACATTTATGATAGCAGTTTTATCATTGGGAAAAGACAGTTTTTGGCTAGCCAACAGATCCTAAAATCATCCGGCAAACGACTATCAGGTGGTATTTCTTTTACGCAACGATTCATTGATATGAGTCAACATCCTGTAAGTCCTGAATTTTCTGGTACTGGGAAGATAGAAACTACTTGTCCATCCGCTTATGGTTATGCATTTGCTGCTGGTTCCACAGAAGAAGGAGGAGGACATTTTTTATTCCATGAAGGGATGACGAATAAAAATAGAAGGTTCTATATTGATTGGATCGCAAAGTTTATGTTGCAGTCTCCTTCTGAAGAACTTAGAGAATGCCAAAATCCGAAAGCAGTTTTATTTCCTATGGGAGAAACAAAACCTCTTCCCAGTTTGCCACAAATTCTACCTTATGGACTCGTGTTAGTTGGTGATTTGACAATTTTAGTGATGCCACATGAAGTCACAACGATGTCTAGCAGACGATTGAAAAAAGAAGTTCAATCTGTATTAAAAGATAAATCATCTGAGATTGTTCTCTCTGGACTTACGAATGATTTTTCAGGGTATATTACAACTCCTGAAGAATACTCCACTCAAAACTACGAAGGTGGTCATACATTACATGGGCCACAAAGTTTAAATGCGTTAAGACAAGAATTTCATAAGATGTCTTTGGAATTAAAAAATGGAAGTCCTACAACATTAAACGCCATCAAACCATTGGATTTATCAGACAAAGTTCATCCATTGAAGGTTCCTGGTTCTGATTCTGTTTCTTCCAAACCACAAACTATCATCCAATCCAGTGCGGAGTCATACGGCAAAGGAGAACTGGTTACTTGTCGAGTGGAGGCAGTAAACCCTAACGTCGGTTACCCTAATGTGGCTTCTTATTTATGGGTTGAGACAAAAGAAAAATCCGATTGGGATCCCGTTCGATCCGATGCCGACTTCGATACAAAGTTCATTTACCAAAAACGAGGACTTTGGGGAAGGGCAGAAGAAAGTGTAGAACTTATTTGGGAAACGAGTGCTGATACATCTCCAGGGGAATACCGATTGGTTCACGAGGGAATTTATTTAAATAAGGAGGGGGTTCGTTCTCCTTACCGTATAGAATGTCCAAGTTTTCGTATTGGGGAGGGTGGGAAGTAAATTACCCTCTAGGAATCGGATCCATTTATTTTTATGGATCTGATTCCCTTTTCCTTTTATCAGTCTTTTCGTATCGACCCCCTATCTCCTTCTAAATCCATTCGGACAATAAAAACAAGTTGTGGGAAATTCATATCTAGTAGAAATCTTAGGAAAAGAGAACAGAGATGAGGGGAAACCGTATGAGCGAATTTTATAAAGACGAATGGGTTTGGATTACGGGAGCCTCTTCTGGAATTGGAAAAGAACTTGTTAGTCAGGCATACAAACAGAAAGCAAAAGTGTTACTTGCTTCTCGAAAAACAAAAACACTTGAGGCCCTTGCAAAAGAACTCCAATTAGAAAAAGGACGTTATGCGGTTGAAAAATTAGATCTAGAAGATTATAAATCTACTGCAGTTTTTGCGAAACGTTGTCTACAGAAATATGGAATTCCAAAAGTTGTCATTCATAATGGTGGGATTAGTCAAAGATCTTTAACAAAAGAAACAAACTTGATCACTCTTGAAAAAATTATGAACACAAATTTTTATGGTGCGGCCGAAATGACTCGGACAATGTTACCGGAAATTGTTGGGAAAAAAGAAGTTCATTTTGCAGTGATTTCTAGTGTGGCGGGTAAATTGGGAAGTCCACTTCGATCAGCCTATTCTGCCTCCAAATTCGCGTTAGTCGGATTTTTTCATTGTTTACGTTCAGAAGAAGAACGCAATGGAATCTTTGTGACTATGGTGTATCCTGGTTTTATCCAAACAAACATTTCTAAAAATGCACTGACAGGGGACGGATCCACTACCGGAACTATGGATTCAGTAATTGCTGCGGGTTTACCAGTTCAGTTATGTGCACATAGAATTTTACATGCAGTTGCCAACAAACAACGTGAAGTTGTGATCTCTGGAATTAAAGAAAAATTTGGGTTGTTTTTACAAGCAGTATACCCTTCTTTATTTTTTAAAATGATTCAAAAAGCAAAGGTAAGATAAGGAGGAGAAAGATTTGAAACGTTTTATATATATTATTGGAATCATTTTATTATTCGGTATGGGTGTTTTTGCGGAATCTTCGGTTTTAGATTACAAAACAAAAAATAAAACGAATGAAAAGGAAAGAACTTACCTTTTAGATCTTTTACGTGCCAATCTTTCGAATGAATTCAAACAAGAGTTTGTCTTTGTGGTGGAACATTTTAAGGTTTCAGGAGATTATGCTTGGTTTCGGGGAACTGCCAAACGAAAAGATGGGAAAGAAATTTCACTTTCAGAAGAAATCCCTTATGATTGTTGTCATGTAGAAGCTTTGTTCAAAAAAACAAATGGGAAGTGGCAAATTTCCGAGTCAGGGGCTTTTAGTACCGATGTTTGGTGGGATGGAATTCAATCACGTTACCCAAAGGCGGCTAAAGAGATTTTTTTATAATCCAGATTTAAAAACCGTTTGATTGGATTATCCTTCTCTAATAATTAAATGTAAATTCGATTCAGATACACCAATCATCCAGAGGTTTATTCTTTATTCTTACCAAGGGAATAACAATTAGCGAATGACAGTTATGTTTGATTTTATTTCACATTGCTTCTGAAACTCATCCCTCTATTAACTTACGACTGTTATGTTGTCTTTCTTCTCTTTTGCTACAAATTTTAGAAGAAAAAAGATTTCCAAATCTCCTTAGAATCATTCCAACATTTTAAAAGCAGAGATTGGATTCAATTGATTCAACAAGTTTGTTTATTTTAATTTTATAGACTATTTCTAATGGAATGATAATCCTGTACCAAAGTCCAGGTATGGAGTCAATTGCGGATTAGTTAGATTCAAATCTATGTTTCAAACAAATTACAACGATTTACTTTCAAACATTCCTGATTTAGTCTGTGAGTTGGATGCATTAGAAAAAATTAGTTACGCAAATTCGTTCCATAAACATAGGTTAGGTTACGAGTGGCATGAAATCCTTGGTCGTTCGGTAGATGATTTTTTTCATCCAGAGGATCAAAGGGAGGTTCGTGAAAAAATCTCTCATTTACAGATGCCTGGATCGGAAACCACGGGAATTTGGCGGATCGCTCATAAAAACGGACATTTTTTAACCTTTGAATGCAGAGGAAAATTACAACCAGATTCCAATGGAAATAGAAGGATCATTGTCATTGCTCGTGACATTACGGAAGAACTTAGAAAAGACTTTGAACTTCATAGAAACGTCGTAGTTCCAAACTCCAGTTCTACTGATTTACAGCCGAAACCTGCGGATCTTCATCAAAAGAATTTTTTTGAATTAAAAATGTCTCAGTTTGAGTTTTCACAATTGAAACATGCTTTTGATGAACATGCAATCATTGCAATAACCGATAAAAATGGACAAATTTCTTATGTGAACGACAGATTCTGTGAAATTTCAATGTATACGAGGGAAGAGCTTATAGGAAATAACCATCGTTTGTTGAACTCGGGATTCCATTCTCCCGAGTTTTTTGATCGTATGTATCATATGATACAAAATGGTTATGTTTGGAAAGGTGACATTAGAAACAAAACGAAAACTGGATCTATTTATTGGGTAAGCGCTACCATTGTTCCTTTACGTGCTATTGACGGCAGTATCAATCGTTTTTTTGCCTTACATACTTTAATCACTCGTACCATTGAATCGGAAGAAAAAGTTTCTCAGTTGCTGCAGGAAAAGGAATTACTTTTACAAGAAGTGCACCACCGAATCAAAAATAATTTATTCTCTGTTTATAGCCTTCTGAAGATGCAAGCTAACTTTTCAAATGATGATCATTTGAAAGAACAGTTTGATGAAGCTGCCGGTCGATTGAGAAGTATGATGGCTTTGTATGATCGTTTGTACAGGTCACAAAATCCGAATACAATTGATTTCAAAGATTACATTCCTAATTTGGTTCGGGAAATTTTAACTACATATCCAAAAATCATTAATTTTGAATTTGTTTCTCCTTTGACGATTGTTGTGAAACCGGATATTGCTAACAATGTCGGAATTATTTTGAACGAACTTATTTGTAATTCAGTGAAACATTCCTTTCGCTCGGTGGATTCAGGAAATATTGAAGTTCTGATTCAAAAACTAGAGGATCAAATTCTATTTATTTATACAGACAA
This sequence comes from Leptospira noumeaensis, assembly GCF_004770765.1. Lineage (NCBI taxonomy): Bacteria > Pseudomonadati > Spirochaetota > Leptospiria > Leptospirales > Leptospiraceae > Leptospira > Leptospira noumeaensis. The sequence goes on along the minus strand of NZ_RQFK01000028.1, from coordinate 238,261 downwards.
TGGGGAACCTTTGCCAGAAACATTTTCTCTGGAAAATTCCGATGCTGGGTTTGGAATCAAACTGCTGAATTTACTGGTTTTGCAGCTGAAAGGAAAAGTAAAGGTAACCCCTGGGCACAAGATTCAGTTTGAGTTACTTTTTCCCAACAAATAAGTTTTTCTATTGGATCTTTCCTGTTTCCGAATCGGGAACATTCGTACTCTTCCGCATACTAATCAATTAAATGAAGGATCGTATCCAGCTTATTGAGGCGAAATACAGTGCGGATGAGTTTGTTGACACCCTGGATTTGTAATTGGAGATTTCTTGCTTCCAAAGCCGAATGAAACTTCATCAATTCTCCGATCGTGGCGCTGTCTAAGGACATACTGATCTCCGAAAGATCCAAAACCACATCTTCTTTCGCATTTTTGATAGCAGACATAATTCTTTCCCGGAATCCGCTGAGTCCGTCAAAAGAAAGATCATTGTTCTTGATTTCGATTACAATAGCCAAGGTTTAAAACTATTTTTATTTGATTGGAAATTTTGAAAGAATTTTTCCAAATGGATTTCTCGTTTCTGAATTGTTTTTCATTTCTCTTTGTGATGGAGTTGTGTGATTCCCTATGGCAGTCAGCAATCGACAATTAACTTTAATCAAAGAAGCTGCAGAGTTACTCGTGATGGAACATCGACTAACAGCAGAAGATGCAGTAATTGTCATTTCATCAGCTATCAAAAAAGAACTTTCCGTTAGGAATACAAATTTTGAAAAATTGGAAAAGGGATCAAAAATTGATAGGACGAGTTTTACAAGAGGAGTCGTCAAATCTGTCCAAGATGCTCTCGAAGCAAATCCATATTGGCGCTCCCATAACTTAGACAAATCCATTGATAATTTTTATAAAGTCCTACATAAACACTGGGACTAATCTCCGCGCATTTCACTCATTGTTTTTCATACTTGAGTTTGTTTCACAATAATAAGAGTTAGGAATTTGTTTGGCTCTGGAAAATATGATTTGAAAATTTTGTGATTCTTTTGGTAAAAAATCCTCTTTTTCTATACTCACCGATTCATAATCAATTGATTGATTTTTTTTATCTAAAAGTAAACAAGTGATTCTTGTGGAATTGGCTATTTTATTACTTCGGTTTTGAATTTTTCCAAAAAGTACAATTTCTTTATACTGATTTCGTTTGAAATCAATTTGTTTTAAAGTAAGTTCTTGTTTGTTGTTATTTTCCGGTATCGTAGTTGCTGTCACTGAAATATCGTAGTGGTCATAGTTAGGTGCATTTTCGATTAATACTTGAAAACTTACAGAATCTCCATCGGAGACTATATTTTTTTCTGAATAACTAAGTCCAGATGCTAAACTGAGCCCATCTTTATCTTGCAAATCTACAAAAAATTTTGGCATCAGTAAATTCTGTCCGCTTTTGTTAGTAAACTTTCCTACAACATAAACATTGCCGATGATGTCGGGCAGAGCAGTGGTAAATTGGAAATCTCCTTCTGGGATGATTTCAATCGATTCCAAATTGGGATCCATTTGAATGTTAACATTTTCTTCTTGTATAAAACTAGATCCTGAATTCATATTCTTGAAAAATGTGAAAACTGAAGAACCTAACACAAGCCAAGCGACGACAATTCCTGTCATTAAATTTTTCCAGTTACCCAAAGATCCTGACTGTGAATTTTGTTTGGAGGTTCCGTAAATCTTTGGTGGCGGAAGTTCCACTGTACTTCCTGTCGGCAAACGATCAAAACAATCCCCACACCGATAAATGGTTGCAGACTCTTGGTAAATATTTGTACTACCGCAGCTTGGACATTGTTTTGAGCTCATATGTCGAATTCAAACAAATAGCAAAAGAAATCCAAGGAGAAAATCATTTTAGAAATATCTTTCTTATGAGTTTAAATTTACATTCGTTTGTATCTGGTTGCTGTAATGGGGAGTAGGGCATTGGGTAAGGTCTTTGTTTCAATGGTTCGAAATTCACAATCTTTGTTACAGCCAGGTAACTTTAAGGTTTCACCTATGGGAATGGGAGAAGGAGGGAGTTCCAAAAAAGTAAAGGAACTGGCATTTTTTGCATTTAGAATTGTGATGAGGTTTTCTCTATGATTTTGGTTTTGTAACAACAAAAGATTTTTTTTTCTATCCAGGAGGGGTAAAGCTACAAAAGCAAAGTCGGAGTTATTAAAAACAAGAATTTGATCTTCAATTTTCGATAATTCTTCTAAGGTATTGGTCTGGAATTTTGAAATTTTTTTCAATTCCTTGGTTTGGTTCCAAAGAGTTACTAAACTATAAATAGAAAGTGTCAAACAGAGTAGTAGCCATCGTTTTGAAATTTTGTTTTCTATGTTTGTGTTCATTCGGAGTAACAAAATATAAAGTGGAATGAGTCCGAATAAATATCGAGGTGTATTGTGTCCTCCCGTGTTTGGTGAAATGAGTAGAATGATTATTGTGATTGTTAGTAACGATATGTTTCGATAAAACCATTCCTTTTTTTTAAAAAACTTTACTAAGTATATGATGAAGAGAAAGAAAATAGGAATCTGCTCTAAAGTAATTTTGAACAAATAGAAAGCGATTTCAGGCCGGAATTGGTATTCAGGTCTTTTAAAAAAGCGGATTGGAACGAAAGTCCCAAAGGTAAATTGATTTACTATAGAGAAAACAATTCCTGTAATCAAAAAAGCTAACAAATATCTTTTCCAGTTTTGTTTTTCTGAAAAACAAAATGGAAGAAAGGCGACAGAAAAAATCATTTCTGGTCGCATCCAAACCAAACACAGAGACAAAAATCCAGACAAACCCGTTCGCCGATTGTGATAGAGATACAAAATCAAAACTTCTAGAAAGAAAAATAAAATGGTTTCATGGATTAGAAAAATATAGATGAAAATTGTTGAACCAGATAACAGAAGTATTGCGGAGATTGCATTTTTATTGATTTGATAAAAAAGATAGATGGAAAAGAAAAATAGAACAAATTGTGCGGCTTTGATTCCTGTAAGGCCAAAACTTCCGTAAATCGGAGAAAATAAAATGGGATATAAATTCGGAAATGTGGAATAGGCAAAACCATTGTGAAAATGAAAAAATAGAGAGGGGAAGGGGAATAAATGAAAGTTCGGATCTAACAAATGATTTTGATAAGGAAGATGGAAGATTCCCTGGTTTGCAAGTTTTATCTGCCACTCTATTAACGCAAAATCAGAGAAAGGTTCTATTTGTTTTGTAAAAAATAACAAAAAACCAAAAGCCAAAATTGCCAAACTAAAGAAGAAACCTATTGCTTTTTTTGATTGTTTCATAAGAAATCGAAAACAGGTATATTCTTTCGGAATTCCTAAGATCTGCAATGAAAAAAGATAAAGAACAAACTACAATCTTACCCAAACCTATAAAATTTGGTTTATATACCTTACTTATCTTTTCTGTTTTACTTTCCTTTTGCAGGCTCATCGATTTGGCTGGGTTATTCAATTTTTCGTATGGTCATTACTATTTTCCGGTAAATCAAAAGATTCCTTTTTTCCGGCAAGGGGAAAGAGAATTTGCTGAAATCAATGAATTTGGTTTTCGCATTGGTACTTTAAAAACAAATATTACATGCTCCTATTTGTTATTAGGTGATTCTCAAACCTTTGGTTCTGGGATATTTAAAAAAGATAGTTTCCCCGAAATTTTAAATCGAGAAACGAACTGTCATTGGGTCAATGTAAGTATTCCCGGGTTCACTTTGGAAAATGAATTTTCTATGTACGAGAAGGTTAGTCCTTCTTTCCCATCAAAAGATGTATATTTGTTTGTTTATGGAAATGATATTTATGAAACAGGGGACACCCCTGACTATTTACATTTTGTGAATCATCAAAAATGGTACTTCCATATAGTTGCATTTTTTTTTCCTGAATCCAGTCGTTTGTATTTAAAAGGAATTTATTTCGAATCGATACAAAAACGAATGGAAGAAGAACTGGAACGGGTATCGAAACTCCCTTATATTGCTCCGGATACAAAGGCTAAACAAGAGGAAGTGATTGATTTTCTTCCAATAAAAACATTGTTTCAAATTAGTCCTTCTTATCTTTCAAGTTCTCTTGATACAAAAACATTTGCTAAAAAAGATTTTGAAAGGTGGAAACAGGTATTCTTTCGATTGAAAGATAAAATTGAAAAGGATGGTAAACATCTAAGAGTTGTCTACATTCCTTTGGAAGTTGAGTTTGATAGAACTCGTTATGATGTTTACGAAAACATTGGATTTAAAATGAATCCGAAATGGTTGGAATCAGATTCCGAATTGGTTCTCGATTTAATCCAACTAACACAGGAAAATCATATTCCACTAATCGATTTACGAAAATGGATGAGGTATCGCACCGACTTATTACAAAATGGCGACATTCACTTAAATGAAGTAGCCACAAGGCTTATCGCTGAAATTCTAAAGAAAGATTTACAATAGGATTATTTTTATCAGCTAATGGATCCACTTTGTTCTAAATTTTTGAGAATGGGACAGTCCGGCCTATGATCCCCATGACAATGTTTCACAAGATTTTTGAGAGTGTCCGACATATCTTTTAATTGTTTTAGTTTAATGTCTAGTTCGTTTAAGTGTTTTTCTGCGAGCAGTTTTACTTGTTTGCTACTTCGTGATTTGTTTTTCCAAAGCCCAAGTAAACTTTTGATATCATCCAATGGAAACCCAAGTTCTCTGGATCTTTTGATAAAACGTAAGTAGTGGATATCATCGGAACTATAAACCCGGTATCCATTTTCTGTTCTTCCAGCTTCTGCGATGAGACCAATTCCTTCATAATGACGGATGAGCTTGGCGCTGACGCCTGTTTCCTTCGAAAGTTCACCAATGTTCATTTTTCACTCCAAAAAAAATTAGAAATATAGCAAAAAAATTTGGAATCGGCCATTGACCTTCCAATAGTTGGAAGGTATAGACTGGTTTTATGTTAACAAAGGAGTTACCATGAAACTAGCAAAAAATTTAATAAAACTAACAATTTTTCTAACATTACTCAGTTCACAGCAAATGGCAGCACATGGAGAAAATAAACCAGGCCCCCATGGTGGATTGATTTCTATGCCTGGAGCATTTCATACGGAAGTGCTTCCTTTCCAAAATTTGGGATTTAAAGTGTATCTACTTGATATAAATTTTGAAAATCCTACTTCCAAAAATTCGAAGTTACGTGGTAAGGTTGTATCGAAAGGTAAGGAATTTCCTTTGAAATGTACAAATCATCCCGATCATTTTTATTGTGAAATTCCTAAGGGGAGTTCTGTGAACGAAGGAGAATTGATCCTTTCTCCCGAATGGAATTTTCAAAAAGGCGCGGATGTGAAACACAAACTTCCGTTATCTGGTATGAAAGAGGAAAAAAAGGAGCTTCATCATCATGGTTAATTATAAAATTGGAGGAATGACTTGTGGGCATTGTAAAAAAACTGTAGAAAAAGTTTTTGCTGAAAATGGAAAGAAAGCCACAGCCAATGTAGAAGAACAAATTGTATCAGTAAATGAAACCTTAAGCGACTCAGAGCTTAATGCACTGAGGGAGAGGTTAGGTGAGGATGGATATTCCCTTGGAAACCTTGAATAAAACCACAGAACAAACATTAGATCTTTTTGGTATGACCTGTGCCAATTGTGCCCTTCGGATAGAGAAGGGCCTTTCCAAAATGGAAGGTGTAACGGATGTTCGAGTCAATTTTGCAAGGGAGTCTGTTTTTTTACGAACTGATGATTCGGTCAGCGTAAATTCGCTTTTAGAAAAAGTAGAGTCTCTAGGGTATTCTGCACTGGTTCATGATGCAGGTAAACAATCAGAAACAGAAAAAAAACAAAAAGACCAAATTCGGAATTTAAAAATTCGGTTCCTGCTTTCTGCTTTTTTCTCCTTACCTTTGTTTTACGGGATGGTCACACATTTTAGTTTTTTAAGTTTTATGCCTATGCCTCATTTTTTGATGGATCGGTATGTTCAAATGTTGATTGCCTTTCCTGTTCAATTTTTAATTGGATTCCCTTTTTATCAGTCGGCTTATCGTGCCTTAAGGAATGGATCGGCGAATATGGATGTCCTTGTTGTGATAGGAACAAGTGCTGCTTATGGATACAGTGTGTTCGGAAAGGATCTGTATTTTGAAACCTCTGCCGTTTTAATTACCTTCATTTTGGGTGGTAAGTGGATCGAACATTTTGCCAAAGGGAAAAGTAGTGATGGAATCAATGCTCTACTCAAACTTCGTCCTGAGAAAGCATCCATCCTTTCCAATGGAATTTGGACAGAAGTTCCGAATGAATATTTAAAACAGGGTGACCTTGTGTTAGTAAAAGCTGGGGAAAGGTTCCCGATGGATGGGATCATTTCGGAAGGGAATAGTTTTGCCGATGAATCAATGTTAACTGGTGAGAGTATGCCGGTGGAAAAAACATTAGGTGATCCAATCTTGGGTGGGACTGTGAATGGAGGTGGTTCTCTCGTTGTGAAAGCAACTAAAGTTGGAAATGACACCACACTTTCCCATATCATTCGTTCTGTGGAAGAATCTCTTGGTACAAAAGCACCCATCCAAAGGATTGCTGATCGGATTTCTGCTTATTTTGTTCCTGTTGTGATCACGATCAGTTTGATCGATTTTTTAGTTTGGTACTTTTTTGTTAGCCCAGGAATCATCACTTCTGCCATTGAAACAAGTATCGCGATCTTAGTCATTGCTTGTCCCTGTGCCTTGGGACTCGCTACACCCATCTCTTTACTCGTTGGAACAGGACGGGCCGCAAAACGAGGAGTTCTCTTTCGAAGTGCCGAAGCATTGGAATCCGTCGCAAAAATCAATTGGATTGCCTTTGATAAAACGGGAACCCTTACCGAAGGAAAACCCAAGGTGACAGGACTGACCCAGTTTGGATTTATTGAATCTGAATTTGAATTTGACTCTGCACTACGTAACATTATAGAAATGGAAAAAACTTCTGACCATCCCTTAGCAAAGGCCATTGTTGCTTATGGCAAGGAAAAAAATCTGTTGAGTGAAAGGCTCGATATGGTTTCTACAAAAACATATCCTGGTGGTGGGATCCAATCCGAACAAAATGGGAACAGTTTTTATGCCGGTAAACAAGAGTTTGTTGAGGAGAATGGTTTTAATATCCGTTCAGAAATCACAAATACCATAAAACCTTGGACAGAGGATGGATCAAGTTTGGTTTTTGTGGGCATTCGAGGGAAATTAAATGGAATGTTTGTCTTTCGCATTGAAGATGGATTAAGACCCGAATCAAAAAAAGCCATTTCTGAATTGAAGTCAATAGGTGTAGAACCAATCCTCCTAACAGGCGATAATCTATCTTCTGCAGAAAAAGTAGCAAAATTTGTGGGGATCAATTCTGTTCATTCAGGCCTTCGTCCAGATGATAAAGCAAAAATCATCAGAACTTTCAAAACAAATCAAATCCATTCCGCTATGGTTGGTGATGGAATCAACGACGCACCGGCCCTTGCGGCTGCGGATGTGGGAATTGCTATGGGTACTGGATCGGACGTTGCCATTAACACAGCTGATGTTGTGCTTGTGAATGGAGACATCCAAAGGATAGTGGATCTTATTCGGATCGGTAAGGATACTGTGATCAACATTAGACAAAACTTTGGATGGGCACTCGGATACAACTTACTTGGGATTCCGATTGCTGCCTCCGGTTTACTTGTGCCTTGGGTGAGTGGGCTTGCCATGGCTCTCAGTTCTATATCCGTAGTTTTTAATGCACTTCGGATGAGTCGTTGGAAATAAATTAAAACAAATATAAATATAGATGGTAAAGTTTTGGACATTCGATTTATAAGACCTCCTTCCTCTTTAGAATCCTCTGTAAAAGAATTCTGGATTTGGAAGGGTGTGAATGCAAGAGAACTTCCTTGGATTTTGCCATCTTACGAGTGTGAGATGGTATTCCATTTAGGAACACCTCCACTTGTAGAAACAGAAAACAAAGAAATATTTCCGTTACCAAAAATTCATCTTGTGGGTCCACAGACTAGAAGGTGGAGGATTTTATCAGAATCAGAATTAAGTTTATTTGCTGTGCGATTTTTTGTGGGAGGAATGTATTCGCTTTTTTCCAAACGAGGGGATGAATTACAAAACCAGTTTACAGAAATTGAAAACAAGCTAGGATTAGGTGAATTTTCAGATTCGAATTTCCCAACCGATGATCTAATTTCTCATTTTCTCACTATCTTTCTGAAAGATCATCCGGGACAACCTTCAGAAATACCAACCTATGTTCGGTTTGCACTTTTGGAACTCACACGTCCTGCGGCTCCCATAAATCATTTATGTAGAAGGATCGGAATTTCTAGAAAACAATTGGATCGTAAATTTAAGGAAATTGTGGGGATGAACCCTTCTGAATACAGAACAGTGCATAGGTTACTCGATATGGTGAGAAATCCAGAACACTACCGAAAAAACAATCCAGATTTACGTTTTACAGATTTAGCTCAGGAATTTGAATATTCGGACCAATCTCACTTCAATCGCGATTTCAAACGAATTTCCGGAAGTATTCCCAACGAATGGTTTGGAGAATATAAAAAAATGTCCCATTTTTACAATCATGATTCGTCCTATACTGATAGGATGGGAACATGATTCAGAACATAATTGATTTCGTAGGAAAAACCAAGTCCAACCTGAGGTTACGGACCTTGTGTTCTTCCATTAGCAGAGAAGATAAGGAAACTTTTGATTTGTTATTATCGGATTCAGACTTAAAAGAAGTTTTGGTATCCGAATCACCGTTACTTTTAGGCATCGCAGTTGCAGAAGTTTCTGATATTTATTATTTAAAAAAATTACTCGCACTTGGGCTAGATCCGAACATGCCAGATAACATGGGTTTGTATCCGATTCACAAAGCAACTGAAACAGGAAATGTGGCAGCTGTGGAAGTATTACTTAATTCAGCAGCTGATCCCAATGCCTCTGATCCCAGTGGGGTTACGGCACTTCATATTGCCAATAGTTTTGATGGACTCAGTGAAATTTCAGATCTCCTCATTCGGATGGGTGCCAATATTTACCAAAGAGACAAACTTGGTAAACGTTACTTAATGTAACTTAAAAATTAAATTCCAATCTCTTTAGTGGCCATAATCTTCCTTGTCTGAATGGGCCACTTCCCGATCTTTGTGAATATGATCGGAACACCATTTACTCCCAAAGCTACCAAACTTTTACTCCTTGGATCGGGAGAACTTGGCAAAGAAGTTGCCATTGAAGCAAACCGCCTAGGTGTTCATGTCATTGCAGTGGATCGTTATCCAAATGCACCAGCAATGCTCGTCGCTCAAGAATCTCGTGTCATTAATATGTTAGATCCAAAAGAATTGGAAGCCACCATACGAGAGTTAAAGCCTGATTTTGTTGTTCCCGAAATTGAAGCCATTCATACTGAAACATTGGTTCGATTGGAAGCCGAAGGTTTTTGTATCATCCCTAGTGCCAAAGCAGTGAACCTTACGATGAACCGGGAGGGGATTCGTAATTTTGTTTCTAATGAACTAGGAATCAAAACATCCCATTTTCTTTTTGCAGATACAGAATCAGATTTCACCCAAGCGGTAAAAGAGATTGGATTTCCTTGTGTGGTCAAACCCATTATGAGTTCCTCTGGAAAAGGACAAAGTTTGGTACGAAACGAATCCGAAATCCAAAAGGCTTGGGAGTATGGACAAACGGGAGGGAGGACAGGAAAAGGTAAAATGATCATTGAAGAATTTATACCTTTTGATTTTGAAATCACTCTTCTCACCATACGCCATATAGGTGGAACCAAGTTTTTACCACCCATTGGACATAGACAGGTGAACGGAGATTATGTGGAATCGTGGATGCCACAACCCATGACTGAACTTGCTTTACGTGCAGCAGAAAAAATTGCAGAAGCAGTAACTACAGGACTTGGAGGAATGGGAATTTTTGGAGTCGAATTATTTGTCAAAGGAGATGAAGTCTACTTTAGCGAAGTATCTCCAAGACCACATGACACAGGGCTTGTCACTCTTATCTCTCAAAACTATTCTGAATTTTCTCTCCACGCGAGAGCCTTACTTGGACTCCCTATCCCTGAACTTATTTTTCAAACACCCGCTGCCAGTTCCGCCATCTTATTGGAAGGAAAAACAACTTCTCCGGTTTATATTGGTTTAGAAGATGCTTTAAAACAAAAAGGAGTGGACATCCGAATTTTTGGAAAACCGGAAATTGACGGGAAACGCCGAATGGGTGTTAGTTTAGCAATTGGAAACACAATTGAAGAAGCCAAAGAAAAAGCAAACCGGGCCCGGGACTACATCCAATTAAAATAATTGATGAGATGAAGATAAAAAATCAGTCAGAATAACATTCGATAACGAAGGATATTTGATTCTTTGGATTAATCTTTTTTGATTTCAGGAGCTTTGTAGTTTGTCATCATACTATCGTAGATACTTTCTTCACCAAAAGGTAAAAAGGAATTATCATAATGGAGAGCGAGTAGTGGGTTCGTCCCTTTTCCAAATCCTCTGATGAGCTCCGACTCAATGGAATCAAAATCAGAAGACTCAATGGAATCCATATACTTACCATCATGTAGTAAGTTGAGAAATACCACAAACTTCCCTGCATGTTTTAAAATTTTAAGAGAAAATAACATTTCTCGAAGTTTTAATAGATAAAGTAGGGGGCGTGTGTTCCTTGCCATCACTAACTTCTGTTCGGCTTCGCTTACGTCCCTTAGGGCAAGTCGTAAAAAAGCACGGGTTTGTGCTTTTTCTTTGTCACGTGATTTTCTACCAAGAGATTCCAATTCAGAACGAACCAGTGTTATATTTTTGGTGAGAATTTTATCATAAAGTTTGATGAGTTTGGATTGTGTAGAGCGAACGGCTAAATAGGCATCGCCATACCGACCTTGGATGTGGAGGCTTTTGAATCGTAAATACTCATCGATGATTTCTCTGTATTCTTGTTTTTCTTCCGGGCTTCCTAAGTGGATGATGCTGGAATCAAGGGAACGAACCAAAAGATAATTTTCTTCAGCTCCAAAGGCTACCTGTAAGTTGCCGTTGGCATAGTTTCCCCGTGCTGTGCAGAGACAGAGGCAAGTTAGGAAACAAAAAAGAAAAGTTCGCACAGTACAGTTTCGGAATCTGAAAGCTCCAAAAAAAGTCCATAATTTGAAAGGTGGTTTTTCTAGTGATTATGTCATTGAAATCACCATTTCTGCAGGAGATCCGCCGCAATTTCTTTTCGATTCTACTCGTCGTTTCCGGTTCTTTTTCGATCCTGGTTCTAACTAGAAGGAATTACCTTCGGAAATGATATGATTAAAATCTCTGGTTTAAACAAACAATTTAATGGCAACGTCTTATTCGATGACTTACAATTCAGCGTCAATCGTGGCGAACGAGTGGGCCTTGTGGGCCGCAATGGACATGGTAAATCAACGCTTGTCCAAATCATCTTAGGAAAATCCGAGCCGGATTCAGGAAACATCACGATCCCCAAAGGATACCGCATTGGACATTTGGAACAACATTTAGTTTTTACAAAACCAACTGTGTTGGAAGAATGTGCCCTTGGTCTTCCAGAAGGGGATGAATACGAAACTTGGAAAGTAGAACGAATTCTTTTTGGTCTTGGGTTCTCAGAAAAAGATATGGAAAGAAGTCCTGATGAATTTTCCGGTGGATACCAAATTCGGATGAACTTGGCTAAACTTCTTGTTTCGGCTCCGGATATGCTGATCCTCGATGAACCAAACAACTATTTGGATATTGTCACCATACGTTGGTTAGAGGAATTTCTTCGGGAATGGGAAGGAGAAATCATCCTCATCACTCACGATAGAAGTTTTATGGATAGTGTTGTGACTCATACCGTAGCCATTCACAGAACTAAAGCCATCAAAGTCCAGGGTGATACTGAAAAGTTATACACGCAGATCAACCAAGCAGAAGAAATTTACGAAAAAACAAGACAGAACGAAGCGAAAAAACGCAAACAAGAAGAGATCTTTATTGCCAAGTTCAAAGCAAAAGCAAGTTTTGCCAGTCGCGCGCAATCCCGTGTTAAGAAGTTAGAAAAACAAGGGGAAATGAAAGCACTCGACACCATTGAAGATATGGAACTTTATTTTAACAGCGCTCCGTTCTCCGCAAGTCAGATGTTAAGTGTCGAAGAGGTTTCATTTTCATATGACAAAAAAACTCCCAACTTATTTGAAAACTTTTCTATCAGTGTAGGTCCAGAAGATCGAATTTGTATCATAGGGAAAAACGGGAAAGGAAAGTCTACTTTACTTAAGTTAATTGCAGGTGAGTTAAGCCCAGTTTCAGGTGCCGTCAAAAAACATCCTATTTTGAAAGAAGGATACTTTGGCCAAACCAACAAACTGAACATGAACGAAAGTAACACCGTAGTCCAAGAGATCATGAGTGCGGATTCGAATTGTTCGGAAGGGAAAGCAAGGAACATTGCCGGTGGACTTATGTTTTCCGAAGACCTGGCCTTAAAAAAGATTAAGGTTCTCTCTGGGGGAGAAAAGAGTCGGGTGTTACTTGGGAAAATTTTAGTCACACCTTGCCATTTATTGTATTTGGATGAACCGACAAACCACTTGGACATGCAGTCTTGTGACTCACTCATTGAAGCCATCGATAACTTTGATGGTTCCGTAATCATGGTCACTCACAATGAAATGCACTTGCGTGCTGTGGCCACAAAACTAATTGTATTCGATGATGACCGAGTTTTTGTTTATGACGGGGGTTATGACGACTTCCTGAAAGACATTGGCTGGAAGGATGAAACCGTTTGAAATCGATCCTCACTCTAAAACAAGTTTCCAAGTCCTATGACAATGGATTCCAAGCATTAAAGGATGTAAATTGGGAAGTAAAGGAAGGCGAAATCCATGCCCTTCTTGGACCCAATGGAGCCGGAAAAACCACTCTGATCAATTTAATCTGTGGAATCGTTTCACCAAGCGCTGGTGAGGTGAACGTTAGTGGTTTTGATATTATCAGTGACTTTAAAAAAACAAGATCTCTGATTGGACTTGTTCCCCAAGAACTCAGTGTCCATGCATTTGAAACGGTTTGGGCAAGCGTATCTTTTACGCGGGGGCTCTATGGAAAACCAGCCAATCCAAAATACATTGAAGAAGTTTTAAAATCACTTTCCCTTTGGGACAAAAAAGACCAAAGGATTATGACTTTGTCAGGTGGGATGAAACGACGAGTTTTAATCGCCAAAGCATTGTCACACGAACCAAAAATCCTATTTTTAGATGAGCCAAGTGCCGGTGTGGACGTGGAACTACGTAAGGATATGTGGAAGATTGTAGAATCTCTTCGAAAAAATGGAGTTACCATCATCCTTACGACCCACTACATCGAAGAAGCAGAATCCATAGCCGATAGAATTTCTGTGATTAGAAAAGGTGAGATCTTTCTAACCGAAAACAAAGATCGCCTTATGAAACAACTCGGCAAAAAACAACTTCGGATTGAACTGAAAAAAAGTCTAAAACTCATTCCTAAGTCACTGGCCAAATATACATTGGAACTTGTGGATCAAAATTCTGCCCTTGTGTTTACTTATGACCGCTCTGATGATAGTAGCCTCATTACCAAACTTCTGGATGATTTGAAAAAATTAAAAATCCAATTTAGCGATTTGAGTACAAAACAAAGTTCATTAGAAGAAATCTTTGTTCAGTTATTACAGGAGGCTGTATGAATTTTTACGCAATCAAGTCAATTTACAGATTTGAAATGGCAAGAACGTTTCGAACACTATTACAAAGTATTGCTTCCCCTGTACTTTCGACTTCGTTATACTTTATTGTATTTGGATCGGCTATTGGATCTCGTATTCAAGAGATAGATGGAATCCATTACGGAAGTTTCATTGTTCCCGGCCTTGTGATGTTATCACTTCTTACAGAAAGTATATCCAATGCTTCTTTTGGAATTTATTTTCCTAAGTTCAATGGAACCATTTATGAAATCCTTTCAGCACCGGTTACCATGTGGGAAGTTGTGATTGGGTATGTGGGTGCTGCGGCCACAAAATCACTGATGCTTGGTGTGTTAATGCTCATCACTGCATCCTTTTTTGTTCCCATTCGTATTGATCACCCCATCCTAATGGTATTTTTTTTGGTGCTAACTTGTGTTAGTTTTAGTTTGTTTGGGTTTGTAATCGGAATTTGGGCGGATAGTTTTGAAAAACTCCAAATGATTCCCATGCTCGTCATCACTCCCCTTGTATTTCTTGGCGGAAGTTTTTACTCCATCCAGATGTTACCACCGTTTTGGCAAAAACTCAGTATGTTTAATCCGGTTCTGTATTTGGTGAGTGGGTTTCGGTATAGTTTTTTTGAAAGGGCTGATGTGGCACTTTCTGTGAGTATTTCGATGATCCTTGTGTTTTTGACAGTTTGTTTGACTGTAACTTGGATTATTTTTAGAACGGGATATAAAATTAAAAACTAAATTTTAAACAATTGGTGAAACAAAGTTTCCTCTATTCACATAAGCCATCTAAGGATTCTAAAAAAAATCCTTAGATTAATTGATTTTTTGTCTTAGTTTTTTAAATCGTCGATTAACCTTTGTACATCGCCCGTTCCTTTGGCACGATAGATCCCATGTAAATACTTATCTTTATCAAATAAAAAAAATATTTTCCGTATGAACAAACTCCAATTCGGATTTTTGATCTGATATGTTTTGCGATAATTCTGTAAAACAGGAACTGTATCTTCCTTGGGATTAATAGAGATAGAAAAAATTTTGAGGCCATGAAATTCAGAAAAACTTGGTTCTATTTGGATTAAATTTCGAATGATTAAGGGACAAATCCCGCGACAGGTGGCATGAAAAAATACCACCAAATGTTCGCTTGGTGCCCAGTCTTTTGGAAGAATTTGATTTGGTTTTACATTAGGAAAAAGATAGGACGAGGATTAGGAAGAGGACAGACTTACGCAAGGTTGAATTTTCCATAGTCGAAACAATTTAGAACCATTCTGAACTTAGTCAAGAAATTCCCGAATGGGGAATTTCAGATTCTTTCTTTTCGTAATTTTAAGAGACCATCTAGGAAATAAATTTTAGTAAATTTTTAGAAGTTCCACTTCAAAAATAAGAGTAGAGTTTGCGGGAATGCTGCCAACAGTTTTGCTACCGTAACCTAGTTCTGGAGGAATGATGAGTTTGCGTTTTCCACCTACTCGCATTCCTTTGATCCCTTTGTCCCAACCTTTGACCACTTCACCGGCACCCAAGTTGAATTCGAATGGGCGGTTGCGGTCACGAGAACTATCAAACTTGTTTCCGTTGGTGAGTTTACCCACGTAATGAACTGTGACGTAAGAACCGGAAAATGCTTCTTCTCCCTTTCCCACAACTAAATCGATGATTTGGAAATCCTTTTCTGCTGCTTGGATGGGAATTAATAAAACAAAAAGGAAAAATGAGGCAATTCGGATATTCATCTTCATACGTAGTGAAAGTATCCAAGATTTGGATTCCTTTGCCAATGAAAAAAACTGTCCGTGGAGGAATCCAGTTTTAAGGTATCCATATGTTTCATGAGTTTATTTTTTACTGCCGGGAGTTGGAAACCTTCCTATTTAGAAACCAGATCCAAGAATTCATTGAAGGGGAACATGATAGTTTTTTTGCAGAAGAAATGCTTCGTTACATCCAGGCAGAATCGTTAAAAATTCCCATGTCCGAAAAACAAAAATACCCCGATCTACCTTGGGATAAAATTGATAGTTTATGGCAAAAGGATTTGGCCCGGGCCTATGACTATATCGACTTAAAGATGTTATACTATATTTGTGCTTACGAGATACCTAAAATTACAAAAACAATTAAATTGGAAATCCGCTGAGATTAAGCAGCGGTTTTTCCATTGTTTTTAATGATTTCGATGTTCTCTTCAAATCTAACTTTTTCTGCATACGTACGTTTTCCTGAAAATTCAATTCCGACAAGTAAATCCCCAGAAGTTTCTTTATAAGCCCAAGCAATTTTCCCGAAAAAACGAAACGGTGTTTGGAGTTTAAAAACTAGTTCTAATAAAATTCCTTTCTGTTTAGGAAGTGTTTCGACTAAATTGCTATTCGTGATTCGAATTTTTAATCCAGTGGCAGACAAATCCAATACAGGAAATTTTTCCACAGTCGTCATTAAGTTGGCGTCTTTGATCCTTTCAATCATCTCTGCGATTTGTGTTTGGTAAAATTTTAAATCATCTTCAGTGATGGCATTGTCTTTGGTTTGTAATGCGTAATAACCAATGGGGATAATTTCTTCTAGTTCATTTTTATAAAGAATAGGGAGGATGAGTTCCGACTTTATCTTTTTATCTTTGGAAGCCATTGCTAGTTTTTCAACGTGGTCATCAATTTCATCTTCGTAGTTGATAAAACCTTCTTCATCGGAACGATAACTTTCAGGATTTGTTGCATCCTTGATAAAAAGAATTTTTTGTGAGGACTTTACCACTTCATACTTTCGTTCCATTCCAGACTTGAATATATCCATAATGCCTGCTTCCCCAGACCGGGCCATCATTCGTTTGCGGTAATCTTCGAAGTTCACACGAACGAGAGTGGGAATGTTGAACATATTGGCTTCGATGATGGTTTTGGAACTAACAATGTTTGTAACATTCACAAGACCGTCTTCAGAGATCGTAAAACGTGGGTTTAATCTTTCTTTTTTTGCAATGAGGACTTTATCTACATGGAGTTGGATTTTGTGAGGTGCAATTTGTTTTACAAAAGTGCAATGAAGTTCTAAATACCGAGCCAAAAGTTTAGAAAGGATAAAACTAGAACCTTGTTGGAGGGGCCAGACTTCATTCCAATCAACTACTATCTCCTCACCACCGGGTAATTCCTGTGTTACGGTCATGGATTGGACTTGTCCATTCCAGTTCGCCTTCATTTCCTGATTCATAAGATAGTGTAATATCACATGGTGTTTTTGTTCTTTGCCTGTGATTTGATCCATTGGTCGCATAGCTAATTTCCGAGTTCTATTATATGAGACGGAAATAAATTTCCGTTCCAATGGAAAGTAAAGTGAATACTAGTCTCTTTGGCAAGAAAAACGAAAAATTAAAGTAAGAGTAGGTGTTTTTTTTCTGTTAATTCATAACAGAAACGAATCCATGAAAAATGATTTTGTAAGTGAGAATACTCGGGAAGGTACTGAGATAAAAATGTTTCACAACGTTTCTCTCTTTCTAAATATTTTTTTTCCATCACAAGAGTTAGATCGTTTAACGTTTTTTCGTATGTGTCAGAATCCATATAACCTTCTTGTAAGGCCTTTTTTAGAAACATACATTTTTCATTCCATTTGAATGGGGAAAGTACTGAAATCGTATCAATCGCTAACCAAAAATCTTTGATTTCTTTTTCAAACTTAGGGACTTCCCTCTTTATGCTTTCACATTTATGAAAGAGAGTGCGAAGGTAACTTGTGGCATCGTTTTCAATTTCCGACACATGTCCGTCCCAAAGAGAATGATAAGTTTTGGGAAAAGAAAAAGTAAACATGGGACCTGGGTAAGGAGATAATAAATCTAATTGGTAACTGCCTTTGGCATTCAGTTGTAAGGAACCCTTGACTGGAATTCCATTCACATTGATTTCCAAAGTTTTGATCCCGAGCATTCTAATATTCAATTGCGTACGTAGCGAAATTTATTGTATGGCCCTAAGATTTTTTAGGTGATTTTGGAAATTCAGTTGGGTTTCCAAAAATTGTTTGGTGATTCTCCTAAAAACTTGAAATCGGAAATCCTCGAACGAATAGTTTTTTGCAACCGAAATAGGGTAGGAAGACCCTGACATTATGGTGCAGTCATCTCCATCGAACGAGTCTCTAAAACATCCCAAACTCCCTAAAGCCAAAGGTTCCAAAAGGGCACTCCTTGTGGAAGGAGGGGGAATGAAAGGTGCATTTTCTGGGGGTGTTCTTTATGCTTGGAACAAGTTCTTAAGACCAAATTACTTTGATTTGGTGGTAGGTGTATCTTCGGGGGCATGTTCTGCGGCTTATTATGTATCCATGCCCAAAAAGGAACCTGTTAAAAGTGAGATGGCCCTTTCTGTTTGGTACAAAGACTTATCTGGCAGAAAACTCATTTCATTTTTCCATCCTTTCCAAGGAAAAACCTTACTCAACCAAGAGTATTTGATCGATTTTATCTTTCGTAAAAAAGTAAGATTGGAATCAGAAACTTTGGACAGGAAAAATGTTCCTCATTTCGTAGTAGCAGTCAGTAATTTACATACTCATTCCATCGAATACATCAAAGCCACATCATCCAATGTTTTTGATTTATTAAAAGCAGCCACTTCATTACCCATTGCGACTCGCGGTAAACACCTATTAGATGGTAAACTGTATTCTGATGCTGCCATTCTAAATCCATTACCTATCCAAGACATCATAGAAGCTGGATACAAAGAAATTGTGGTGATTATGAATTCACCGATTCGTCACATCTCAGGTCCACTCACGAGACTTACCAGTTTACTTGCTTTTCCCACACGGCGCACCATCCGCCGAATGATGCGTAAACTCCATCATCTTCATTTTAATGCAGCGCGCGAGTTGGCCGTCAAACCACCGAAAGGTGTGAAAATCATCACTGTGGCACCCGATAGACCTCTTCCTGTGAAACTCACCACAACCATCCGAACCAAACTTTATAAAACGGTTCTTCTTGGCGCAAAGAAGGGTGAAGAAGCAATAAAGAAAATTTTAAAACGGAAAACTAAAAAACAAAAATAGTTTTAGATCTTACTGATTATTTTTCAGTAAGATCACTTGTGAAAAATCCACCATAGGGTTTGTTGAATGCATTTTTAAATTCTCCACCAATGTACCATTTCCCGTTTAGATAGATACTTTTGAATCCAGTGTTATCCATGTTTGGAAACCAAGGCAAAACTGTATTTGTTTTACTATCAAAGGCGCTTAAGTAGTTATTGGTTGTAGAACCATTGAGTCCAGTGAATGAACCAGCAACTACTATTTTCCCATCAGGTGACGGAGTGATCGAATACACATGTCCATTCGCATAAATTGGATTAGGCGAAATGTACGATTTTGTGTTTGTGTCATACATAGCGAAGTTATTAAAAGTTGATGCACCGATCATTGAAAAAATTCCACCTAAATATATTTTACCATCAAAGTAGGTCTGTGCGGCGACATCGCTATTCGGGTAATCGGAGGTAGAAGGCAAAGGTAAAACAAGCCCTGTGTTTGTATCAACGGCCCGGTAATTGGCAATGCTGTTGTCACCATTTAAAGAGATATAAATACCACCGATATAGACAGCATCATTTAAAACCAAAAGAGAGGTAGCACTGCCTCCTAAGTTAGGAAACCAGTTTGTTAGCGAAAAATTTTCCGCGTTGATGGATGCTAGAGCATTTCGTGTTTGTCCATTCACAGAGCTCATCCCTGCACCTCCAAAAAAAATTTGGGTGTCGTTACTTGTGATTGTTCTTGTTTCTGATCCAGCGGGAAGAATATTCAAGTTGGCTTGATTTAATTGGTAGGTAGGTAAATCTAAAATGGCTAGTGCGATTCTTGGAATTCCGTTTACATGTTCAAAACTTCCACCGACAAAGAGATGGTTGTTTTTTATATGTAAGGATTTGATCGGAAAGTCAAAGTTAGGTGTTCCACCGATAGGTGAACCTGTGGAATCGTCAATGACAACAAAATGTTTATATGGTTTTAAATTGACAGCTTGGTTGTTACTCACAACCATCACTGTTGAACCCGCCGCAACAACGGAGCCTACCGGGGTAAAAATACTATCCAAAAAAGAAGGGTTCCAATCATTTAAATTATGATTCGGTAGGTCGTAACCCGCAGCAAAATTTCTTGTTTGGCCTTTGGCTTCTGCAAATTCTCCGAGTGCGTATAATTTATTTCCAATGACAGTTGCAGAAGTTACATTCCCACTGATCCCAAAATTGTTTTGGATGACATTACCAGTATTGTTATCAACTCCTACTAAATAATTTGCAGGTGTTACCGTTTTGACAGTTGTAAATTCACCTCCTAAATAAATTGTATTCTCATACTGAGAAACAGAGTTTACTGTAAAGTTGGTACTAGGTGCCCAGGAGGTTTCGACTCCGTTTAAGTAAAAGGATTTGGCATTGGGTTTGGCTCCAGAAAAAAATCCAACCGCATACAATACTGGATTTCCCGATGTATCTGTTCCTAAGTGTAGATCGTTGACAGTACCACCTGCTTGGACTTGGCCTGTGAAACTTGTGTCCACAACCCCTGTGTTAGGTGATATTTTTGCAACTCCATAACGAACCCCTGCCGCAATGTTTTGGAAATTACCTCCTATAAACAGGGAAGATCCATCAGTGACTATGTCCAAAACATCAGCATCAATGGTCCCCGTATAAAAATTTGTATTGAGTTTGCCTGATTCACGATTGAGAGAAACTATATTGACCTGACTCCCGGTTCCCCAATTAACAAATTGCCCACCAACATATAATTGGTCGCCGAGAATTGCGAGTGCAGTGACGATCCGTGATGTACTTGTATCAGGTATAAAGTTAGAATCCAATTGGCAACCTGGTAATATTCGTGCTACTTGGCTCCTTGCAGTTCCTTGTACGTGAGTAAAGTCACCTCCAATATAAAATCCGCCTGACCCATCAGAAATTGCTACATAAGTAATACCTTTTACTTTTAAGAAGGGACAAAACCGATTAGGAACCACAGCTCCCGTTTGTGCATCTACAAAAGCGGCACTCCCAGTCGGAAACCCGATACTGGAAAAATTTCCACCGACAATGATTTGGTTATTATAGCTGACAATGGAATCGATTTTAGCAGTAGAGCCATACACTCCCCACTCGTCAAAAAAACTAAACGCAGGCAAACAGGAAGGAGAGCGATCACCTGTTGCATACCGAATGACAGATGCTAATAGATACGATTTAGAACGAACATCACATGTGTTTTCAAGTTCCGCTGGTTTACAGAGGGTAAATGTAGCAAACGAAACTACGTAGATGCACGAGAGAGAAAAAGATCGAAACATGAGAACAGAGTTTCGATTTTAATTTTAATGTCTAGTGTTTTGAATGGATATAATAGTAACAAAAGTTCCGCGGATTTATTTTTTGAATCGGAAATTCCAATTAGAACATTCGAATCTACAGATAGGATTTAGGTGAGAGTTTGATTATTCTTTCATTCGTTTAGACTAGACCGAACGAGTCCACCATTACTTCTCTTGTGTGCAATCGTAAATGCTCCACCTAAATAGTATTTTCCATTTTTATTCATGGATGTATAAACCACATCGTTGATAGACGCTTTCCAAGGAGAAAGTGTATTGGTGTTAGTATTAAAAACTCCTAGAGAATAGTTATTAGGAATACCGTTTAAAACAGTAAAGGATCCTCCAATGAGGATGTTCCCATCAGGGTATGCTGCAACATGATTTACCATATTGTCTGCGCTCACAGGGTTTGGCTGTACGTAAGTCTGCGAAATTAAGTCATAAACAGCGGTGTTATTAAAAGTTCCGATACCACTGATACTATTAAAAAAACCACCCATATAAATTTTTGTGCCTGCTAAAGTTAGGTTGTACACTAAACTCACGGGGTCATTATTAGGTGAAGGGATATCTCTCCTTGTACCATTGATTTTATCTACGGCTTGGAAGTTATTGTAGTTAGCCACTCCATTGATTTCAGAAAAACTCCCACCTATAAAAACACTATCATTTACGACTAAAATACTTTCGCCACTACTCCCTGACCCAAGATTAGGATTCCATCCACTAAGGGAAAAGTCATTTGAGTTCAATGCAAAGACTCCGTTTCTAACTTGAGAGTTTACATTGGCTAAACCGAATCCTCCTACATATATTTGTGATTCATCGCTAGTGATCGTGCGGATATCGGGACTGCCTGAAAGGACAGTGTTAATAGGACTTATTTGGTAATTTGGTAAATCCAAAATGGCAAATCGGTTCCTTGATTGCCCAGCGATACTGGTAAAAGATCCGCCGACAAAAAGTCGGTTGTTTACTCTATGCAGGGTCTTGATCGGAAAATCAAAGTTAGGTGTTCCTTCGATCGGTGTCCCTGTCACTTCATCCAAAACGGCAAAATGATTTCGGGAGGTAACATTGATTGTGGAACGACTGGAGGTAAATAGTACGACCCCATTTCCTGCCGATACAATCCCCGAACCAGGATTAGCGAGGACACCATCATAGGCTGGATTAAAGGCAGTGACGGATTCATCCGGCAAAGAAAGTGCCGCAGCATAGTTTCTCGGAACAGATTTTACGGATGTAAATTCTCCGGTTAAGTATAATGTATTCTCGATGATTTGTAGGGTTGCGACAGGCTCAGCGGTATTCATTGCAAAATTTGTACTGATGGCAGAACCCGTACCATTATTGACAGAGACTAAATGACGAGCAGTCGTTCCTCCGTTGATGGTGGTAAAATCACCACCTAAATATATCGTATTATTATACTGTTGGATGGAATTGACCTTAGCATTGGGATTAGGATTCCATGTGGTTAATGTTCCATCGGGAAAAAGAGATATGGCGTTACTAAAGGTTGGGGTTGTCAAATCACCAACGGCATAGATAACGGGACTCCCATTGGCATTAGTTCCGTAGTATAAGTCTAAACAACTACCTCCGTTGATTGTCGTAGTAAAAGAAGGTATGACAAGACCAGTGGAGAGAGAAAATTTAACTAGGCCAGTTTTCGCATAACCACCGATATTTGTAAAATCACCACAAACATAAAGAGAGTCTCCATCGGTTTCCAAATCGGACACTAGGGTATTCGGATTTGGTGTGAACGAAGTGTCCAAGGCACCTGTATATCGATTCACTCGGACTAGATAACCACTATTGTCGTCTGTATAGTATCCACCTGCATAGAGGAAATCCCCTGCGAGTAATAAGGTATATATACTTTTATTATTATCATTGAGAACTGTAAAGTTACGATCTAATTGGCAACCAGGAAGGATATGGGCTATACTAAACTTTTCAACGCCTTGGACTGCAAAAAATTCACCTCCAATATAAAAGCCACCATTACCATCCGAGATGGCGATACCAGTAGACCCAACAACTTTTAAGTAAGGGCAATAACGATTGGGTAATAACTTTCCATTGGCTGTTTCTAAATAAACAACATTCCCCGTGGAAGGACCAACATATCGGAAATCTCCTCCTATGATGATTTGGTCGTTATAACTTGTGATGGCATTGACAGTAGTTGTGACGGAACCTTGATAAACACCCCATAAGTCTTGAAAATCAAATGAGGGAAGGCAAGAAGGGGATCTGTCACCAGAGAGATAACGAATGACCGAGGCTTGGAAGTATTCTTTTGTTTTTGCATCACAAGTGTTCGATAGTTCTGCTGGTTTACAGCCGAAAGCCATCCCCACTGACAATGAATAGATGATTAAAATTTTTCGCATTGGTTTCATAGCTAGTTATTCTACTAAAGTTTCCTGAATTTGTCCACTCGTTTGAAATAAATTTCCACGAATCTGAGGTAAGTCTAAGGTAAGATGGTTTGGATTTCCCTAATGTTAGTCGGAATAGGTTTTCTCCTTCTTTGGATTTGGAGAAAAAGTCCAAAAACTAACAGCTATGCACTTCCTTTACGCAAAGAAACACCGCAAGCACTGGAAAAAAATACGAAAGTATTCGTATCGGATATCCGGGAATTTTCTGTTTTTTTTAGTGCTGATTCTTCTCAATTGGAAAAAGATTCGATAGAAACCTTACGAACAAACTTGGATCCTTCTATCCTCTCCCAAATAGGATATATCAGTTTAACTGGTTCAGCAGATGCCTCAGGCCCTTTGGCAAAAAACCGACGTTTGGTAAAAGATAGAGTCCGAACGGTGGAACGGTATTTGGTTTCTTTAGGAATTCCTAAAGATAAAATGAATCAAACGTATTTAGAACCAAGTATCGGTAATGGTTCTGCTTCGCGTAGGGGTTTGCGTTCGGTAAAGATCCAAATCCAAATAGAAACATAAGGATGACAGATAATCTCAAATTGATTCATTTGAATAAAAGACTATGATTCGTACTGAAATTCAAATTCGATTTAATGACATGGACCCTATGCAGCGAGTCAATAACTCAAGTTATTCGACGTATTTAGAATTAGCAAGATTAGATTTTTGTAATCGTTATTTGAATGTTGTTGATTTGGATGACATTCCTTTTGTTCTGGCACGAGTGGAAATGGATTTAAAGGCATCTGTATTACCAGGAGCTTCCATTTTTGTTGCAACTTGGGTATCTGCCATTGGGACTACTTCTTGGGAATTTTCTTACGAAATTCGTGATCAAAAAACAAATGAACTTTATGTGTCTGCAAAAACAGTACAAGTATATTTTGATTATAGGGCCAAAACCAAAAAACCAATCCCTCCTGATTTTTTAAAATCATTAGAGAAGGAACGTTTGTAATTTAGAACAACTCACGTGAATCAAAATGTTTCCATTCCCAATGGTAAGCTGACTTATCTCCATATTGAATGCATTCCGTAAGCCAGTTGGATTCTGTATCGGGATTGAGGATCGAATAGGTTTCGGAAACCGAACGAATGAGTTCCCCATACTCAGGAAGGATTTCGGGAAGGAGTGGGTCTGTGTTTCTTTCGAGAAGTCTCACCACCGATTGGAGTAGGGCAAAATAAATTCCCTTTCGTAATAGATCTGGAATTCCCTTGGGAAGAGTCACCAGTGCTTCTATTTGCGGGAAGAGCGAAACTAGTTTTGGGACATGAACAAACAAATGGCTTGGCAACTGGCCTTGGATTTCTGTAAGATAAACTTCGTTCCCCTCTGTACCCATGACAAATCCAGTATACCAGATTCGTTCTCAAATTAAAACCATTTGTGAAAAAGAAGGATTTTCTTTGGTGGGATTTGCGGAAGCAAAAATTCCAAATGCAGACCGCGAACATTTAGACCAATGGATTCAGGAAGAACGGTTTGGGAATATGGATTGGTTTGCCAAAGACCATGCAGTTGGCATCAGAAACGATTTTCAAAATTTGGGTCTTGCTCCAAGATCTGTGATTTGCCTTGGGTTTGTTTATAGGTCAAGTGAAGGCGAAACAATTCTTTCGCAGATGGAATCCAAAGTTTCTCGTTATGCGTTAGGTTCTGATTATCACTTGATTCTAAAGGAAAAAGGGAATCGAATTTTAAAAATTCTTCGCGAAAAATTTCCAGGTTTTAAATTCCGGCAATCGGTAGATAGTTTGCCAATAGCCGAAAAAATTCTCACAAAAGAATCGGGGATTGTTTGGCAGGGCAAAAACACAAATCTCATCCATCCAAAACTTGGATCTTACTTTTTTCTTTCGACCATTCTCACCGATTTAGACTTAGGCGGCCCAGAACCAGAAGAAATCATCACTGACCACTGTGGAAGTTGTCGTAAGTGTTTGGATGTTTGTCCTACAGGTGCACTCGAAGAATACCAAATTGATGCTAGAAAATGTATTTCTTACTTAACGATTGAAGACCGGAGCGAAACCGAAGCCACGGAATCTTTTTTAAAATGGGAACGCAAAGGTTGGGTGTATGGTTGCGATCTTTGCCAAGAGGTTTGTCCTTGGAATGCCAATGTCGCCAAACGAAACAAAGTGGAAACCACGGAACCTGAATTTTTACCCAGATCTTTCTGGACAGATCCAGAGTTTTTAGAAAAAAAATCTCTCACTAAAGAAGAGTTTAATGAATATTTTAAAGATTCCCCAATCGAAAGGATTGGATTTGAAATTTGGAATCGGAATTTACAACAAAGAGAAAAAAAAGAATCAAACTAATACTGGAATTTTTTCGTTAAATTCTCAGTTGCCAGTTTTGGATCTTTAGCAGAACAAATCGCACTGACAACTGCCAGGGAATCGGCTCCTGCTTCGACGATGGCTTCTGCATTGGATTCATTCACGCCGCCAATCGCAACGATGGGAAGGTTTGTTTGGGTTTTTAGCCAAGTAACTCCCGTTAACCCCCAAGCAGGTTTTGTATTGGTTTTTGTGCTGGTATCAAATACAGGAGAAACTGCCAAATAATCTAACTCAGGATTCGGGTGGGTTTGAATGAGAGAGTGATAATCCTCTTTTGTTTCTAATGATAAACCAATGAGGGCATCGTTTCCTAAGATCCGGCGTGCTTCCCGCCAAGGTAAATCGGATTGTCCCAGATGGACTCCATCAGCTCCGGCCGCCAAACAAATATCTAAACGGTCATTGATGAGAAGAGGAATGGAAAAAGGTGTAAGGATATTTTTTAAATGTTTCGCTAGTTCTAAAAACTGGCGGCTGTCCGTTTCTTTTTCCCGAAGTTGCACAAAAGAAACACCTCCGAGAGCAGAAAGTCGCACTACCTCTGCCAAACTATGGTGGAGGCATAAGGGTCTATCCGTTACCAGATAAACCCCAGTGATTGGTTTTTTATTCGCCATTTAACTTTTGTTTGATGGTGTCTGCTCCAATTTCATAGAGAGAATCTAAAAATGCCACTTGGAAACTTCCTGGAGAATTTGTTTTGGTTTTTGCCATTTCGCCAGCAATTCCCATAATTGCCATAGCAGAAGTTGCCGCGCGGAATTGGTTCGGTTGGATGGCAGCAAAAGCCCCACAGATGGCAGAAGCCGTGCAACCAAGTCCTGTGACCTTTGTCATAAGCGGGTCACCGTTTCTCACTTGGGCTTTTTCTGTTCCACTTAAAATATAGTCAGTGGCACCAGAAATCACCACAACACCACCTGTAACTTTGGAAAGAGATTTACCCGAATCCACAGCAGAATCAGAAGAATCAGTGGAATCCACACCCTTTGTTTTACCAGAAGAGTTGAGAGTTGATAAAATTTCAGAAGCATTGCCACGAACAATGCTTGGACTACCTGCACCAAGGATACGACGGATTGCCATATTACGCAAGTTACTCGCTCCTGCCCCTACTGGATCAAGAACTAGTGGTTTGTGAATGGATACTGCTTTTGCAGCAGCCTTTTCCATACTTTGGATCCAAGGTTCTGATAGAGTTCCAATATTGATGACAGTTGCCGAACAGATGGTAACCATTTCTTCGACTTCTTCAATGGCATGAGCCATAATCGGAGAGGCACCAATGGCAAGGAGTGCATTGGCAGTATTATTCATGACTACATAGTTTGTGATATTGTGAACGAGAGGGGATTTAGAACGTAAATTTTCTAAGTCTTCGATAGTATTTTCAATGATAGATTTTGACATGCGGAGGTTTCCTAAGAAAACCTAGGCAATCTTCGTTATGGCGTCTTCTACTTTTTTGATTAAATCCGATTCAGACCAAGGTTTGTTTAAAAAACTATGTAAGTCTACTTCTCCTTTCAATTGATTGAGTGATAGCTCATCAATATGTCCGGAAATAATTATTTTCTTAATTGCAGGATAAGTTTTATGGACATCGCGAAGGAACTCATCACCACGTTGGTTCGGCATAAGCCAATCCGAAATGATGATGAGGATATTGATTCCTTCTTCTGCCAATTCTTCGATGATAGACCATGCCTCTTCTGTATTTTGGGCCGTCTCATAACGGTATTCATTCCCAAAATGTTTTTTGAGCTGAGACTTCAGACTCATCAGAATGATTTGTTCGTCGTCGACGAAGAGAATGGCCTTATTCATAAGAACTATTTTCCGTCGTGAGGGCACTCAACCAATTTGTCATGTCCTGGGCAGGAACGTTTTTCCTTTCCTGGGCAAATGGCAAACGATGCAGATGTGATGACGAATAAACTAAATAGAGTGATTGCTGTTTTCATAAGGAACCTCTTTGAAAATTAGACGATACATTGTATGTGAAAGCAAGAAGGATTTCTTCAGACTTTTGTTAGAATTTCGTACCCTTTGTCTGTGACAAGTACGGTATGCTCAAATTGGGCAGAAAGTTTTCCGTCTTTTGTGCGGACTGTCCACTTATCGGATTTATCAAAATTCACTTCCCAAGTTCCTAAATTGACCATGGGTTCGACGGTGAAAATCATCCCTGCTTCAATTTTTGCCAGTTTTCGTGGTGAACGGAAATGCGGGACTTGTGGTTCCTCGTGGAAATTACGTCCGACACCATGGCCCATCAAATCACGAACAATTCCATACCCGAGTGGGGTGAGAAAGTCGTCGATGGCATTTCCAATATCATCAATTCGATTGCCTGGTTTCACTTGTTCGATTCCGATCCACATGGCTTTTTC
Organism: Leptospira noumeaensis; assembly: GCF_004770765.1. Lineage (NCBI taxonomy): Bacteria > Pseudomonadati > Spirochaetota > Leptospiria > Leptospirales > Leptospiraceae > Leptospira > Leptospira noumeaensis. The sequence goes on along the minus strand of NZ_RQFK01000028.1, from coordinate 209,826 downwards.
CGTATCGGCCACGAGTTTTTCGGCTTCGGGAGTGGATTTTCCACCTACGATAAAGGTTTTGGAGGTGTCTCCAATGTATCCGTCCACAATCGGTGATACATCTAAATTGACGATGTCTCCGTTGGCGAGGACGTCTTCTTTTTTAGGAATTCCATGGCAAACGACATGGTTGATGGAAGAGCAGATGGACTTAGGAAACCCTTTGTATCCGAGTGGAGCCGATCTATGGCCATTTTTTTTGGTATAGGCTTCGGCTAGGTCGTTCAGTTCCAGGGTAGTGACCCCTGCTTTGACAAAGGGTTCTAGATACACGAGGAGTTCGGCGGCAAATTTTCCCGCCTTCCTCATCGTTTCAATTTCAGATTTGTTTTTAATGTAAATCACGGATTAGAAATCTGTGGATCGAACCGTTGTTCTTTTATTCGCAGAGGTTCTTTCCAGAGCTTTGTCGATGAGACGGTAGATTTCTTCGTTGATTCCCTCAATCGCGTCTCCAGAAGTCATAAATCCCTTACTTTTGATGTAAGCCTTCACTTTAGAAGTGACAATTAGGGATTCTTTCGACGTTGATTCTGTTTGTTCTTCGGACATGGATACCTCGGTTATTTCTTTCTAACTCCGAGGATGCTATCTACGAGGGATTTTTCAATATTTAATTTTTCACTAATTGCCTCAGAAGACCACTGGTAATTGTCGTGGAGGCTCTGGATGGTGGCTCTTTTTCTCTCGACAAGGGGATTTCCCGAAACTTTTCGGTCGGATTTCCCGGTCGGAACCGGACTTTGCATGGCACCTTGGACAATGTCCAGGAATTCGGAGAGTTTTTCGAAGGTTTCGTCTGCTTCCCCGAGGAGAGATTCCAAATCGTCCTTGGTTTCGCGTGAAGATTCTTTCAGGTCTTCCAATCGCTTTTGGAGGGTGAGGATTTGGCGGTGGCGGTCAGATAGGTCGCCTAGCAGCTCTTCGATTTTGTCAAATTTACGTTCTACGGAATCAATCTGTGCTTCCCTTTCTACAAGGAAAGAAGTGCGGTTTTCGGCCTGGCGGATGGTTTCTGTCAGTTCCTTTTCGCGTGCTTCCACCACTTCGATTTCTCGGTCCAGGATGTCGAGGCGGGCTTGGAGTTCCCGTGCATTGTGTTTTTGGCCTTCTAAGTTTTCCACTAAGTGGAAAACAGAATCTTGTGATTCTTGTAAGGAAGAAAGGAAGGATTCAATTTTTGATTGTTCTGTTGTGAGTTTGGTTACCCGCGTTTCAATGGAACTCACTTCGCTCAAACTTTGTTCAAATCCTTCCATAGTTTCCGAAACATGGACAAGGTTTGAAGCAAGGATTTGCACTTGTTTGTCGATGTCTTCTGTTTGGAACTGAGCTTCTTTTAAGGTTTCTAATTCGTTTGCGATTTCTTTTCGAAGTTCTGAAAACTCGGAAATTGCCGATTGGTAAAGGTCAATGTCTGGTCGGCCTTTTTCTAAAGCACGGAGGGCTTCCGAAATTTCTTCCACGGCACGATTGGATTCCTCTGCGATCTGTTTGGCGGAAGCAAATAAATCAGAATGTTCTTTTACTGTCTCTAACTCACTGGATAGAGTTAAGATATCTTCTTTTAATGTTTCCATTTCAGATTGGAAACTAGAAAGAGTTTCTTCTTTGGTATCGTTTAAATCATCCAAACCATTTTTGATTTCGTGTTTTAGATCTTGGAAACGATCCAAACTATCTTTAAGGAAATCTTGGCTTTCTTTTGCGATTTCTTTGAAAGATTTTTCGTAATCTCTTTGGTAAGTTTCAATTTGTTTTTTAGATTCGTCTTTGGAACGTTTGATACTTTCATCTAAATTACGTTTTACAGTGTTTAGGTGGTTCGAAATTTTATCTTCGAGTTGTCCGAGTTGGACATTTCCTTTATCCAGGAGTTTTGTCAATTGGTGAGAGATTTTAGAATCAATGGTTTCATTGAGTCTGTCCATTTTCTCTTCTTGTAAATTGAAAAAGGACTCTCCTGATTCTTCCAAATGTTTGAGGATTCGTTCGACTTCGCTTCGAGCAAGTTTTCCTTCTTCATCCAAACGAGAGATACTTTCTTTGGTTTTTGATTCGGCAACCATTTCCAAATTGGATTTTGCTTTTTGGAATTGGTTTTGGAATTCACCAAGAAGGTCAGCACCTTCTACGTGAATTTCTTTCAATCGGTCTTGTAGTCTTTCGATGCTAAAGTTTTGGTCTTCCCGAATTTTACCGAGTTCCTCTTCCCACTTACTTACGAACTGTTCTAAGTTGGCATTGGCAATGCGGATTTTTTCAGTCACAATTTCTTCGGATTCTTTGGCTTTTTCTTCTGCTGTTTCTAAAATTTCATGTGCCGATTCGCGGAGAGCTGATTTTAACTCTTCTACATACTCATCCACATCTTTGGTTTGTGCCGAGATGGATTCACTTAAGTCTTTGACTTGTGATTGTACGACTTCTAGATCTGACTCCATTTCACTCTTTTGGAGTTTGAAATCAGAATTCATTCTTTCTTCGAGTTCTTTTCTCAATTCAAACAGAGAAGTTTTAATAACAGTTTCTTGGTTGGTGCGAACAGAATCCAATTCACGATCAAAGTCTTTGAGTTCTTGGAGGGCACTTTTTTTGAGAGAACTTGCTTCTTCTTTTAGATCTTCCGAGATGCGGTGGAATTCTTCGGAGAAGGCTTCAATTTCACGAATGAGTTCTTGTTTACGAATGTCTGCTTGGCGAAGGAGTTTGTTTTCTGCTTCCAGATATTTTTCTTGGAACTGAATGATGGTTTGGTTGATACCATCAGCTTGCCTTCTGGTTTCATTGATGATGTCATCTCGTTTGGAAAGTGTTTCGAGGGACAAGTCTTCGATTTCTCGTTTGATGGCATCTGTCTCTTGACTTAGACCCTTCATAAAAGAATCTTTTGTATGAGTGACTTGGTCAAAAATAGAATCAAAACGTTCTTGGATTTTTTTCTCGAGTAAGTTTACTTTTTCATCCAACTTACCAGAAGCACGTTGGTATTTTTCTTCTAACCTTTCATCAAACTTATCAACTTTGTCAGAGAGTAGGGAAGAGGTATCTTCGAATTTTGTGAGACGAACATCTAAGTCACCTTGTGCATATTTCATGGACTCTAGTAGTAAATCCATTTCTTTACGAGCATGGTCAAGTCGTCCGGCAGTTTCTCCTACCATCACATCGGCATGAGATAAAAGTTTTTCACGTGCTGTTTCTGCAATTTTTGAAAGCGAGTTGTCTAAAAAATCGGATTTGGTTTCGAGTAGGCTTTCTAACTCCACCATCTTTTGTGCAACAGATTGTAAAATTTCATCACTACGGAAATTGAGTTTATTTTGGAATGTATCCAACATAGAGATGGATTCGTTATGAAGGGCTTCCATGTCTTCTGATACTTCGCGTAACTCTCGTTTGTGGGAATTGATCTGAGAGAGTCCTTCTTCCATATTTTGTTTTTCGCGACGGACTTGGGAACTTAAGTCTTGGATTTGTTCCATCTCGCCTGACAAAGAAGAGAGGTAATCTTTACTTGCGCGGATTTTTTCGAATAGGTCACGAGACTCGGAACTTAAAATTTGAATGTCTTCGGCCACTTTGCGGGATTGTTTGACAAGGATGTCTAGGTCAATGCCGGCATCTTTCACCAATTGGATTTTTTGAAGGGCGACACCATCAATTTCATCGGTCAATTTGGACGCATAACGTTTGAGTTGGGAGAGTTTGGTGTTGGATTTATCCAAACGACGGAGCCCAATGGTCACCGCAACACTGGCCAAAAAAGGCAATAAAAAGACTTCTAATCCCATTTTCTCAAAGATCCAATAATAGTATTATGTCGCATGAAGATGGTTGAAGAAAACCAGGCGGAGATTTTTTCCGCAAGCCTTTTTTAATTCACTGAGAATTCACGGATTTGGTGCCAAAATCGGCTAAAAATCTTGGCTTCTTCTGCCTCTAAATTCGCCAATCTTTCCTCGGCCCTAGGATCGAGACGGAACATTTCGGAACTCATTTCGGAAAGGTGGCCTTCCTCTTCCAGAATCAGGTTGGTTAGGCGGATGGGAGAACCCGTTTTGTCCAAAATCTCGTCGTACGCCGCATAGACGACCATGGCCCGTTTTTCAATGACCGTGGTGGTGTACAAATAGGCAAGGTAGGTAAATTGTTTTTCATCTGTAAACACTTTGCGTAAACTTCGGCGCACCAAGGTGTCTAGTTTTGCGAAATAAATTCTTGCCGCTGTCCCCCGAACCAGAGCGGAATTTTGGTACCCCGATTGGAAGCTGGGTTTTATGGTGCGGGCTGCTTTTTTGAAAAAGAGGGCATGCCTTGCTTCTTCGGTAGCATGTCTTAAAATCATTTCGGAGGTCTCTTCACTGGATTGGGTGAGGAGGATTTTTCTCGAACCAAGATGTTCTAATAAAGACAGAGTGTTCAGCCAAAGGGCATGGTTGGTTTCATTGGCAACGATATCGGAAAGAACTTTAGGAATGGAATCATTCGAGAGGACAGTAACAGAACCCATAAATCCAAACTGTGAGATCTGTTTCTTTGGGCTAGCCTTTCTTTAGTGGGATGCCCAGTTGGGCGATGGTTTCTCCGTCCTCATGGTAGATTCGAAATTGGTCAGTTGGTAGGCCCTCGCCTTTGAGGAGGATGACACAAAGGGCAATCCCAATCCCTTCACCTTCTGAGTTATCCCCACGTTCGATATAATATTCCATAATATCGTTATAGTTTTGTGCATGTAAAAGAGAGTTACGAATTTTTTGCATCTCTCCTCTGACTAGAGTGTTGTTGTTTCTCACATCAAATTTGATTTGAGAATCACTGTGTTCGATTTTGAGATGAACGTATAAATTTCTTTCGCGTGCGAGTGGTTCAAATGTATTTCCCCTTCCAGAAAGGATAAGGCTTTTATACATTCTAACACCTAACTCGTAATCGGCGGGTGAGTTGATGTCTAGTTGATTTTCTTGGAAAAAAAGTCTTTTGAAATTGGCTTTAAACCCGTTTAGAATTAAGTCTTTCACAATGGTGAACAGAATGGCAGATAAATCAGGGATTCCGTATTTTTCAGTGAGAGCGTCCAAAACTTTTACCAAATTTTCATCTAACACCTTGGATGCGCCGTAAGCATTCCATTCGATGGGTGCTCCGTTTTCGACTAGGTTTTTGATTTGTTCTGGACTGAGGGTTTCCATCAAAAAATATATTGGCTTGGAAAGAGTGGGTTGGATTTTGATTTTTCTTCCACAAGCATAGTTTCTAACTCTTTTCTTAGACGTTCTGTAATGGTATCTAGCGTTTTCTTTTTGTCTTCTTTATAAGAATTTAAATATTCATTGATCGTAAATGGTGTTCCAAACCTAACTACTGCTCTATGGGGTCTAGGTTTAAATTCTCCAAATATTTCGTTTTCGTAACGGTATAAAAACTCATAAAGTCTTTCGGCACTTGGTAATTCTTTGATGTAGGCGGTTTGGATGGTAATAAAGTCATAAGCTTTGGTGGCAGCATTTTTTGCCCAAGTTGCCATTTCCAAACTTGGAAGTTCTCCGTTGGGATCGGGCATTCCTACAGAAACCATTTCTAGAACACTTAAAATCCTTCTTAGTTTTTCGATGGCATTGGCGTCACCATCCCATTTGGGAATGTTTGCCTTTCTTGCAATGTTATCGAGCATGGCATGGCGCATCCTTCCCAATCGGTAGTCAAAATCGTCGGCTCTACTTTCTTCGACAGGGACTCCGTATTCTTTTTCTTCTCTTTCGATCATACGTTTTCCTACGGATAAAAATCGGTGTAGGATGTCTTTTCCTGTTTTGGAAATTCCTAACTTCTGTTCCATTTTGGAAATTGTTTGATCGATGTCCTTTTGCATGGAGTCGATGGAAGCGGTCATTCTGTACTTAACAAAGGTGGGTAAAACCCAAATCTTTGCTTCCGGATCTTTTTTTAATGCATCTTCCAGTCCCCAAAATCCAAGTTGGGCGACACCTGGTTGGAAGGGAAGTAGGGTATCGTTCATCCCACTTGTGGGCTCTCCTTCTGGGAATAGGGCAAGTTTTCCGCCTTTGGATGCAAGGATTTCTCTTGAGGCTTTAAGGGATTCGCGGTCTGGTGCGCCAGCTAACACGGAATAGGCTCCTAGTGATTGGATGAAGTCACCAACAAAACCAAATCCCCATTCAAATACCTCTCTAGCGGCCATATAGTGAAACCTGGAACCCATAAGGTTTGCCGCATGATAGGCAATCCCAGGTTCTTTGGTTGTAGGATGATTGGAAATATATAGAAGTCGTTCTTTCTGAAAGGTTTTTAATGTCTTTTGGTCTGTTTCCGAAATTTCGATGGATTCAAGGTTATGGAGTATTTTGTTGAGAACGGGAAGAGTCAGATCCGTAAACCATAAAGCAGGAAGATTGAACTTTGCAGGGATAAAGGATTTGATTGACATAAGACGAATGCTAGCAGCTTAATCAAAGGAAGCAAGTACGAATTCACATGGCACTTATAGAAGAACTCAACCAACAAGGCAATTTTCTCTTCCGATGGCGCTCCTACATCCCAGGAGTCATTTTGTTTCTTTCCTTACTGTATCTACCGTATGTCCCTTATTTCCAAGGACAGTACGAGTCCAATTTGTATTGGTTATCTGGTGCATTTTTAGTCAGTTTTGCAGGGCTTTTTGTTAGATGTTTTACGATCGGATACACTCCTAAAAATACCTCTGGTAGGAACACAAAACAACAAGTTGCTGATGTGGTGAACCAATCCGGAATTTATTCGTTAGTCAGACATCCTTTATATGTAGGGAATTTTCTGATGTATCTAGGTCCTGTGTTTATCCTTCGGGATTTTGCTTTTGCACTTGTATACATTATGTTTTTTTATTTGTATTACGAACGAATCATCTTTGCGGAAGAATACTTCCTTCGTGGTAAATTTGCAAAAGGATATTTGGAATGGGCGGACAAAACTCCGGCTTTTATCCCTCGTTTGTCTGGTTATAAAAAACCAAATTTAGATTTTTCTTTCCGCAACATTTGGAAACGAGAATACCCAAGTTTGTTTGGAATCATTGTAGTATTTACAGTTTTTGATTTGATCCAAGTTTATTTCCAAGAACCGGCACTTCGTGCGGTAGACATCACTGGAATTTGGAAACCATTCCATACATGGTTTTTTGGATTTGGATTTATTTTTTATGTTGTCACACGTCTCATTGTAAAAACCACCAAACTTCTGGAAGTCGAAGGTAGATAGTTTTTATGAGTCGGTTGTCCAATGGTTGGAAAATTCCAGAGTCTCTTTTAGATAAAAGGGAACTTATGGAATCTTACCAAAAAACCGTAGAAAGTATGGAGGCGGAAAATCCGCTCACCATCTTTCGGGAACATATGGACAACGGACTTTTGTTTAAAGCGGGTTTGCAAGATGCAATGAACCAACTCACCACTTTTGCAAACTTATATATGAGTATCATCGAACTTAAAAACGAAATTAGTAAACAGTCCAAGGAAAATGTTACTTGAACGTTTGTTCGTCGGCGAAACTTTTTCTGGTTCATTCAGAGAACCTTCTTTTCCATTTCTAAAAACAATCAAAGATTACATTTACGAAGAATTCTCCGAAGGAGATCCTGTTTTTGTTAGTTCATCCATTCCTTATTTGGATTTGGCAGCCAGGATGGAAAAGATTCGGACTCGGATTTATGAAAATATTTCGTTAAAAAAATTTCTATTCCCACTTTTTGAATCCTTAGGGATGGATCCTTCGGATGTTTATGTAGATTTATTTCGTCTTCGTTGTATTCCGAATGGATTTCACAATAAACCAGGATCCGAATCTGTTCTTTATATCCATAGAGATTCTTGGTATGCCAACCCCGAAAACCAAATCAATATTTGGATTCCCATCACACTTGTGAAACCAGGGGCTGGGTTTACTTTGTATCCGTCATACTTTCAAAATCCCATTCCCAATAATTCCCATTTGTTTGATTACAAACATTGGTTGGAAACGGGTGGGTTCCAAGCCACTACTCATTCTCGTTTGGTGGAAAAAATATTTCCTAAACCAAACCATGTGCCAAAAGATTCAAAACAATTTTCTGTTTCCGGAGATTTGGGAGACTACTTTTTATTTTCCTCTCATCATTTACATGGAACCGAAGAGAACAACCAAGGGTTTTCTAGATTTAGTACGGAAATTCGTTTTGTTTTGGGATCTGCCATTCGGAACCATTTTGGCCCCGTAAATACTGATAACCGATCTACGGGAACTACACTTTATGAAATGAAAAATTTAGTGAATGATAAGATTCTCCCAAATGAAGTCATTCAAAACTACGTAAACGTCGCTGCTCTAAAGTGAATGATTCTCGGTTCATAGGTTCTGTTTTCAACTGGTTTACGATTTTGATTGCCTCTTGTTTTCTTGTCTGATAATCTCCTCGTATCCAATGAAAACTCCTATTGGCATCTTCCATTGCTTGTAAAAACCGAGTTCGCATGGATTCTCGTTCTTCACCTAAATCTCGTAATTTGTCTTCTATCCAAGGAATATCAATGTCTAGAAAAAAAGAGGCATCGTATTTTAAACCTAATGCCCGTTCTGTGAGCCAAGGGATTTCTGACTCATAATATCTTTCTAAGTAAACTTTGGTTGTGAGTAGATCTGTATCTAAAAATAAAATTCCATTGGAAGTTTTTGCCGCTTCTACTTCTGACAAAAGATGTCCTTTGGCAATGGGCAAAAAATCCGATTCGTCCATTGGGCCAACTTTTGATTCCAAATACTCTCGAGCAAATTCAGGAATCCAATTGGTTTGGAATTCTTTTGCAAGAATTTCGGCCAAACTGGTTTTCCCAACGGATTCACTTCCAGTAAGAACGATTCGTTTTACAAAATAAGGTCTAATGAGCTCTGGAATCCAGTCCCAATGGGTTAAAGGAGCCTCTCTGATTTTTGTGGCAGAGACGGGTACTTCGTTTCGATTTAAGTCAATCAGTATATGTTTACACCCAAGAACTTTTGAAAGTGGCTCACCATAATCTTCAGAGGTAAAAAGAATATCCACTTTCTTTTTCGTGTGAGTCTCAATCGTCTTTCGCCAAAGATTCCAAAAATCGGGATCTTCTTCTGGGTATTGCGGATTTTCATCCTGAACCCAAACAATTCGAATTTTCGGATCGGGAAATAAAGACAACATCCATTTGAAACGTAATTCGCCAGGAATTTGTTCTCGTTGTAAGGAACATATCAGGACAGTGAGTTCGTCGCAGTTTTTTTTTGCCTCTGAAATGAGATGGATATGTCCTTTGTGAGGAGGATAAAATTTTCCAAGAACTAGGCCATGGGTCATTTTGTTTTTTCCAGAGTGTCTAAATAAGAATTGATAAATGCGGTTTGTTTTTTGCCATCTAACGGAAAGTTGGTGTCAAATTTTACATGAGAACCAATTCCTAAAAGGTTTTCCAATTCTCTTTTTAGTTCGATTTGTAAAGGGTTACTTGGTGATTTTAGGTTCGAATTTGTTTTTGGACTTTCACTCACCTCTAGTAAATCTAAAAATTCATTCGAAGCAGAAACTCGACAAATAAAATTCTCTTTTGTATATTGTTCCATTTGGAATTGATAAATATGTGGATTTCTGCGGAGGATTCTTGCCACGTCGATTGGGTTTACAGTTTCCCCATTTGCTTTAAAGAAATACACCGGTTTTCTGCCAGATAACAATCGCAGGCGAGGGAAAAAATCACCACAACTACAACGATCGAAATGTAATTCTCCTCTGTCTCCTGTTTTGTAGCGGAGTAAGGGAAGGTAAGGATTTCTTCCTCCAGTCACAACAATTTCTCCTATATTACCAGATGGCAAAACTTCACCTGATTCATCTGCAATGATTTCGACATAAAGGTCATGCGGTAAGATATGCATCCATTCAGGATTTGTTTTACAGGCATAAGCAATGGGGCCAGTTTCATTTAAAGAATAGGAATTGATCACAGGGCAGTGAAAGTGTTCCCTTAGTTTTTCTCGTAAACTTGTTGTTAACTCCAAAGCTGTGGAATGGATGGCCTCTGGCCTGTAATCCAATCCCATTTTCATTGCCGCTTCCAAAGCGTATGGATCTCCCGTTAGAATCTGTGGAGAGGATTCTTTTATAAATTTTTCTATCTCATCTTGGTTTTTCCAAGAGTTGGGGTGAAGATTGATTTTTGCAAACTTGGCACCACCCGCCAAACTATGAGTTGTTGCATAGACAATTGTATTTTCTTGGTAACAGAGTTGAATGGCAAATGTAGATTTTGGATTGTGGATAGGAATCACTCCATATTTTTCGACTGTCCATTCGATAAGAGGCACATAACAACCAATCGCTCTTGGGTGGTTTGGCGCAAGGATCGGCCTTCCTGTGGTTCCCGATGTGGGATTGATTACCATTCGTTCTAAATCCATCCCAATCGGAATGATTTCTGTGATTTTGGATTGTAGGTCTTCTCTTGTGGTGAAGGGAATGGAGTCAAAATTTTCTGCAAAATCTATCCCTTTCAATTGGTCTTGGAAAAAAGTAGATAGATATAAATTCTTTCGAACATACTCTATAGCACCTTCTCGTCCTAGATAGGTTTGGTTTTTTTTGGAATCATAAAATACTTTTTTAAAATCCTCTACAAAATCAAAATCATCTTTTTGGATTCGGTCACCTATGTTTGCATTCCAAAGTGGGGCATGAGGTGATTCTAAAAATCGATTCAATTCCCTCTCCCAACTTTCTGTCATAAGTGGGGTGTTTCGGTTTTTTTTGAAATCACTCACGATTGTATTTGGAGGCAGCTTCTTCCTCTTCTTTTTGTTTCATTTGCCGAAGGATTTCTTTGGCTCTTTCTTGGGCCATCTTAGTTTGTTCTAAGATCCGAATCCTTTCTCTAGAATCAATGGAACGAAATCGATCTTCAAAATAAGATTTTGTTTCGTTAGCAGGTAATAAATCTAAAGTATGAAATAAACTTCGAACTAGTTCTTCGGCTCGTTCCGCATCTTTCATCCATTCGGTATAAGGATTTACTAGCGCACAAAGTGCAGGAATTGTTTCCAAAAGATAGGTTCTTAATTTTTTTATATCAATTTCAGGAATTTTGGAATCTGGATCAAACAATACATAGGCGAGGATGGCGTGAGTTGCTTTTATATTTAAATTTGAGTTTATGTTTGTGAGGGAATCGATTGGTTTTTCGAAAATGGGAGTGAGGTTTTCTTTTCTTTTTGTTAACAAAGCATCAAACCACAATGCATCTAGAGACAAAGTTTGTAAGTCCACAGATAAAGTAGGAAAGTTAAGTATTTGTTTAACGTAGTATCTGATTTCTAACATAATTTCTTTGTACAAATTCTTTACTGAACTGGATTAAATCTTCCCAATTGGATATGGGGTAAAGTTCCCAACCGGATTTTCCCATTTCATTTACGATTGAATTCCCTTTTGGATTGTAGAGTTGCAAAACCATAGAACCACCGCCTTCTGCTTTTTCTAAGGCATTTTTTGCGATGGATCTTGGGTCTCTTGGGAATTTTTGCGTGAACATTGTGTCAATTCCATCATCAGAAATGATGAGGATATGCCTTTTGCGTTTTGGTTTTTCTTTGTAACCTTCCTCTAAGAGATCTAAAGGAAAACAAGTTCCGCCGCCAAAATATCCCGTGAGAACTTTTAAAATTTCTTTTTCATTACGAATGAATCCATTTGTAGTTTCATATTCTTTTTCCCCGGACCATAAGGTCACACGAACCGAACTTCCCGTTCGTAATGCCGACAATGAAATGATGGCACCGGCAAGTGTGAGATAAGACAAACTCGTTTGTGGATTCGGCATAGATCCAGAACAATCCACAAACAGATCTAAGTCGATTGGATTTGTTCTCACTTCCATGGATTCAACTTCCCCATATAAATCTTCGACGGTGGTATAACCTGGAACTACGATGGGACTTCGGATGGTGGACTCAATCCAATTGATTTGTTCGATAGGAGAACCTGGATCCCAAAGTTCATTTCCTTCTAAGATTTTTTCTTTGGCTCCAGGGGTTCGTAACTCAGGAAAAGGAACTAGATGTGGAAGAGCTTTGTCTTTATAAAATCTGTACACAATGTCCGAAATATCTGCTTCAATCCCCATGGCTTTACAGATGGAGGAAAAGTCTGCGGGGCCTAATTCCCTTTTTGTGAGTGAGCCAATTTCCGATGAAAAAATTTCTGATTCTACTTCTATGTCTGTAATTCCAGAAGGTGGAGTCATTCCTTTACCCGCATCTAAAGTATCTAAGATCGTAGATAGATTTTGTATGTTAGAACTACCGACTCCATTTTCATCAAAAAAATAGGGAAAACAGATACTTGCAAAATCAAACATTCCTTTTTGCCAATCATTGGGAAAGTTTCGAATCATTCGGCAAACAAGGCTTGCGTCTGATTGGATCAAATCATCTACCTTACCATCGGTTAATGTTTCAGAGGGAAGTGCCCATAACAATTCATAGGTTCGCATATAAAAATTCCAAAACCGATCTTTGTTTTTTCCAATCCTTTGGTAAACTTCCTCCATTCGCAAATGTTGGTAACGTTTTAAATGGTCATTGATGTATAGGTCTTCATAAACATTTACTATCGTAGATGTTAGGTGTCCAAGTCTTGGAAGGGCAAGTCCGGTTAAGTATATGAGTTTGGCTTGGTCAACCAAATCTCCTGGGCAATACACATGGTGACCAATCTCATGGCCCATAATTTCTAACGGGTAATTCTCTAATTTGTATTTTTGGATTTGTTCTACAGAAAGAAGGACTCTATGGTCTAACAAACGAATGGCGGCAAAAGATCCTGTGAGGCCCTCCACTTTTTCTTCTGATGCAGAAAATAGAAATTTAGCTGGTGTTAATTTGACGTAATCACTCCAAAGTTTGAGTGCCTCGTCCCAACGTTCCTCCCATTTTTTAACAAAATCCATTTAGGTAGTTCCCAAATAAAACAAATAGAGGTTATAGGAATTTTGTAATGTACAGAGAATGAATGCGTCGGATTCAATCACAGTTCCTAATTGTTTTAGATCTAGTTTTTTACTCACAATGAGTTTCCAAAACGAAGATTGGATGGTGGATGTGTTTACTTTTTCTGGATTCGCTATTTTTTCCTTAGAAATGATATTGGTTCCGAATTGATCTAAGTATAGGGTAAATTGATTGAGTCCCGACGTTACAACAAAAGGATCGGATCCCGTCCTTAATTCCGAACTTAAGACCGGGATTTCTTGGAATGGGCCACCAAACAAGGAGTAACCAGGGATGACTCGAAAATGGATGGGATCGGTTTCTTTCGGAGGGCTTTTTCTTTTGGGGAAAGGATAGGATAATGTTTCCTCGTCAATTCCCACGATCGATTGGATTTGTTCTTTTAAGGTTAAAGGTAAAATTTTAAATTTTGTTTTGGCCTCTTCTCTGTATTCTGGTTTCCCACTGGCCCAAGCAAAAATGATTAAAAGGATTTTCCATTCCTCCACGGCAGATGTGAACTTCGAAAAGGATTGGATTCTTTTTAGAAAAATTTCTTTTTTTGATTCCTCCACTTTGACAAGAACATTGGCTAAATAAGAAATACATTCTGTTAGGTTTTCGTTTTTTATAAAATCATATAAAGTGAATGTTTCCAAAAAAAGATCTGTCACTTGGGGATTTTGTTTGAAAAAATTTTTGGAAACAAGTGTAACCAAAATTTGGAATAAGGAGAGGGAAGTCTCCTCTGTGATTTCTTTTTCCTTCGAAAGAGATATAGTTTCGAAAAAAGGAACTAGGTTTTCCGAAAGGATATCATCTGAAAAACTTGGATTTGTTTTTTTTTCTTTTAGAACAAGATGGTTACAAACTTCCCGATTTTGTAAGAGTACTTCTTTCCAAAACGGTGGGTTCATACATTTGATTCCGCCCATTTGAGGTAATTGGTATACCTTTGGTGTAGATATTTTAATTTTAATAAATCATCAAACATATGCCCATACAACTTTCTTTGTTTTGCCATGGATTCTATTTCTTTTTCTATTTCTAATAATCTTTGTTTGGTGTCTTTTGCGGAAAGTCCTTCTAAACCTTCTTCGAACTTTTCTGAAAGATTTTTGATCACATCATTTTTATCTAGTCCAAGCCTGTCATATTCACTTAAGGACAAACTAAAAAGTTTTCGAATCCAACTGACTCGGTCGCTGCGGTAGACTTTGTTTTCTGCATCTTCAAAAAAAGGAGAGTCCGAATTTTGAACCAATTTGTCGTGAAGGACAAAGGGTAAAACATGGCTAAGATCATCCAAACTCACTTCGTTTAGGCCACGAAAATAAGCGAGGGCTTTTGCATAATTGATACAAGTAAAAATAGCTCGAACACTGAGTCCATTTTTGGTTTGAGAACCTAAATCCTTTGTTTTGTCCTTCCCTGTTTCTGCAGAACTGAGAATAGAATAGTCAACTGTACTCAGTTTGGCGGTGTCTTTGGTTTTGTATTCTAATTGTTCTCCCGCATATTCCATAAACTCAAATTGGGAGGTAAAAAATTCCATCCGACGACGAAGTTTTGGTGGAAAAATCACATTTCTGATTTCTGAATTGATAGTTTTGATTTCTTCTTCAGAAAAAACAATTTCTTTAGGAACAAGTGTTTCCGGTTTGTATCCTTCTTCCACTCTTTGGATTAAATCCTTAATAAAACGTGTGTTAAAGTGAGGAGCCTTCACCACAATGTCGATCCGGTCACGAAGGGCTTCGATGACTTGGTAGGTTCCACCTCCCGCATCATCGTTGGCTGTTAAATACCAAGCAGCATCGGGGCATTCATAAATTTGATCGTAAATTTCAGCATAGTTATCTCCCATAATGGTGAGAAGGGCTGATTGTGTTCTTGTGGGAATTCGATTGTATTCATCTATGATTTTGATTTGCATTCCAAGCCATTTCCTCCAAGCGATTTTGATTTCATCCATGGACTTGGCCTGCATCATATCACTCGGGAGAGGGTTCCCAAGTAAATCTGTAATTGTCATTTGAGGTTGTCCATGTTGGATGGCTCGTTTGATTTCTTTGATTGGATAACCGGCAATCACACCCATAAGAATGGCGGATGCGGTTTTACCACGTCCAGGCCCACCAACTAACAAACATTTACCTCTTACAATAAGGGTAAGCAGGGGAAGTAAAACAAAACTTGAATAACTTTGTGCAGTGGGAAGGGTGACTGTGGATTTAGAATCTCCTAATGTAAACTTTAAAGGAGGACTATCATTGTATTCAATGTCATAAAATGGATTGATGATGGCAAAGTTGGTAATCCAAAAATAAGCCTTCCTTAGTTTTTCATCCAAACTAGAAGTATGATTTGTTTCCCCGGCAATCGGAAGAGGTCCTTCCTCTAATAAAGAACTGATATCGAACTTTCGACCACTGCCTTTTTTATTTCCAGGGATTGTCGGTGATTCCGAGATTTTGCCTGGAGGATTTGTCATGGTATTTCTTCCAGTTGCACTTCAGAAAGACAACCTGCAGAGGCAAACAATTTGAATTCTGGAGTTAGGATATGGATATTTTTTGGGTAGTTGGTTTCTTTTTGGAATTTAGGAAGTTTTGATAACGGAATAGAAACCTGAGTTTTATTTTTTTCTTCGAACCGGTAAACAAATGTTAACTCATCTTTTGGCATTCTCAGTTCTTTATCTACGTTGATACTTTCGCGTAATAAAAATCGTATTTCAAAGGTTGGTAGGTTTTCACCGGGGCAAGCAAAAACATTCAGATTTTTGAATTCTCTGGGGGAAAAAAGACTTCCATCCCAAAAATGTGATAATTTCATTTCTAAGAAAAAATCAAAATCTCCATTTCCATTTTGTTTCTTTCTCCAAACTGTTTTTGTATCTTTGTCTAAGAGAAGGTGAATGCCTCCAGATCCTGTGTTGTCCTCAATGCGGAACGGTGGATTTTCTTTGTATTGATTTATACTTTTTTTTGTTCCGGAAAATAGATAATAATTCCCGAAGAGAACAAAAAATATGGCAACAGTAATAGGAAGGACAATGGCAGGTCTCATATGAAAGAAAAACTTATGCCCACTAAAAAAATGGGCTACTTCTTTTTTTATGATCCCACACGAAAGGAGGTCCAATGAAAATCGGAATTTTAGGTGGTACTGGCTTGATTGGCAAAGCTTTTGTCGAAACTGCGATCCGTTTGGGACATCGTTTCCGGTTTTTTTCAAGAAAAAGTTCTCTTCCTCCCGAACTTTCCTCTTATCCAGAAATTGAATTTGTTTCTTGTATCCTTCCACAATCCGGAGATTTAGAAGGACTTGATGCCATCGTCAATTTAGTTGGTGAGCCAATAGCTGGCGTTAGATGGTCAGAGGAACGTAAAAAACTAATCGAAACATCGCGTGTTGATTTTACGAGAGGGCTCGTTGCTCGAGTGATGGATCTAAAGTCTCCACCCAAAGTTTTTGTAAACGCAAGTGCTATCGGTTATTATGGAATGTCAGAAGAAGTACATCCTCCTTATTCCGAAACCAAAGAACCAGGGGACGACTTCCTTGCCAAACTTTGTGTGGATTGGGAAAACCAAACGCTTCCACTGAAAAAAGCGGGAATTCGGACTTTGTTACTTAGAACTGGAATCATTCTATCCCCCAAAGGGGGAGCTTTGGAAAAAATGGTTCCTCCTTTTTTACTCGGGGTAGGTGGTGCCATCGCTTCCGGCAAACAAGGCATGAGTTGGATCCATATAATGGATTTTATTTCTGCAATGTTACACTTAATGCAGTTAGAATCAGAGTCAGGCGCTTATAACTTAGTATCACCAGAACCGGTCAGTAACGAAGAATTTTCAAGAGTACTAGCAAAAACATTACATCGACCTAGCTTTTTTAAGGTTCCTTCTTTCGCCATACAGGCGCTTTACGGTGAAGGATCGGTTGTGATCACCGAAGGACAATATGTCATTCCTGAAAGATTACTAAAATCCGGTTATGAGTTTCAGTTTCAAAATTTAGAAAAGGCAGTCTCAAATCTTTTAGAAAAACATTGATTTCTTCTTTTCAAAAGACAAGAAGGGTGAGAGACTGGAGCCAACCTTATCTTGGAGTAAGAAATGAACTCAAAAAAAGTCTTAGTCTCTCTCTTCGCACTCTCCTTCGCATTTGTGATGGTAGCTTGTGGCGATTCCAAACCAAAAGAAGAAGTTCCTGCTGCTGCGGAATCTAGCGCTAGTGCGGATCCTGAACTTGCAAAAGGTGAAGAACTCTATCTTCAAAACTGTTCTTCTTGCCACGGTGAGAAAGGTGCTGGTGACGGAGCTGCTGCTGCTGCCCTAAATCCAAAACCAAGAAACTACAAAGCTCCTGCTGCTGAGTGGAAAAATGGAAATACCGCTGCCGGTGTGACTAAAACTTTGAAAGAAGGAATCAAAGGATCTCCAATGGTTGCTTACGGACATTTGGGTGATGATAACATCCGCATCCTTGCTAAGTACGTGGAACACCTTTCTAAAAACTAATCATCTTCTTTTTCGGTTCCATCCACAGGTTGGAACCGAACACTTACCTTTATGAACCAAATCATTAAAAAAGCTGATCGACCCACCTGTGATTGTGGGACCACTCGTGACGACGAAAATGCACGTAAAGTTGTGAAGTATTCCACTTGGGGAATGATCGCCATGGGACTTGTCGGAATATCAGCTACACCTACAGACGTGTACTATGTTTGTAGAAAATGCAAACAACCTTTTGGTCGTTTGTCGAAGGAAGAAAGAAAATCAAAATCGTAATTTTTGTTGACCCGCGTTCTCAGTGGAATTCCCTGGAGGCTAATGATGGAAGAGTTTAAGATTCGGTTGGGATTTGAAAATGGGGGAAACCTCCCTGTGATTCATATTTCTGGTGAAATCACTTCCGAAGCCGAAGAAGAGATTGTTGAATCTTACGAATCCATTCCTAGCGATAAACGCGGTCGCGTCATTCTGAACTTTTCTGAAACTTCCTATATCAATTCTGCTGGGATTGCCACTCTCATTAGCCTCATTACAAAATCTTCTGAGAACCAAGGCAAAATTGAGTTCGCGGGCCTCAATACCCACTTTCGCAAAGTCATGGATATTGTTGGCCTTACTGATTTTGTCCTCATCCACGATTCTCTCAATTCTGCACTCACCCAAGTCTAAATTCTTCTAGATTCCTAACTTCCCTTCCATAAGATAGGAGGGAGAGAGGTCTTTTCATGAGTGAAGTGGAATTCCACATCAAGGGCAAAACATATAAACTACCGGTCATTGTTGGTACCGATGGAAAAGAAGGAATCGACTTAACCGATTTTTATAGAAAAACCGGCCTCGTCACCGTGGATCCAGGTTTATTCAATACAGCACTTGGTTTATCAAAAGTGTCCAGACGTGACCCAGAAAAAGGGGAATTAACTTATCGTGGTTACGACTTAAAAGAACTAGCTTACCAATCCACTTTTGTGGAAACTTCGTTTTTATTAATTTATGGAAATCTCCCTACCAAACAAGAGTTAAATGACTTCTCTGGTCGACTTTCAAAACACTCGATGATCCATGAAGACATGTTAAATCTTTTTGATGGTTTTCCTGGTGTTGCCAATCCATTGGCAGTTTTATCTGTAATGGTTACTTCACTTTCTAGTTATTATTTAGAAGAATACGAAGAAAAGTTAGATATGGGTGTGGACTTAATTGCAAGGTTACTTGCAAAAATTCGCACAATCGCGGCATTCACTTACAAACATGCAGTAGGGCATCCTTTTGTGTATCCATTAGATAAAAATCCTTACTGCACTAACTTTCTTTATATGATGCATAAGATGCCTGCGGACAATTATACAGTTCCAGAAGAGTTTGATCGTATATTAAATCAAATGTGGATCTTACATGCGGATCATGAACAAAATGTATCCAACACCGCTGTTCAAGTGGTTGGATCTACTCAAGCCAATTTGTTTGCTTCTATCTCTGCAGGGATCATGGCACAGTGGGGAGCTCGCGAAGGAGGACGTCCTACTGCTGCGATTGGTCTTATTGAAGACATCATCAAAACAAAAACACCTGTTAAGGATTATTTCGAAAGGTTCAAACGTGGTGGTCTAAACATTCAAACCAATGGGTTTGGACAAAAGGCATATGATGTGGTAAGCCCTCGTGCCCAGGTCGCACGTGAAATCATTCGCGAGTTTTATAAAGGTAGAAAGTTATCCCCAGTAGAAGACATCGCACTTCAAATTGACGAAGTGGTTTGGAATGATTCTTATTTTATGGAAAATCTCCTCTATCCTAATTTAGAATACTACTCCGGACTCGTATTTCACACATTGGGAATCCCTAAAAATATGTTTTCGGTCATGCAAGTGATTGGCAGACTACCAGGTTGGCTTGCGCACTGGAGAGAACAAAGGATGAAGGGAGACTTCTCAAAAGTTCGTCCAAAACAGATATATGTGGGCGAAAACCAAAGAAAGTACATCCCTGTTCAGAACCGCCTGTAGGACTGTTAAACCTTCGTTTTCAATGAATTTCCGTTGGATCGGGATTGTTTGGTGTTTGGCACTTGTTACGTGTAATCCGAAAGAAGTGCCTCCCCAAGTGGAAAAGGGAGTTCTATCGGCCGAGTCGTACTTAAAAGATCAGACAAAAACCATAGAACTTGTGGGTGAGTGGGGGTATTACCCGGGACTCCTGATTTCCCCACTGGAACTTTCCTCTGTGGAAACGATTCGGGAACCACATTTTTTTAAGGTCCCTGGAATCTGGTCGGATTCTTTTTTCCATCGCGGTTTCCTTGCAGGTGATGGGTATGCCACATTTAGCCTCGAAATCCAACATGGACAAAAAGGGGTTCCACTTTCTTTAAAAGTTCCTGAAATGGAAACCGCCTATAACTTGTTTGTTGATGGTGTTCGGTTGGCATCAAACGGTGTGGTGGCAACTTCCTACCAAACAGGAAAACCTGAATACAGACCAAGAATCATTGATTTTATCCCGAAAGAAAACCAAACTTCCGTTATCTTGCAAATCTCAAACTACCACCACAGGAAAGGTGGGCCTGCCCAGATAATTACAATTGGAAACACATCTGAAATTCACCATCAGTATGAATCTGATATCTTACGAGATATGTTACTTGTTGGTAGCATTTTGTTTATGGGAATCTACCATTTGTTTCTGTATCGGAACCGGAAAAAAGATCCTTTTACTTATTGGTTTGCCTTGACTTGTCTTTTAGTAGCACTACGGGTATTCATTACTGGAAATAAATATTTAATCCAAATTTTTCCAAACTTACCTTGGGAAATACATTTAAAACTCAGTTACCTCAGTTTCTTTTTAATCACTCCTATTTTTACCAGATATGTTTATCTACTTTTTAAACCTTATTATTCTCGACTAGCTTATGAATTTCTTAAATATGTAGGTTTTGCTTTTTGTTTTATCGTTCTTGTGACGAGGTCATCGTTTTACACGTATTTGATGATACCGTTCCAAATTTTTACTTTGATTGGAGTTGTTTACACTTTTTTTGCCATCATCCGAGCCATCCGTGATTCCTTTCCTGGGTCTATATATTTTCTCATAAGTTTTGCTATCTTTATCGCAAGTTTTATCAATGATATTTTAGTAAATAACCTTGTCATTTATGGACCGCTCACCATCCACTTTGGAATTTTTACTATGTTTTTCGTTCAATCTGTATATATAGCCCGAAACTTTTCGAAAGGGTTCGTGGATGCAGAAAACTTGGCCATAGAACTTTCTGATAAAAACCAAACCTTACAAAAAGTACAAAATCAACTGACCGATTTAAATGAAAGATTGGAAACAAGGGTAAAAGACAAAACAATAGAACTCCAAAGTAAATTGGATCAAATTGGAAAGGATATGAAACTCGCAAAGTCTATCATCCAAAGTGTTACCAAACTTCCAGAATTAGATCCTCATTTGAAAGTGGATATTTTATACAAACCAATTGCAGAAGTTGGTGGTGACATCTATTTTATAAAACGGATTCAAGACTTTTATTATCGTTTTTTTCTGGCTGATGCCACTGGTCATGGTTTACAAGCTGCCCTTTATACCATGATGATCCAATCTGAGTTTGAACGTGTATCCGCAGTTGCTATGCGCCCGAATGATTTGTTGTTTTATATGAACCAACATTTTTACGATAAAAATGCTGACTTACAAATTTATTTTCCAGCTCTCGTGATGGATTTTGATTTCCACCAAGGCATTCTTCGTTATGCGGGAGGTGGTGTTCAAAATCAAATCCATATGAAGAAAGTTGGAAATACCACCATTATAGAAAACACAGGCCCTATCATTGGAATTTTAGAACATTACCGGTATGGAATTTTTGAATCAAAAGTAGAATCAGGAGATAGGATCTTTTTGTTTACGGACGGGTTATTTGAGGAATTAAATGAATCGGATGGAACGAAAGCCTGGGGCGATTTATTAGAAGTCATCCAGAAAACCGTCACTTTGCCATTCGAAGAACTGGTTCCTTCTATTAAAACTATGTTGTTCCAAAAAATGGATAAATCCTATTGGAAAGATGACTCCGCTCTCATTTGTATTGAAATCACCTAACAGTATCTTTTGTTAGGTGATTTGTTTAACAAGTGTAATGTGATAGTTCTAAAATCTGATTTGGTTTTTAGTATTTGAGCTGGATATTGTTACCAATCTCCAGAAGATCCGCCGCCGCCGGAATCCCCGCCGCCACCAGACCAACTATCGCTAGAACCAGATGACCAGGAATCACTTCCGCTCGACCAACCACCGCCATCATAGTATCCTCCAGAGCCTCCACCACCTTGACCGAGACCGAAAATTCTTTTTAGAAATATTACTAAAAAGAAAAGGGCGATTGCGATAATTAGAGCAAAAGTCCCTCCAAAGATAAAAACTAACAGAGGATAAAGGAAGAGAATCCCAATAATAGTGACTACTAAACCACCAAAGCCAGCTACAAACAGAGAAAAAAATGTGGCGATTCCACCAACAATTCCTGATGAAACTTCATCCGAATCATTTCCAGAGGTATTTACATCATCTTCCGAAGGTGCATATTCTCCGCGAATCGCAGCCATAATGGCATTTACCCCAGCAGTGACACCTCCATCCATATCCTTTGCTTTAAAACTGGGTGTTATTTCATTACGAATGATTTGTTTGGCCTGAATGTCAGTGAGTGCTCCCTCAAGGCCACGACCGACTTCAATTCGCAACTTTCTTTCGTTAGGTGCAATGAGTAAAAGAATTCCATTGTTTTTGGATTTTTGTCCTAACTTCCATTCATCAAAAATTTGAATGGCTACATCTTCTATCACTTCATCATGGAGGCTTGGTGTTGTGTACACTGCAATTTGATTGGAAGTTTCTGTTTCAAATTGTTTGAGGCTTGCTTCTAATTGATTTTTTGTAGCTTCTGATAAAATTCCAGCATGATCCATCACTCGTCTTTCCAGTTTGGGAACAGGAAAAGAATGAATGATTGTAACAGTAGGTAACAAGAGAAAAACGAAAAACAATCGATTCGTTAGACTGAGAATGGATTTAAAATTTGAGTTGGTAGGTTTTGTTTTGATCATCATTACATCAATTTCCCACCATCACGGATTTCGTTAGAGATTTCGTTTTTATCGTCTTTTTCTCTTTGGATATTGTATTTGTTCAGTAATTCTCCACAGAATAGAATACTAGAAACAATCCCTTCTTTCTTTTTGCCAGATTTCATCCCTTCAATGATGAGACGAACTGCTTCATTCCATTCTGATTTTGGAACGACTCTTGCAATTTCTTTGTCTGGTAATACTCGGACAAAATGTTCATATAGGGAAATATAAATTAAAATTCCAGTTCTACTTTTGGTTCTAAAAACTTCTTCATCCAAAAAAGCTTCTTTAGCCCTAAGTTCGACAAAGTATTGTTTGGCGCTTCGTGAAACTAAGTTAATTCTGATTTTAGGAAAAAAGGAAGTGATACCTAGCCCAAGGACTGCGCCAATCCATACGGATAAAATGCTAAAGAAGGACTCTCCACCCCAAACAATTCCGTACAGTCTTTGAACCAGATAAAAAATAGTTCCAAATAAACCACCCATCAGAAAGGCTCCGAACCAGATCCATTCTTTATAGTGGTGTGAAGATTCAGCAAAAAAGGGAACAATTTCGGCGGAGGTTTTTGATTCTGCAACACCAACCGCTGATTTGATTTCATCCAAATCGGACTTAGAGAAATAACGTGTTAGGATACTCATGGGCAGAAGAAA
Source organism: Leptospira noumeaensis (assembly GCF_004770765.1). Taxonomy (NCBI): domain Bacteria; kingdom Pseudomonadati; phylum Spirochaetota; class Leptospiria; order Leptospirales; family Leptospiraceae; genus Leptospira; species Leptospira noumeaensis. The sequence continues at coordinate 186,432 of NZ_RQFK01000028.1, read as the reverse complement.
AACAGGATTTTTAGTTCAAATCAATCAAAAAACCTAGATTTTGGAGTCGATGACGATGGCCAAACTCACCAAAAATAAGTGAAAGATACTAAAAAAGAAAAACCGTTTGGCAAGTATTTTGTCCTTCGAACGTTTTAAAAAATAAGCGAAGGTCAAAATTAAAATAGTAAGAAAAATTGCAGAACCTAAAAACAAAAATCCCATTCTTTCATCTACGAAGTAAAATCCAAGTACAGAAATGGAATAGGCAATCGCATAAAGAAAGATTTGATTCACTGTTTTTTCAATTCCGGACACAACAGGCATCATCGGAATCCCTGCAAATTCATAATCATCTTTTAAAAAGATAGCAAGAGCCCAAAAATGTGCCGGTGTCCAAAGAAAGATCATTAAAAACATGATCCAAGCTTGGAGAGGGAGCGCATTTGCCATGGCTGCATATCCAATAAGTGGACCAATACATCCAGAAATCCCACCAATCACAATGTTTTGTTCGGTTCTTGGTTTTAGCCAAATCGTATACAAAAACACATATAAAAGTAAAGCTGATAGGGCGCAAACGGCCGTTAGGAGATTGATATAGTAAGTTAAAATAACAAAAGCTACAATCGCAACCACCACACCTAAAACTAATGCAAAGGTTGGTGAAATTTCCCCCGCAGGAATGGGTCTTTGTTTGGTTCTATACATCACTGCATCTCTTTCTCTTTCAATGTATTGATTGAGGATAAAAGATGCAGAACTCATCAAATAAGTTCCAAAAAGTGTGATTGATATTTCGAGTAGACTCGGATAACCCGTAGTTCCTAAATACATACCCGGAAGGACGGTAGCAAGGACGAGTACAGTAACTCTAGGTTTTGTGAGTTGGTTCCACAAACGGAACATTATAAAACCTCTTTTTCCTCAGACCGGAAATGGTAAAATGCAGCAATAAAACAAAACATAAATACGAGAACACCATTTAATGTGTGTAAGCCGGTAATTAACTTTGGAAGTTGATACAATACGTTCATTGCCCCAAGCAAGATTTGAAAAGAAATCAAATAAGCGGCAATTTTTAAAGATTTTTTCACGTGATTGTTTTTTAAGTAAAGGATTCCGTATGCAGATAAAGACAATACAGAGAAGGCGGCAAGGTATCCAAAAAGTCTATGTTCCATCTGGAATCGAATGGTGCCTTTCATTTCAGGAAACCATTCTCCGTAACAAGTAGGGAAGTCGGGGCATGCAAGTCCTGCGTAATGAGAACTCACCTTTCCGCCAAGAAATAGTTGGTACAATACGACTGTGAGTACAAATACGAAAAAATATTTTCCTGGTCTTTTCCATTGGAACTGAGAAGAAACATTCTCTGTCAAAAGCAACCGGACAGTCAGGCAAGCAGAAAGAAGTAATACTGCATTGAGTAAATGTAAATTAACGGTTGTTGGGTGGAGTAGTTTGGTTACAGTCAATCCACCGAGAATCACTTGTGAAATTAGGAAAATCAGTGAAAGTGTAGCCGGGATTCCCAATTGATTTCGAGTGTCTTTGTTTCGTAAAATCCAAACAAAACCAATTCCAACAAGGATACCCAAAACACCAGAATAGTATCTATGACCCACTTCCATAAAAATTTGGAATGTAAATTCTGGTACAAATTTCCCGTGGCACAAGGGCCAGTCAGGACATGCGAGTCCCGAATCAGTTGCTCTTACGAGTGGTCCGTAGAGGAGATTGATGAGAATTAATGCGGAGAGAATGGTGTAAAAACGTTTGAGTGTCATACGTCTATCTGTTTCCTCCAGGTTTTGTGATCTGAGTTTGGGGAAAATAAAATTAATCTTGCATCTTTTAAAAATTGTTGGATAAAAAGAGCAGTTTTTCGTATAGACTATAACAGGTAAAATTATGCAAAACACAGACCTTTACAATAAGAGTGGTTACTGGACTTTCCTCATCACGCTTGCACTCAACATTCTTTTCTTCGCTTATATTTCCTTCGTTCATCCGGGCACACCGGAAAACCCAGGAATGGAATCCAAAAGCGTTCAATCCAAATAGGGTAACCACCAAAACTTCGTGAACATTAGATTTTCTTTTTTCCTTTGTTTGTTATTCGGAACTGGTGTTTTGTATGCGTATGATCCCCATTCCAATCTAACTCGGGACAACAAACTCCCGAAAGAACTAGAAAATATTGGATTTTCTGATGTCACGGGGAAGTCTCTGAACCTCGACATTCCGTTTCGCGATGAATCTGGGAAAACCATTAAGTTTTCAGATTTTCTTGCAAAAGGGAAACCAATCCTACTTTCTCCCGTTTACTTTAAGTGTCCCACTCTTTGTAATTTTCACCTAAACGGTGTTTTCCAAGGATTGAAGGCTCTCGATTGGACTCTTGGCAAAGAATACCAATACATTGCGGTATCCATTGACCCGAAAGAAAACGAATCGGTTGCCTTTCCCAAAAAGGGAGCTTATTTGAAAGAATATGGCAGAGAAGGGGCAGAATCTGGCCTCCATCTCCTGACAGGAACTCAAGAATCTATCGATGCTCTGACCAAACAGTTGGACTTTCGGTACGCTTGGGACGCGGAAGCAAAACAATATATCCACGCGAGTGGGGTTTATGTTTTGACTCCCGAAGGAAAGGTTTCGCGAATCTTCCAAGGAATCCAATTGGAACCACGGGATTTGAAATTTGCCTTCTTAGAGGCATCTTCTGGGAAGATTGGGAGTTTTGTAGACAAGTTTGCTTTATTTTGCTTTCAATTTGATCCAAGAAAAAATAAATATACGATATACGCATACAGGATGATGCAATTCGGGGGGGCGGTCACCTTACTCCTTCTCGGTGCGTTTTTATACATAAACTGGCGAAAAATAACAAATAACAACCGTCAAGGAGTCACATAGATGTCTTGGAGCAGTCTCATTCCAGCGACCTCGTTCATGCCTATCCAGGCGACGGAAATTGCAAAAGAAGTTGATCTTCTTTACGCGTTTCTGATCATTTCCAGCCTTGTTTCGTTTGTCATCTTGATTGGTGGAATGACATGGTTCCTCATCAAGTTCAAACGTACAAGTTTAGACCAGAAATCCGCATACATTACTCACAATAATTTTGCAGAATTTCTTTGGTCGTTCATCCCTCTCATCATCATGATGGGGATTTTCTACTGGGGTATGGTTATCTTCGAAAAACTGAGAACCCCTCCAGAAGACATAGCTGCGGAAATTCATGTTACTGGTGAGCAGTGGGCGTGGACTTATCGTTATGCGAACGGAAAAGAATTTTATAGCTCTGCAAACGATCCTATGATTGTTCCTGCAGGTAAGGCCACAAAACTCATCCTCACTTCAAAAGACGTAATTCATAGTTTCTATGTTCCTGCTTTCCGAACCAAACAAGATGCGGTTCCAGGAAAACTCACTCAACTTTGGTTCGAACCAAAACAACCAGGTGAATACATCGTATTCTGTACTGAATATTGCGGAACGAAACACTCTGGTATGATGATTAAAATCAAAGCCATTCCTTCTGAGGAATATGCGGCTTGGTATCATGCAGAGAAAAAAGGTGCGGACTCTCCGGCCGATCTAGGAAAGACATTATTTGCTCAAAAAGCTTGTGCGTCTTGCCACTCGATCGATGGAGCAAGAATTGTTGGACCTACGATGAAGGGACTTTTTGGTTCTAGCCGAAAGTTTGCTGACGGTAGCCAAACCAAAGCCGACGAAAACTACCTTCGTGAATCCATCCTTGTTTCTTCTGCGAAGATTGTGGAAGGATACCCACCAGCAATGCCGGTATTCCAAGGACAACTTTCTGACGAAGACGTTGCCAACCTAATTGAATATATCAAATCCATTAAATAAGGAAGAGAGATGAGTTCAGCACATACAAAAACCGAACATGGCCACACTGACCATAATTATCTGAACCACGGATCTGGAATCTGGTCTTGGATGACCACTCTGGACCACAAACGCATTGGTCTTATGTACTTTGCAACAGTAGCTACCCTTTTCTTAATTGGTGGTTTCTTTGCTTTAGGAATTCGTCTGCACTTAGCAAAATTTGGTGCAGAACCACTTTTGGATCCAGACACTTATAACAAGTTTATGACCTTCCATGGTGCCATTATGGTATTTATGGTAATCATTCCTGGAATTCCTGCTTTCCTTGGAAACTTTGTTCTCCCGATCCAACTCGGTGCCAAAGACGTTGCTTTCCCAAGGTTAAACCTTGCTTCTTACTACATCTTCATTGCAGGAGCTGCCATCGCTGCTTCTTCCATGATTTTTAACCAAGTAGACACAGGTTGGACATTCTATACTCCTTACTCTACAGCAAAAACTTCCAATGGGGTGATTTTGCTTGTTTTGGGTGCCTTTACAATGGGTTTTTCTTCCATCCTTACGGGACTAAACTTCATCGTAACCACTCATAAACTGAGAGCTCCTGGAATGACAATGGACAGAATCCCTCTTATGATTTGGGCTTTGTATTCCACTTCTATCATCCAGATCCTTGCAACACCAATCCTTGCGATCACTCTCCTTCTCATTGGAGCAGAGAAAACTCTGGGAGTGGGAATCTTTGATCCAGACTTAGGTGGAGACCCAGTTCTTTTCCAACACTTCTTCTGGTTCTATTCTCACCCTGCGGTTTATATCATGATCCTTCCGGCGATGGGAGTGATCTCTGAACTCATCACTGCGTTCTCCAAAAAAACAATTTTTGGTTACCGTGCGATTGCCTATTCTTCAGTAGCGATTGCAGCAGTATCCTTCCTTGTTTGGGGACACCATATGTTTGTATCCGGTCAGTCTACACTTGCTGGTATCATCTTCTCCATCATCACTATGTTTGTTGGGGTTCCAACAGCAATCAAACTCTTCAACTGGATTTCCACTATGTATCGCGGAACAGTAACCTTCGAAGCTCCAATGCTCTTCGCTCTTGGTTTTATGTTCCTCTTTACCATCGGTGGATTGACAGGGGTATTCCTTGCATCAACTGGTATGGACGTTCACTTCCATGACACTTACTTTGTGGTAGCTCACTTCCACTACGTAATGGTAGGGGGAACGCTTATGGCACTTATGGGCGGTATCTATTACTGGTTCCCAAAAATGTTTGGAAGAATGACTTCTGACCTCGGTGGAAGAATCTCTTGGGTTCTTATCTTTACTGGATTTAACGTAACTTTCTTCCCACAATTTGTTCTCGGTGCAATGGGAATGCCAAGACGTTACTTTGATTACCTTCCTGAATACACAAACCTCAACCAAATCTCTACCGTAGGATCTTGGCTGATTGGTCTTGGATTTTTGGTAGGACTCATCACCATCATTCATGGAATTTTTAAAGGCGAAAAGGCAACTGACAACCCTTGGGGTGCAAAAACGCTCGAATGGCAAACGTCTTCTCCTCCTCCACACGAAAACTTTACAACTACTCCAACAGTAACTGCAGGGCCATATGACTTCCGTTAGTTCTTCAAGTGAATTTCAACACCAACACCATTTTAAGAGTGCAGAACACCAATATGCCTCTTCCAAACAAGGAATCTGGTTATTCCTTTGCACAGAAATCCTTATGTTCGGTGGCCTATTCGTAGGTTACCTAATTTACCATTCTCTTTACCCAACCGTTTTCAAAAATGGTTCGGAAACATTAGATTGGAAAATGGGAGCGGTGAACACCGTTGTGCTTCTCGTTAGTTCCTTTACGATGGCTGCGGCGATTAACTACGTTCAACGTGGATTACACAAAATCGCAGCGATTATGTTAGCTTTAACGATTGCTTGTGCTGGTGCCTTCATGGTGATCAAATACTTCGAATATAGCCACAAGTTCCATGTAGGAACTGTTCCCGGTAAATTTTCGTTAGTTGATCCTTCTTGTGGTGCGGGTGGAAAAAGAGCTGAGTGTGAATCTAAGATTTCTGCTCTTCTTAAAAACCCTGCTGAACTTGAAAAAAACCATGTGAGCGCAGAAGAAGTTTCTCGTTTGAAAGCAGTGATTTCTCAACCAAAATGGGAAATGTTCTACGGTTTTTACTTTGTCATGACTGGTCTTCACGGGGTACACGTGGTAGCTGGTGCTCTCCTTATCTTCTGGATTTTCATTAAAACTCTAAGAAGAAAAGTTGGACCTGAATACTACACTCCTGTAGAAGGTGTGGGTCTTTTCTGGCACGTTGTGGACTTGGTATGGATTTACCTCTTCCCACTTCTTTATTTAGTAGGATAAAAGGTATTATCGAATGGAATACGTAATCAATTACGGACTTTACTTCATCGCCCTCGTTGCAGTTTTCACTCCAATTCTTGGATTTGGAATCTTTGCTCCTGGGATTGCAAAAGCTACTATTGTAGGATTCATCATCAATTGGTTTGGTCAGTTTTTCCAAACAAATCGTTATGCGAAGTTTACAGAAGAAAACAAAGACAACAAATTGTTAAAATTTGTTTTAGGTGATGAAGATCACAAAGAAGATCATGCTTCTGCTTCCATGTGGGTAGAAGATGGTGAAGAGGAAGAAGAACACCACGAACACCATGTAATTTCTATCAAAACTTATGTGTATGTTCTTTTGGCGCTTTTCTTCGGAACTTTTGTAACCGTTTGGGTAGCACAATACGATTTAGGAAAGTGGAACATGATTGTAGCCATGGCGGTTGCTACTTGTAAAGCTTTCTTCGTGTTAGCTTATTTCATGCACTTAAAGTATGATAATATGCTAAACCGAGTCATTTTCCTTTCTGCGTTTGCCTTTTTGGCATTGTTGTTTGCATTTTCTTTTGGAGATATTATCTCTAGAATTGCGCCCACAACTGAGTTCTAGATAGAGTTTTTCTTTTAAAAAATAGACAAAACCCTTTTAAAGAAGCCCGCCCTTGCGCGGGCTTTTTCGTCTAATGAAGAATCGTGTATCAGTATTTTAAAACGATTCTATTTAAATTCCTCGACTTAACTCCTGAAAGGAAAATCTATAACCAGGATTATATTGCCGAATTAGACAGACATACCCGAATCATCCAGATTCCAGGTAGTATCATTGGTGTTTTCGGTATGTTGGGATTTGCATTTGATACAGATGCCAAACTCCACCCTGAATTTCCTGAATTATTCTATTTTCGCATTGGATACAGCCTTCTTTGTTTTTCCTATATAGTTTTTATTATCTACAATCATTATAAAAACAAGTTTTCCTCTTGGGAAGGTCTTACTTGGGCCTATCTAACATACGCCTATCTTTTGTTTACCGCCGCTTATTATACGGGTCGGATTGCCGATGATGCTCCCTATGTTTCTGGGTATCAGATGCTCGTGATGATCCTTCCTTTTTTACCACTCCCTAGAAAAACTTTATTCATTTATTATCCTATATCCATTCTGATTTTTTTCATTTCTGTTTATGTGTATAAACCAGATCTTTCTACCGCTGCATCAGCATATTCGATGCAAAATTTGGCGATCAGTTATGTTCTTGGAATTTTTAGCGGACTCATTATGGAAAGGTACCGTTTTCATTCCTTTTTGAACCACAAACGTATCATCAAAAAGAACGAAGAAATTACTAAAACTGTAGATGAAATTCAGGCCTTTAAATCACAACAAGATGGAGATTATTTTTTAATCTCACTCCTTCTGGAACCACTTCTGGGTCATGAAACAGATGGAACCGCAGTTAGTATCGACACAGTGGTAAACCAATATAAAAAATTCCATTTTAGAAATAAGGAATACCAGTTAGGTGGCGATTATATTTCTGTTTATAACCTAATTTTGCAGGGGAAACGTTACAAAGCTTTCATTAATGGAGACGCAATGGGTAAGTCCATTCAAGGAGCAGGTGGGGCCATTGTGCTTGGAGCTGTGTACAACTCTATTATCATTCGTTCGAAAATGGATCCAACTTCTTCCAACCGGTCACCCGAACGTTGGTTACATGATTGTTTTTTAGATTTACAAAAGGTGTTTGAAACTTTTGACGGAGCCATGTTGGTATCTGCCGTCGTAGGTTTGTTAGAAGAATCTACTGGAACTTTATACTTTATCAATTTAGAACACCCTTGGGTGATTTTGTATCGTGATGGAAAAGCAAAATTTATAGAAGATGAAATTCATTATTATAAATTAGGTGTGATGGAAGTTCCAACCAATCGATTTATCTCGGTTTTCCAATTACAGAAAGGAGATAAAATTATTTGTGGGTCGGATGGAAAGGATGATCTGGTAATCTCCGAATCTGGAAGGTATCGTGAAATCAATGAAGATCAAAATTTAATTTTAAATTGCCTGGAAGAATCCGAGGGAGATGTAAAAAACGTAATCCCCATTTTAAAAACCAAAGGAAAGTTTTCGGATGATTTAAGTTTGATTTCGATGGAGTATAATTTAGGATCATTCTCTAAACCTGGAGTGTATTGGGAGGAAGCTAAAAAGTGCATCAAACAAAAACAATATAGCAAAGCTTTAGATATACTTTTATCATATAATTCTGCATTAGAAATTTCCATTAAGGAATTAAAATATATCACTAGGTTATATGAAAAAGAGGGAATATTACTTAAGGCAATGGAGTATGCAAGTTTGGCCTTGGAGAATTTTCCGTCGGACACAAGATGGATGTTTCATACCTCAGTTTTATACAAACGTCTCTATTCTATTTACAAATCAAAATCCTTTTTAGAAGAATCGCAAGAATTGAGTGAAAGGGTGAGGTTAAGGCAACCAGAGAATATTGGAAATTTGATCCACTTAGCGGACGTTTGCCGACTGAGCGGAGACAAAGATCGGTTTGTATACTTACTCAAACAAATCGAAATACTGGAACCTAACAATTCAAAATTAATTGAATTAAAAGAAAAAGTTTAGAATTTTAATCTACTCGTTGTTTTTTTCTAAAATCCAAAGGCGTGATTCCAGTAGATTTTTTAAATTCTGAATTGAAACTAGATTTTGAGCCAAAACCTGTTTCATAAGCAACCGATAGGACAGAAACACTGGGATTGTTTTTTAATATTTGTTTTGCTTCTGAAATTCTATAGGAGTTGATATAAGAGCGAAAACTTAATTTCAGTTTGGCATTAATTAATTCGGAAGTTTGTTGGATATTGAGGCCAATGGCGATAGACGTTTTTTCCAAATCCAATTTTTCATCTAGATAAGGTTTTTCTTCCTTCATCCACAATTCTAGTTTTTGTAAATAATGATTATAATCTATTTTTTCTAACTTCGATTTTGTGTATTTATTTTTTTGGTCTGATTCAAGGGTAAACATCCTTTCTAAAATACTGTTTCTATTTAGTATTAAGTCTTGGTATTTTTGAAATAAATTGAATAATAAAAAAAATAGATCCAATTGGAAGGCAAATGCTGGTCCATAAACAGCTAATAAAGAGTAATTCGTAATTCCTAAATGATAAAAAATAGTAATGTATCCGAAAAAAAAGTACAATCCCCAACTGGTTAAGAAAAAAATAATCCTTTTTTCTCCCATTAAAAAAACTTTAATTCCTGTTAGTAGAATCAAAGGAATCGAAACTATATAAGTTAAATTGATTACTTTGGAGAAAAAAGAATACTCTTCTGTGAATAAAACTCCTATGGCCGAGATAAGCCCAATGGCTGCTAAAGTTTTTAATATTTTATCTGTGAATGGTGTTTTTGTTTTTGTTTCTAAAAATAACCTAGTGAATTGAAACGATGCACCAATTCCAACAGACAAAAAGAACAAAATAGCTTTACCTTGCCACCAGATTGCGTTTGGCCAAAAACTATGAAAGGAATTACCGAATTGGGTATTACACCACATTGTATTCGTTATGACATAGATAGAATAGTAAAAAAATTCACGTAATCGAAATGCTAAAGTATAAAAAATACTAATGATTAACATGACGCAAGAGAAACATAAAATGGACCAAGTAGCAGATGATTCGACAAGGATTTTATTTTGGAATTCGTTTTCTTTTAGTAGTAGAATAGGAAACGAAATCAAAGAACTCGATTGTAGTTGTATGTAAAAATATCTATCCGTTGGTTCTTTGGGAATGCGAAAACTCGGATTCAGAGCTTCCGGTAAGGCCCAACTTGATTTTGGATAACTGTCGCCAGTTCGATATTCGTTATAAGACTTTCTTGCATTTGGAAAATATAATTTAATATCATCAAGAACTCTCCATTCAAAAGAGAGTATACTCCCTGCTTTGAAGGTCTCATTAGAAGCGCGAGCTCTTAGCCATATGGCACTTTTTGTGTAATGAAAGTTAATCGTGTTTCCTTGAATTTGATTCCACTTTGGCACAGAATCTATATTGGAAATATCAATGTTATGGGTGCTGTCCTCATAATATTCAAATTGGTTTGTGATGTTGTTTTCGTAAAAATAAGAACAATTGCAGATAAATAAACTAATATAGATGAAAAAACAAGACTTGAACCACATCACCATAAGTTTTCTAAGGGAAGGAACAATTGGGCAAGTGGAAAAAATGTCCAAAAATATATCTCCGGACGACGAATCCATAATTTCGGATATGCTTTGGTTTTATGCGGAGTCATCATTTCCGAATCACAGAACGGATCACAGTATTGGCATTTGTTTTTAGTTTCACTTTCTTTTGTAAGCCGAATTCTTTTAATAATACAGGGGACTATGAAAGCAGTTCTTATCGGGAAACTAAAATATTACAATGTTTATTGGAAGGAAATTGTATTCCTAAAAACGTCAGTACGGAACGTAGCTACCAAATTCCAGATTCACTTGTTTCGGGACTTTACGCTTGGTATCCTCTTGATGGAAACTTCATGGATATGAGCGGAAACGCACGTCATGGTTATTTCCCCGGTGGAGTATGGCCTGTGACTTTGGGACCTTCTTATACTATTGGTCATTCTAACCTAACAAATGGTAGTGCATCTTTCAACGGAACCAATCAATTGTTTGCCAGTAACTTTCTTCCCCTTTGCCATGAAGATTTTACGATCGCATTATGGATCTATACAAATGTGGTTTATAATAACAGAATTTTAGGATTCCAAGGTTCACCGGGCGGCAATCCTGGAATCACAGTTGTTTTGAATCCAACAGGGAACCCAGAATTTAGTGCATATTGGGTGGCTAGCGGGTATAACTCAGATGGTATATCGGTGAGTTCTTCCTCTGTTGTATCTGCAAATGTATGGACTCATATTGTCTATGTTCACAATGGAACCACTCGCCAAGGAACAATTTGGGTCAACGGTCTGAGTGCCGGCACTACTGCAAATTTTGGTTCCTTCGCTGGTTGTACAACCGGTAATTCACCTAACCAATGGTATAACGGAACACCATTGAATATTGGTTATGCGTATGCAAATCAATATTTTACAGGCAGGATGGATGATATTTGGTTTTTTAAAGGTCGCCAACTAAATGTTAGCGATATTTCCACTTTGATGGGTCTTCCTTAGTCCATTGGCCTTCTTGGCAAACGCGGAGATTCTACTTTTGGAATTGAATGATTCGACCCTCAATTTCTAAGTTTTTAAATCCATAATGATTTAATATCCATTCAAAAGATTCTTTTGTATAAAAGAAAGTATGTGTTTTGTCGTTTTTATAATACCAGTTTTCAAAGTCTATTTCATCATCATAAGGATGGGTTAAGATATATAACGACCCATTCGGGTTTAGTAATCCCTTTAGTTTTTGGAACTCTAGTTTTGGGGAATGAAAATGTTCCACCACTTCTGTCAGAGTGATATAATCATAGGTTTTTAATAGATTGTTGTTATAAGGATGGAAAAAGGGATCGTATATACAAATCGAATAACCGTTTTGTTTTAAAAGATATTCAATAGCGGAATGTGATCCCGCACCAAAATCTAATCCTTCATCATCTGGTTTCTGAAATTGAAGGACTTTTTCGACGATGGGTTTTAGAAAGTTTTGGTATTTGAGATCATATACATCATTTTTATGTTCTAGGTACCTTTTGTTTTCTTCGTCTTTTGTAGGCAAAAAACTTTTTTCGATAAATATAGACATACAACTTGTACAACGTAAATAATTTCGGAATTTGGTTTTGTGAAAGGGATTTGAAGTAGATTCGCACAGTGGGCAATTCATAGAAAACTGTTTCCAATTTTCTATGAATTTGGAATTTTTCAATCGATATTTGAAGGAATCATGTTTTGTAACAAATGATCCAACTTTTGGAAATTGAAAATAGATTTTTCAACTATATGTCAAAAGATTTCATAAAGTTAGATCTTGGGCAATATCTAAAAATTTCGAAACCTTTTAAAACCGACTCAGATGCTAGGTAAGGATTTGGTTTCCCTGAAGAAACTAGGGTATGTATCGTTATGTTTTTTGCATTATCAAAATCCGTACATACAACGGTTGCAGATGCTGGTTGTAAAGTTAGTTTGCTTGTGATAGCTGTTTTTGCTGTGTAAGTATGTTGATATCCATCTTTCTTAAAAGTAGTATAAAACTTCGATTGAACCTCAAAATTGCCAGGTGAAAACAAAAATGGTGCAGATTTAAGATCATATTCTTTACCATCACTATCTTTTACTAGAACTCCGGTCACATATCCATTGAATTGAATGAGTCCTTTGTTGTTTTTTAATTTATCCCGTTCTGATTCAAATTTTCTGTAAGTTGTAGTATCTGTTTTTTCTTTAAAATTTACATTCACTTCCAGTTTGATGTTTTCACTTGGTGATTTATAAACAAAAAGTGCATCGTTAGAATGATCGATTAAAAATAATACGGGTGAAAATAAAAAAGTTAATAAATTTAAATATGCAAATGTATTGAATTTCTTTTCGATAATAATTGTTTTTGGTTCGAACCCATTTTTTTCAATTCGATAGTTAAATGTTTTATCTGACTTCACAGGGTATTCTATTTGGTGAAACGACTCACTTACCTTTTGATCATCTAGATAAATACTGGCTTCTAATTGATCCGCATACACTTTTATGGGAACGTGAGTGGTTGGCTTGAACATAGTGGCACAACCTATTGTCAGTAAGGTTGTCGTAAATAATGCTAATTTTGCGATATTCTTTAGTATCTTGGTCATAGAAACTGAAACTAGTTATAATTGAATTTCGTGCAAATTCTTTTCTCGATGATTGTTTACCCTTAACTATCTTACTTTTCTTCACATTCTAATCGGGTAAGATTTCATCAAAAATCATTCTATTTTTTGGAAAACGTGTCCGACAATTAGAGTAATAGAGATTCCGGAACACCCATGCAAAATATAGATTATTCAAGAAAGCTTAGATCCGGCCGACCCTTTGAGGGCGAGGTTCCCTCCTATTCTCCGCAAGCACCATCTTATTTAGGAACCTCCCAAAAACCGAAATCAGCATTCATCCTTCTTATCGGTGGAATCTTACTTTTTACCTCTGGTATGGTGGTCGGAATCCAACTCGGACAAAAGGAAACCAAATTCAAAGAAAACTCGGAAACTTCTTTTTCGAATGTAGGTTCTCACAAATTACCAGCACCCCAATTGGCTGAATCCAAGGAAGATGGAGGAAACCAGGAAGAAACACGTTCACAAGGAACTGATTCACCCTCTGGATCCCCGTTTCCAGCCACTTTGAAATTCCCTCCTAAAAATGACCAAATCAACTATATGGTACAAATTGGGGATTTCACACCGGAAGAAGCAGTGGCAGTCGGAAAACAACTCATTGATACAAATCCTAGCTTAAAAGGACGGATCTTTCGTACCTCTACTGGTAAACTTTTTGCAGGTTATTTCTATCGTTTGGATGATGCCAAGGAAACCTTGGAAGCGGTTAAAGCAAAACTCCCTTCACTTACCGATGCTCAAGTAAAAACCATTCGATTCTAAACTATTTTTACCAACTTCCTTGACATTCGTCAATTTCCAGGTATAATCAGGGCAAGAGTATTTACGGAAGTTATTATACTTACTTGGCTACAAAAAAACTAAACGAAAAAACTAAAGAGCCTAAATTCAAGGTAGGGGATTACGTTGTATACCCTATCCATGGAGTAGGTGAAGTCACAGAAGTTGCTAAAAAGCTGATTCTGGGAAAGAAAAAAGACTGTTACAGTTTGGAAATTCAAGGTTCCAAAATGAAGGTCTCTATCCCAGTGGATCGCGCAATGGATGTGGGTATCCGGTCGATCATTGATAAAAAAGAGATCAAAAAAGTTCTCACTCTCCTAAAAAAGGATGAGGTCGACACGGAAGAGGACTGGAAAGTCCGTTACCAGAACAATATGAACAAGATCAAATCTGGTTCCATTTTCGAGGTGGCTGATGTTTGCCGTAATCTTTACAGACGTGCCTATGGCAAAGAACTTTCCATTATGGAAAGAAAACTCTATGAGAGTGCCTATAATTTAGTAAAGATGGAAATTGCACTTAGTAAAGGTGTACCCCAGGAAGAAGCAGGAAACATCGTTTCTGATGTGTTAGCGGCTTCGGTTCAGGGATTGGCTCCAGCACCGCCTCCAAAAGAATTGGATGATGATCTAGATTTAGAATAAACTTCCGTTTTACTCAACTCTTTTACAAGGATTGAGTTATGAAACATTTACTTTCAGCCCTTGGGACAATTTTAGTCTCTTCGGTGTCGTTTTTCTTCTTATATTCGGAATCGCAAAACCTCGTTTTGGCGGGGGTACTTGCTGGAATCATTTTCATTTATTCCCTAGTGCTCGTATTAGGTGAAAGAAAATTATTCCCTGAAATCAAAGCAGATCTAGTACTTTGTGCAAGCGTTGGCGCCCTTCTTGGATTGTCCATTGCTGCATTTCCTATCAGTCTCTTAAACGATTACGGATATAAATCCATTGCTATTTTTGTTGCGGTTCTTTTTTTCTTAACAGGAATCAAAACCGGAGTGGCTTTTGCAAAAAAACCAGGCCTTGGTATTTTTGGTGGCGGAAGTGGGGCCGCGGGTTCTAGTTTTCAAATTCCCGGTTTAGATACTGCCAATACCCAAATCAAAGATAAAATTTTAGATACTTCTGTTGTGATCGATGGTCGTATTTTAGATATTGCTGACACTCATTTTCTAGATGGTCCACTCATCCTTCCAAACTTTGTGTTACGTGAGATCCAACTGATCTCTGATTCATCGGATCCAATCAAAAGGGCTCGCGGAAGACGTGGTCTTGAGATGTTAAACAAACTCCAAAGAAAGGGTTCCATCGAAGTTAAGATCACTTATACCGATTATTCAGACACAAGAGAAGTGGATGCAAAACTTGTCAAACTAGCACGTGATACAGGTGGAGCAGTTGTCACTAACGACTTCAACCTAAACAAAGTTGCCGAGTTACAAGGAGTTCGTGTTCTGAACTTAAACAATCTTGCAAATGCACTCAAACCAGTGGTACTTCCTGGTGAAGAGTTCCAAATTTCCGTCATCAAAGAAGGAAAGGACGAAAACCAAGGGATTGGTTATTTGGAAGATGGAACCATGGTTGTGATTGAAAACGGTGGTCACTTGGTAGGAAAAGATGTAAGAGTGGTTGTCACAAGTATCATCCAAACTGCTGCCGGTAAAATGATTTTCACAAAAGTACAAAACGGTAACAATAACTACAACAAATCGTAATTTATTTTTAGTAGTCTAACGGATATGAAACTCTTACGTTTTTTAATTTCACGCGAAGGTATCATATCCGTTTTTTGTTATTCGCTCACCGCTGTATTTTCCTTCCTTTCTTTTGCTCCCTTAAACCTACCATTTTTTGTTTGGGTGGCTCCTTTTGGTCTCTTTCTCATTGAAAAAAGAAACAGAGGTGAATGGAAAAAACTCATCTATCACGGGTTTGGTTTTTCTATTCTATTTTATTTAGTTTCCTTCCATTGGGTTTACCATATGACCACTGTTTTCGGTGGATTTGATTGGTATTTGGCAGTCCCCATATTTATTGGCTCTGCGATCCTTCTTAATTTTAAATTTCCAGTTTATCTTTTGGTTTTTTCTTTTTTAGCCAAACGAGTGGGAAAATTTTTCCCTGTCATTGCTTCTGTATCCATTCTATTTGCTGAATTTTTTACTCCCCAAGTGTTTCCATGGTATTTTGGAAATGTTGTGGCAGAAAATCAAATTTTGGCACAAAACGCGGAGTATGCGAGCGCATACGGCCTGTCTGCTTTTTTATTTTTTGTTTCTTATTATTTGTTTTCATTCAGGAAACCAAAAACGTTTTTTCGGCTACTGACAAATTTTCTTTCTAAACACAAAGGGTTTCAAAAAAAAATTTTATTTGGTGGCCTCAGTTTTGTTTTGGTTCTGATTTTATTTTTTGGGAACGGATTTTATTTATTCCAAAAATGGTCCAAAGTAAAACCAATCTCCGAAAGAGAAGTGTTAGTTGTCCAACCCAATGCACCATTGGAGTTTCGGGATGGTAGAAATCCTGTAGAAGAAATTCGAAATCTTATGACTCGGATTGATTCCATTGTGGAACGTGAACTTGCAGAGAAACCAGTGGATCTAGTGGTTTTACCAGAGTCGGGAATTCCTTTTTTTACAACCCACGATACGGAAATCACTCGTTACAGTAGGATTTATTGGCACCAGTTTGAATCATTAATGGCTATCCTTGCTCTAAGGCATGGAACCAATTTATTCTATAATGAGTTAGATGCAGATGTTGTCCCAGAAGCCCTTCCTGGCCGTTTTTCCAGACGAGATGTTCGAATGTATAACTCTTCTGTTTTAATGAATCCCAATGGCGAAAGAAGGAACAGTTACCAAAAAGTTTTTTTACTGATCTTTGGTGAGTATATGCCTTTCGAGTGGATGTATGCTTTATCTGGACAAACCGGACAGTTTGCACCTGGAACAAGTTTGAGTTTGATTCCCTATTATGAAGCAAGAAAAACTCCCTCTTCCCAAACAAAAAACCTTCATTTTGAAGATACGGTAACCATAGGACCGGCTGGAGTTCGCGAATACTATTCCAAAGACAAAACGGAAGAAAAACAGATCGGAAGTTTTTTACCTTTAATTTGTTATGAAGTCATCATCTCTGAATTCGTAAGAAAGTTTTCGGGTGATCCTGATTTTATTGTCAATGTGACAAATGATAAATGGTATGGAAATTCCGTAGAAACCTACCAACACCATACCTTGGGTAGGCTTCGTGCGATCGAATTTCGTAAATGGATTGTTCGTTCCACTAACTCAGGTACGTCTGTATTTACAGACCATCTTGGTAGTAATGTAGATAATGATTTTACTCCTATAGAAACATCTGCCGTCATTCGCAAAAAAGTACAAGTAATTCCTGGTGAAATGACTTTTTACAGATTGTATGGAAATTTACTTTCTTATTTGTATATGGGTATTGTTGGTTTAGTGTTTTACTTCTATGTTAAAAGGAATTCGTAAATTTCTATTTGATAGTCGATTTTATATTGCTCTTTATATTTCTGTAGTCTCCCACATAACATTAATTATCTATTCTTTCAACCATTCAGACTCTCCTTACCAAAAAACACTTTGTGGCCCACCTTGGATTTACGAAAGGGAAGAAGAAAAAGAGCTCAGTTTTCAAATGAGTTTTGGAAATTCGATGAGCGAAACTGGAAATTCAGATTCTGCCGGTGAACCTGGTGAAGGCGAAGAGGGAGAAGGGGGCGACGGGAACGGATTTTCCAAAGGCAAATACAAGGGAAGCCAGTGGGAAGAGTTAGTCAAAGATTTGGAGGGAACCTCCTCTTTACGAAAACAATTTAAGAATGATTATGACCAAATCAATGAGAACTCGGGTGTTGCTGATTCCTATATCAAAAGAAACCGTGATTATGAAGACATCATTGTTAAAGACGTTCTCCCTACAGTAAAAGGGATTCGTGACCCTTTTCGAATAGATATAGAAACAGCTGAAGACAATTTGTTTGTGCACAAAGAACGAAACCGAATCATTGAGGAGTTTCGCAAAGGTGAAGAGTTATCTCCTCCAATTACCATGCGAGTTTCCAAAGAAGGAGAAGCGGAACCAAAATCTCCACTTTCTATGTCCAAAGAAGATCGAAACAAATATTTGGACAAAACTCTAAAACAAAAAAAAGAAAAACAATTGGATGAATTTATCTCTCGTTATATGGGTTACGATCCAGACAAAGGGGATTTGAACCTGTTTGTTCGTGATTTGTATTATGAAAACTTGCAGAGGTTAGCTTATCCTTTCAGTGGTGATCCTAGTTATTTTGCCATTGATTATTTTCAAGAGAACTTAAACAAAGAAGATTTCCTTCGCCAAATGATGGCAGCTTTGTCCCAAAATCTTGGAACCAATACCGGTACAGAAATCCTTTTCACAATCGAAAACATTTATGAAATTCAAGGCCGTGCTCTTGAACAATACTTCCAAGCTAAAGAATATTTGAAAGTGGCAACACCGGAACAAAAACAAACTTTACGTTATGAAACGCTCAGGCGAGTGGAAACAAAATATAAGAAACTATTACAAGATAAAAAATTATTCACGAACAAAGATGTAGAAGAAGCATATTCTAAGAAAAGAATTGATATTTTAGAAACATTGATTTCGAAATCACCGAAAGGTTATCGTTTAAAGGATGGATACTTTGAAAAAGGACGTGTCCTTTGGGAATCAGGCACCATAAGAAAGGATTCTAAACTCCAATCGGAAGCCATCAAAACTTGGAACCGAATTCCGGGATTACCATCCAATGGAGACTTTTTGAATGAAAATGCTTATGAGAATATTGAATTATTGTTAAGAGATTTGGGAAATGTAACGGATGCTGAACGTATAACCGCTCATACAAAAGACCAAATAGAATATATTTTACGCACAAGACTCAGTGAATCAATGATGAAGAAAAAAGAAAGAGAAGATAAACTACTTTGGCCTAAACTTAAAAAACAACAAGAAGGTTTTTAATATAGCGGTTGTTTTGTGATGATTTCCGCGCGATTTCTTTTCCTGAAATACAAATTAGATTTTTAAATTTTCGAGACCGTTTTCGTGAAACTCGGTTGCCCACTTGTCATGGAAAGGAGTTTCCTTTTCGATTCGTTCTTCGATTGCCATTTGAGAGATAGCAGTTTCTCCGTAGTGACGTAAAAAATCCCTATGTGCCAGTCTTTCAATCAGAGCTTGCCAGAAAACTTCGTCCTCGTAATCTTCTAAAATATCGACGAGTCCACTTTCTTCCTCAAATTCTCGAGTTAAATATGGTTCTCCGTTGTTCTGATCAATTTGAACAATATTTCCAAGACCAGCGCTGTCGGCCTGTGCAAAAACATGACGTACTACATCAGCAAACCGAGAGTCCGTGTCGGGTTCGTCTTCTGAACGATCCTTGGCTTGCAAGGTGGAAATGACCCAATCTCCCATGTATACTAACTTGAGCAGGGTTTCGTATTGTTCTAGGGACAGTTCCATTTGCATTTAGGATCAGGTTCGGTCATGAGGTTGGGAAGAAAAGAGTTTTTTTAAGCAGAGACTTCGTTCGATCTAACGAAAATTCAGTCTTCGAGAAGGATTTCTTTGTTTCGGAGGGGTCTATATTTGTCTCGCACAATGGCAGTTATGTCATCAATGGCAATGAGAACCTCTTGGTTGGGATCATTATTTTCATATGGCAAATAAAAGAATCCAAGGATTCGAATGGAGCTCTTTTGTAGAAAAACTCGATCATTTTGATCAAAATTTTTGGATATGGAAACGGTGATGGATTTCCATCCGCGATAGTTTAAGGAAGTTAAGTTTAATTGTCTGACTTCTGCGTCTTGCGATTCTATGATCAGTGTTAGGTTCCCGTTGGATTGGGAAGAATATAGGGGAATGGTGATTTCTTTGATGAAAGCATTTACTTCAATTGGTTTTGGGAAATATAAAGAAAAAGGGAAATTGGCATCTTTGGGAATTCTTAAAACCAGAGCTTGTTTGGACCCAGGGATAGGGGCTGTAAAATTGGTGGAAAGAGTGATTTCCGGAAGTTTAGTTCCTTTTTCTAATTTTGTACGTAAGTTTTCCTGATTGTAATTGGATAATTCAAAGTTTTCGAGAAGAATTTCTCTCCAAACCCCGGCCTCAGCCAGAATCGGAACCATTCCATAAAGAAAAAGAAAAAGTGCGAGTTTCCCGAAGTTTCTCAGTGCAATCATGTTGACAATAATTCCTTAGAAGGGGGATATATATGTTTTATCTGTAAAAAGGAGACTTATACAAATGCAGGCGCACAAATATCTTTTGGCCATACTGACAATATCTTTCGCAGGCCAAATTACAGCACAGGTTGCTGCACCAAAAGCCACTACTTCCACAAAAGACCAGGCAATCAAAAAAACAGAGTCCACTTCTACTCAAGCCAAAGACGGCGTTGATAAAGTTGAGACAACTGTAAAAGACATATTGGGTGACAAAAAAGAATCAGGAGTTTCTACTTCTGATGCATCGGCTCTTTTCATTACAAGTAAAACTACTTTTTCATTAGATGCAAAAGACGAATCTTCTACAATCGATTTTATCGAGTGGAAACCTAAAAACGGCGAATACAGAAAGTTCACACAACCAATTCGTATTGCTGAAGAAGGTCTTACTGAAGTATATTACCGTTCCGTTGACAAAGTGGGAAACGCAGAAACTCCTAAAATTTTAGTGGTTCATGTGGATAACACAGCACCAAGAGTGAGTTTAGTTCCTCAAGAACAGTTTTTTGTTTTAGACGGAGTTCCGTTTGCTTCTAAAAACAATACATACACTCTTGTAGCAGAAGACCAACAAACTGGTGTTGAAAAAATTCAATTCAGCATCAACCAAGAAGCTACTAAGGCTTATGCTGATCCAATCAAATTGGAAAACGGTGGAGCAAACGTAGTAAAGTATTCTGCAACTGATAAATCAGGAAACTCTTCTCCAGAATCTTCTCTGATCATTACGGTAGATGATGTAAAACCAACTGTAGAAATCGTTCCTTCTTTTCCACTTGTTGACATCAATGGAAAAAACTTCCAAAGAAAAGGAAACGTATTCTATGTGAATGCTACTGATAAAGAATCTGGAATCAAAAAAGTTTTAGTAAAAGTTGATGAAGAAGAATACAAACCTTACGTAGAAGCAATTGCTATTGAAACTCAAGGTGACCATGTCATCAAAGCTATGGCTGTTGACAATGTTGGTAATCAATCTGATGTTGTGGAAGTAAAACTCACTGTAGACTTAACTCCTCCAACTTCAACGATCCAAAAATCAACAGAAACACCTAAGGTAGAAACGGAAACTCCAGCAGCGACAACTCCTGCTAAGTAAATTTACCAAAAAAAATAGAACCGCTACGTAGCGGATAGAAACCCCTTTCATTATGAGAGGGGTTTTCTTTTTATCTTTTGTTTTTCCCAAATTTTGTGTGAGTTGTGGTTCCCATGATTTTTTTTCGGAAATCATGGCGGTTTGCAAACCTTGTGCAAAACGAAATTATCTCCCGCAAATACAAAATCGGAACCAAAAACCAACCAACCTTCCCTCGGATCGGTTTGTTTTTTACGACCAAACCTTTTATTTGCAGAAGAGGGGTAGTTTTGAAAAGTCACTCTTCCAATCGTTAAAGTTTGAAAATGAAAGGTTACTTTCTGAATATTTTTGTTTGGGACATAGAATCATTTTAAAATCTTTAAAAGATGACCCACCCGACCTAATTGCACTCGTTCCTTCCTCTCCTAAATCCAGCCCAAGGCCCTATCATGCTTCCGATTCCCTCCTCAAAAAATGGAAAAAACTTTGGAAAATCAGGAGAGATACTAATTTGCGTAAGATTTCAGCGGACAAACAATCGGCCTTAGGGTTTGAGAAACGGTTTTTTCATGCAAAAAAGGCGTTCGAATTCACAAAAAGTGATAGAATCATGGAAGGACTTCATGTTCTAATCGTAGATGATATATTTACGACAGGTGCCACAGTCAATGAAATCGCTAGGTTGTACAAACAAACTGGCGTTCGGAAGGTGACCTGCGTAGTTTTACTGTTAAGCGGGGGTGATTGAATCGAATGGATGTTCAAGTCAAGGATGACATTAGGATTATAAAGTTTTCTGGGGCCATCCTAAAGGTTGATTCCGATGAAATTGAAAAAGAACTTTCTAAACTCACACAAAGCTCTGTTAAAAAAATCATTCTAGATTTAACCAAAGTGCACCATATTTGTTCCACTGCACTTGGTATTTTTGTAGCCACCAAACGTAAGTTAAAACCAATGAATGGTGATATCAAGGTTATCGTTGTAGACGAAGATTTGATCCAACTCTTTGAAATTACTATGCTCGATAAGGTATTCGAAATTTTCCCAGATTTATCTGCTGCTATGGAAGGATTCCAACTCGACGAGGAAGATTCCCACTGACAAAAAAAACTTTGGCATTTGCTTCCGGAAGTGAACACAAACGGAAGGAAATGCAGATGTTACTTTCTCCCCACGGGTATGAACTAGTCCTTCCCAAGGATTTAGGAATTTCATTTTCACCAGAAGAAACAGAAAATACATTTACTGGAAATTCTTTTATCAAATCAAAAGAACTCTTTCGCCTAACGGGTCTTCCTTCGCTTGCTGATGATTCGGGGATTTCTGTGCCTGCTCTCGGTGGAGAACCTGGAGTGTTTTCGGCAAGATTTGGTGGGCCAGGCCTTACAGACAGGGAACGGGCTGAATTTCTTTTACAAAAGTTAGGTGGAAATACAAATCGTGAGGCATACTATTCCTGCGTAGTGAGTTATGTTGATGCCAGTAACGCCGTTTCATTTGAAGGCCGGGTTGATGGTATCATTAGTGAAGACTATGACGGTGAAGGAAAATATGGATTTGGATACGATCCTATATTTTTCTATCCTCCTTTCAGCAAAAGGTTTTCCCAGGTCCCTGAATCAGAAAAAAATACAGTGTCCCATCGCAAAAAAGCAATGGAACTTTTTTTAGATTGGCTTTCTAATCAAAAATAACAAAAGTTAGATTGCACCGCGAACATTTGTCGCAAGTCATTATGAGATTTTCCTTTTCCCTCTTATTTTTTAGTTTTTTGATTTCTTTCATTGGAACGAAACTTGAAGCACAAGTTGTTTGTGTGGGAGCTGAATGTTCCAAT
Organism: Leptospira noumeaensis; assembly: GCF_004770765.1. NCBI lineage: Bacteria > Pseudomonadati > Spirochaetota > Leptospiria > Leptospirales > Leptospiraceae > Leptospira > Leptospira noumeaensis. The sequence continues at coordinate 163,317 of NZ_RQFK01000028.1, read as the reverse complement.
ATTCCAATGGAATTTAAAATACTCGGGAATTTTGCAGAGCCAGTTTTTGATCGTGTATATACCAACGGATTCCTACGTTCCATGGGTGACAATGCAGTACTACAAAATTTAAACTCTAACCAATCTGGTGGTTCTAATGTGAATCGATACAGATTAGGACTTGGGTATACAGTTTCTCGCGGTCAAGAGAAAGCACGAGATTTTTATTATGAAAATTCGGAACTTAGGACTCTACCAAAGGCTGGAGTAGCAGCTTCACCTTCTTTTAGTTATACTGTGAATTTAGGCGAGTGGTTGAATGGATCTACTGCGAAACAGTGGAACCTCACTACACATTTTTTCCCTTACGAGTTTGGTGCAGCCAATATTCCTTTCGTAAAAATTCGGAACACGGATGTGAATGGGCGTGTATTCAATTATGGGGCCGTACTTCGATATTTCCCGGTTGATTCAGGGTTTTCTTTTGGAATAGGAGTTTTTCAAACCAACCAAGATATTTATCTCAGCGCTTATGACAGAAGGCCTACCCAGTTTCGAATTGATGGAGATAAACGAAGATGGATTGGTCAAAACGATTTGTTTTATCAATCCAGAATTACATCTGTTTCTTTAGATTTAAAATACAACTATACGATTGGATTTTTATCCATCATTCCTGGGATCGGTGTTGTTTATAATCATGGTTATACGGCCATACAGGTCACACGTTTTGCTGCCATTTCTACAAAGGAAAATCCTGATGATTTTGGTTCGAATCCGAGTGCTATCGGGATCAGACTAACAACAAGGCACAATCACAGATCGGGATTTGGTTATGGAAGTTTGGGTTTTAAGATTGGTCAGGGTGACTATAGTTTAGTAACGGAACTAATGGCAGGGAAAGAGATCCAATCGATCAACCTCTCCCTGCAAAAACAATTTTAAGTTGTGATTACGGCACCACCAGTCAGACGTTTGTAGAAGTCGTTTCCTTCTCTCTCCAAAAATTCTTCATAGTTTCCTTTGAAGTCATTGATCCCTTCTGGTGTCACTTCGATGATTCTAGTACAGAGGGAAGAAATAAACTCCCTATCGTGGGAAACTAAAATCACTGTTCCCTCAAACAAGGATAAGGCGTAGTTGAGTGCTTCAATGGTTTCTAAATCCAAGTGGTTTGTAGGTTCGTCGAGGGCTATCACGTTGTCACAAGCAAGGATCATCTTACCTATGATCATCCGTGATTTTTCACCTCCAGAAAGAACTGTCGTCGATTTGTTTGCCATATCACCGGAAAAAAGCATTCGACCAAGGATGGCACGGATTTCTTGTACTTCGGTTCCTTGGGGAGAGTTACGTAACAACCATTCCACGAGAGTGTCCGCATCTGGTTCCATCGCTTCGCGGTGGTCTTGTGGGAAAAAGGAAGTTTCTACTGAATCTCCCCATTTCACCTGACCAGAATCTGGTTCTAATTTTTTAAGTAACATTTTGAGGAGAGTGGTTTTTCCAACACCGTTGGTTCCAACAATCCCCACCTTTTCGCCTTTGGTAATGGAGGTGCTAAATTCTTTAATGACTGCTTTTCCATCATAGGCTTTGGAGATGTTGACTGCTTCAAATACATCCTTTCCAAGAGTTCGTTTTGCCTTGAAACGAATGTAAGGTGCCACTCTAGAAGATGGTTTTACATCCACCATTTCTCCTTTTATTTTTTCGATCATCTTTTGGCGGGAAGTGGCTTGTTTTGACTTACTGGCGTTTGCAGAGAATCTGGAAACAAACTCTTGTAAGTCGGCAATTTTTTCTTTTGCACGTTTACTATCACTCATGAGTTGTTCGCGAGTTTGTTCAGCCGCGATCATAAAGTCATCATAGTTTCCAGGGAACATACGGATGGTATTATAATCCAAATCGGCAATGTGAGTGGCAACGGAGTTGATGAAGTGACGGTCGTGGGAAATGACTATAACCACACCTTCGTAATTGATAAGGAGTTCTTCCAACCAGTGGATGGTTTTGATATCTAAGTGGTTCGTTGGTTCATCTAGAAGGAGAACATCAGGTTTTAAGAATAATACTTGGGCGAGAAGCACTCGGAGTTTGAATCCACCCGTAAGGAAGTTTAAAGGGCGGCTATGGGCCGAGGTGGGAATTCCCAGACCTTCTAGAAGTTCACCGGCAACAGATTCGGCTTCGTACCCACCCATGTCGGCAAATTGTTCTTCAATTTCAGAAATTCTGATCCCTTCTTCGTCTGTCATGTCCTCTTTCGCGTAGATGGCATCACGTTCCGACATAAGGTCCCAAAGTTCCGGATTTCCCCGTAGGACGGTGCCCAGAACGGTCTCATTTTCGTATTCGTAGTGATCCTGCTTGAGGTATCCTACCTTTTTGTCTTTGTCGACGACGACAGAACCGGCTGTGGGCTGTAAAATACCGGCTAAAACCTTCATAAAGGTCGATTTTCCGGAACCATTGGCTCCGATCAGACCGTAACGGCATTCCGGTTTGAATTTTATAGAGACGTTTTCGAAAAGGGGTTTTTTCCCGAAGGAGACTGTAATGCCGCTAGCTTGGATCATAGGTCAATTTTCTAAGGGAATCGGAGGTTTCAACCGACATTTCGTATGGTATGGCACGGATTCTCATCATCATTCTCCTCCTTTTTGGGAATGGGCTCATTAGCTCACAAAGTGTAAAAAATGGAATCCAGGTTTTGGAGGGTGACCTCTTAAATACCGGACATCTCCTCCGCACAGACAAACAAGTTTTTCGGATTCAGTCAGGTGTTTTACAAGAAGAATTGGCTTATTTGGCTGGGAAAAAGGTACGGATGTTATGCGATGTGCAAACAGAGACTTGTAATCCCATTCGTTATGAAGTAGAACCATTTGAATCTGGCAAAACACCAGATTGGAGTTTGAAAAAAATCCCTCGTTATGTGACAGGTGGACTTTTTTCTTTTAACCCGCAGTGTACTCCCGATGGAAAAATTTTGTTTTGGACGGCACTTGTCAGAGAAGGGGGAAGATCCACACAAAAAATCTGGGCCGCCAAACGAGACCAATACGGATTTTGGATGCCAGGAGAACAACTCCCCACACCACTTAATAACCGTTTCCCATCAGCTGTGATTTCGGCTCTCCCCGGTGGGAACGAACTATTTGTTTTTGGTAATTTTGGTGAAGAAGAGATGTTGGATAACTTAAAACGAGAGATGATGTACAAATCTCAAATTGCATCCAGGGAAGCCCAAAATCCAAAAGAGTTTCATATTGTTTTAACTAAGTTAGAATCAGAATATAAGGAACGAACTGATAAAATTCAAAACCGCGCTCCTTTGTATAAAACTCATAAAACGGAATCAGGTTGGTCAATGCCCACTCCGATCAACTTTCCAAGTTTTTACAATTGGTACAGAAAGGCAGACAATCCAAACCAACAGGTATTTGGTGGATCTGCATTGGCCACAAGTGGACGAACTTTACTTTATTCGGCCCAACAAAAGAAAAATTTTGGTAAGTTGGATTTGTATGTAAGTTTACAAAATGATTCTGGTGTATTTGAAGAAGGGATCAATTTAGGAAATACTTTAAATACCGGTGAAGAGGAGATGGCACCTTTCCTTGCTCCTGATGACAAAACCTTATATTTTTCTTCGTCCGGAAGAAAAGAAGGAATTTCAATTTTTATCACAAGAAGGTTGAATGATACTTGGACTTCTTGGTCAGAACCACAAGAGTTATCTCCTAACCTAAGAGGTGTTAATTTTTTCAGCATTCCTGCCGTTGGGAACTGGGCCTATGTTTCTAGGGAAGGTGAATTGTATATGGCTGCCATCCCAAATCATTTCCAACCAGAACCTGTGGTTGTGATCAAAGGAAAAGTGGTAGATGAAGAAGGAAAACCTCTTTCTGCCTTTGTGCAGTATGAATCTTTAACTAGAAAAAAATCCATCGGCTCGACTGTGAGTGATCCGCAGACGGGTGAGTTTAGTATCATCCTTCCTTATGAAGAAAACTACGGCTTTTACGGAGAAAAGGAAGGATACCTTCCAGTTTCACAAAACCTCAATTTGGTGGGAAAAGAAAAAGAAGACAAAGAAAAAACAGTCCTGCTCGTTCTACCCAAGTTGAAAAAGGGAAACCAAATTGTGATGAACAATTTGTTTTTTGCCTTCCGGTCTGCCGAACTCACCAAAGAATCAGAGCCGGAATTAGACAGATTGGCAGGGATTTTACGTAAATCGACCAATTTAAAGATCTTAATTGAAGGGCATACAGACAATGTCGGCACCAAATCGGCCAACCAAAAGTTGTCCCTGGAAAGAGCAAATTCGGTTGCTAATTATTTAAAGTCTAAACATAAAATAGAAGAAACACGGATTGCTGTGATGGGGCACGGGCCCTCGGTTCCATTAGCGGACAACCAGACCGAAGAAGGTCGTGGGACAAACCGAAGGGTTGTCTTTAAAATTTCGGAAGAGTAACCAGTGGATATTAAAAATATAAACATACCCAAAGTCAATGTAGACACCCAAAAAATGATGGGTGCTGTCGATGGACTTGTAGACAAAATCCCATCGCAAGTCCAAGACCTACTCAAAAAAATCGCCATCTCACTTTTTGTATTTTTTCTCATTATGGCGATTTATGTGGGTTGGACCAATGGTTGGGAAAATGCAAAACCACAAGGGATGCAACTGGCCCAAGACACTCGAAGTTTGTTTCTTTTGGAAATTGAAAGGGATTACAATCGAAAACGGAAAGACGTTCGTATGTCCGATCCTGAAGATTTAAAATACGAATCCAACCGAAGGATGCAATTTGATTTTATCAGCGAAAGGGAATCCAATGGATACACCCACGATACAATTCCTGAAGAACAAGATTTTTTAGGAAAAGAATACGACTTTAGAAATAGAAAAGCAGAAGATACATCGGTTCCTCCCATTTACACTCCGTCAGGTGATGGTTTGATCCCTTCACCTTTGGATGTACAACCAGTAACCCCAAAAGAAGATACAAAATCAGGATCTGATTCCGATTCTGAGTCAGACCTTCGGATGCAAAGGATGCTCGACCGAGTTTCTGATTTAGAAAAAAAAGTGAAGGCAAAAAACGAAGAAAAGAATTTGGAAACTTTAAAGTTACCGAAACCAACGGAATCGAATGAAGGTCTTGGAAAACCTAGAAGTTTGGAGCGAATTCCAAAAAATCTACGATGAAGGTTTTGTATTTTTGTTTGGAGCTGTTCCTTAGAATTTCTTTATTTTTTTTACTGATGATCATTAGCAGCGTTTCTCGAATTCAGGCTGAAACTACCGAATTGTTTTTGCCCTTTCCTGAAACTTGGAACCAAGACTCTAATACTGATAAAAAAGAAAATTCTGTAACGAACAATTCCAATGGGTTATCTAGTGAAGGTTCGGATTCCAACACAAATTCTAAAACACTTACTTCTGCTCCCAATCCAAACAACGCCGAGTCAGGTTCAAATGTTGCCGTTGTGGCGAATCAAACTCCTTCTGTAACAAAATCAAAACCGGCAGATAAAAAGAAAAAAAAGAAGGAAGTGATCGATCCTTCCCAAGCTTCTTTCCAAAAAGGAAAAGCCTATTTGACAAGAGACCAAAAGAAGTCCGCCGAATCAGAGTTTGCTGATTCTTATGGGAAAGAAGGGGATGCGGCAAAGTTTTCTCGAGTGGAAAACACAAATCTTTTTGGATTGGATGGAAAGGAAAAAGAATCTTCGGGTCTTGTCGAAAAACAAGAAGACCCTGATCTCAAAATCAAAACACAGTTTGAACTGGCACGTTCTTTAGATCGCATCGGGAATCCCGATTCAGAAGAAAAGGCATATAAAGAATATTTAAAACTTGTGACTGAATTCCCGAAACATCCCGAACTCACACCTAGGTCGCATTACGCGATGGCCATCCTTCTCATTCGTAAAAAGGAATTTCGTTCTGCGGCCCACCAACTTGTGAATATCATCAAAAATTTCAAAGAATCCTCAGAGTTTCTTCCGGCTCATCATTACTTAGGAAAGGTTTATGAAAGTAGTTGGGAAGAAAGAGACTTGGAACGTTCTTTAAAGTATTACCAACTCTATATGAATGGTGTGGAAGGGAAAACTCCCATGCCTGGATATGATTTTAAAAAAGAAACCCGCGAGAGACTGCGGGTTTTAGGTTCTTCGATTTAAGAATTAAAATTTAAGCAATAGCAACATTCACTTCGATTCTGCCAAACTTAGAATATAAGTTGATGGAGAGTGTTGGTTTTTTGTTGAACCGAACCGAAGTGTTGTTTGTTTCTTGGATGTTAGGTGTTGTAATCTCTACAGATTGGCCAGCAGAGGTAAAAATGTTCATTGCATTACCGGTGGTCATGTTGGCAATCTCACCGAGGATGTCTTTGTATTCGTTTTTTACGTCTTCATCGGAAAGGCCAGGAACTAGTTTCCGGGACACTTTATACGCTGCATCTAAATTCATGCTATAAACGACTTCACCACTGAATGAACCCACCACACCGATGATGATTGCAATTTCATGGCTCGGTGCCGGAGAATCTTTGATTCCGATTTTACCTCGGATGAGATCCTGTTGTAACACATCGCGAAAAACGATGGTAGCTGCTTCCAGGAAAGGGTTTATGAAGTCGGCTTTAATTTGCATTTATTCTAAAGAGAGAAGGCCTTTTTTCTCTACGTTGTATTCTGCTGCTATGGACTGGTTTATTTCAAGAAAAAAGCTAAGAAGTTGCCTTTGTTTCAAAAAATCTGCAGCCTGATCCGCGGGTTTTTTGGCTGTGGTTTGTCCGTAAGTTAGGTCTCCAAATTCCACATAGACCTGTTTGTCATTGTCGGAGAAAGGGCCTACTACCGTTTTTTTGCCAAAAGGATCATTCGCGAGGGTTTCCCAAAATTTTGCGGAGTTCGCCAAACGGTAGCTATTGCCACGGTTGGAGGTTACTAGTTTTAAGTCAGACAAAGAAACATTAGAGACGGTTTCAATGGGTTGGAGGGTTTCCGCCGCAATGGCTTCCAGTGCATTTGGTTCGGAAACTTTAGAAGCAATTCGTCCTTTCCAAGTCTCTACTTCTTTTCTTTTGCGATCAAATTTCATTTTGGAAAGTAGGAGGGGTTTTCTGGATTCAAAACTAACAAAGTTTCCAGAAGGATCTTTAGAAAGAGAACCATCCTTTTTTTCCTTTTCGTATTCGTTGAGTAGCTCTGCATCAGAAATATTGATCTTTGCTTCTACGGCGTTCAATAGGTTGACTTCGGAAATGGCAACAACTCGGAAAGAAATTTTCGCACGTTTGGCTTCATCTTCCAACTCCACTTCGTTTTCCGTAGGAGACAGAGGTTGTTCCAAAAAGTTTGGATAGAGTGCATATCCCGTAGCCGTATCAATGCGGTAATTCATTGGAGCAGAACGGTAAATTTGTTGGTAAATTTCGGAAAGGGAACGAGAATCTTCTTCTCCGTATCCAGCTTGCGAAACCGATTCTTTATGCACTTCACGTGCTTGTTTGGACATTTCACGTTTGATGCTGATTTCCGATACTTGGAATCCCACGGCTGTGGCGATGTCATTGGCTATGTATATTTCTTTTACAGTAGAAAAGGCGCAGGAATTGAGAAGTTCCGGATTTTGGGCGGTTTCTCTGCCGTATTGTTGGTACCGGTAATAACAATCCCGTTTGGCAGCATTGAAGTAATCGACGGGGATACTGCGGCCAGCAATTGTCCCTGCTTTGGTCGAATTTTGGCCTGTAATGGCGCCCACAAGACTTTGTTCAGCGTCCCCAGGCAAAAAAGTGATGATAAGGGTTCCGACCAAAATGAATAAAAAGACAGCAATAATCACACGATAGATTTTTTCTTTGAGGGTAGAGGGTTCTTCTTCGAACATAAAGGAAGCGTTTCCGTTTCCGAAGCCCTTGTAAAGAAAAAATGTGATCAAGGGAATCGTCGTTTGGCAAGATAATATAGGTAGTATGTTGTTTGCTGCCTTTGCTATGATCCTTGTGGGTGTCCTATGTTTTTTATACGTAGCCTTATCCCCACAAAAATCCAAACCTGCAGCCTACCAGACACGGAAACCCCAAAATTCGGGTCAATATCGAATGCCAAGTACTCCCTCTGTTTCTCCACAATTGGATGAAAGGATCCGAAGGGAACGTGCCATTTCTGATGATAGACATTTATCTTATTCTTTGCCCGAAGAGGTCACTCCTTCGGTAGTTCAAAAATCCGAAGTTCTACTCCCCACAAAAGATGGAAATTTGGAACAGGAACCACCGGCTCCGAAAGAAAGTCGGTTTCAAATTGAAGGCACTTTGTTTTTGGACTATTCCGGTAAACTTACGTTTGGTGAAGAATCATCAGACATTGATTCTATGGAAGATGGCCTGAAGAATTTCAAACGTATTGGTTCAGGGACTTTAAAAGAAGAAAATGGAAAGTTTCTATTTCATTCAGGAAATGTAACTTATACTTACACTCCAGAAGAATTGGAACAGGTGGTTCTTCACAACCAAGGAATTGTTTTTCTTTTGAAGGAAACAAAAGCACCGAAACCAGTATTTTTCACAAAAGACATCGATACCTTTAAAGACTTCTTAAAACAAGCTGCCTTAGTTTAAAGGCATTTTGTCTTAAATCCCTAGATAGAATCCTTAAAATCATTCTCTGAAATTTTAAAATAGAATTTTAATTCTAATCAGCTTCCGTTTATTTTTTTAACACTTCTCTTGTAATCAGTTCGATTTGTTCTTCTCCCGTTCTTAGTTTGATATACTCTTCTAATTTTTTCTTTTCATTCGCTGTTGGGAGTTTGGTCCATTCCGAATCAAAAAGATTGGAATCCAAATATACGTTTTCGTTCATAGCAAACTTTTTGGTTTTTGTAAAACTGGCAGAAACTAGATTTGGGAAAAAAATCTGAATTTCTTTTGAAATCATTTCTGTATTTGTTTGCCCATAATTCATTTGGTTTTTATAAATTTCAGAAAGGATTTCGAATTTTAATTTATCTACATTCGTCGTAGATAGGTCTTGGTGTAAAACGAGTTTAGTGTTTGTTAGGTTGTAATATCTTAATTTGTTTTGTAATTCTTTCTCATGTGTTTCATCAATTTTTGGGCCAATGATCGTGAGTTCAATTGTCGGATTTTTTTCGTATCTGATTTCTTTTTCGAGTACTCGCCGGTTATCAATCAAAATTTCACTGCGAATGAATTCTTCTGCTTTTCCTTTAAAGTAAGATGTCCTTACAATTTGATAGGCAGTGAAGATGGATGGGATGAGAAGAATCAGTGTAAATATTCCTAAATAAATTTTGACCTTTCTTTCTTTTTCTTTGTACAAACCCCAACTCACTTTTGGAAATTCCATATACCGCACAAAAATAAAAGTAGTGATGGCAATAAAGATGGAGTTGATTAGGTAAAGATAACTAGCCCCAAAAAAATAAGACCAGTTCCCTTGGGAAAGTCCATACCCCGCAGTACAGAGTGGGGGCATAAGAGCCGTGGCAATGGCAACACCTGCAATGGCAGTTCCTTTTTCTTTTCTTGTGTTGGCAATGATTCCTGTGGCACCACCAAAGATGGCAATCAGGGCATCGTAAATGGTTGGTGAGGTTCTTGCGAGTAGTTCCGACTGTGCTTCGCTAATGGGTGATAAGGAAAAATAAATAAAGGAAGTGGTTATACTTGCGAGTGTGGCCAGTGCCAATGTGCGAAGGAATTTTTTTAAGTTGTCGAAGTCGTTTGTTGCCGCAGCAAATCCAATCCCCACAATGGGTCCCATCAGAGGAGAAACGAGCATAGCACCGATGATGACCGCGGTGGAATTGACATTGAGTCCGATACTTGCGATAAAAATGGCAAAGATCAAAGTCCAGAGGTTGGATCCTTTTAGTTCAGCACCTTTTTTGATGGACTCAATCGTGCCTGGTTTATCCAAATCATCAAAGAGATGGAATCTTGGTGCTAACCATTGAAAAATAGAAACAATCGGATTCTTTTGAGATGCCATAGTCTCTTAGACATCCGATTGGCTTTATTTGTAACTAAGTTTTTAAACCCCGCCCACCATTACATGTTTGGTGATTAAATAATCACCTACAGATTCAATGGAGAGATCCTTCCCAAATCCGGATTGTTTGAATCCACCATGGGGAGTTTCCGAAGCAAGTGGAAGGTGGTCATTGACCCAAACGGTTCCAAATTCAAATTGTTTCGCAACTCGCATAGCGCGCGCTACATCCTTTGTCCAAATGGAAGAAGCAAGGCCGTAATTGACATCATTTGCGAGTCTAATTCCTTCTTCTTCTTTCTCATACGATTGGATGGTAAGAACTGGTCCAAAGATTTCGTTCTGCACGACGTCATAGTTTTGTTTGACATCAGTGATGACAGTCGGTGCAAAAAAGTATCCTTTGTCTAGGCCCTTAGGAATGGTTCCACCAGTCAGAATTTTTGCCCCTTGTTTTTTTGCACGATCCATAAACCCTAAGACACGTTCTCTATGGATGGCAGAGATAAGTGGGCCCATTTCAGTTTTGTCATTAAAGGGATCACCAACATTGATAGCTTTCATTGCATCTACAACAGCATCGGTGATTTTTTTCTGTAAGGCTTTCGGAACAATGATTCTTGTCGCGGCTGTACAATCTTGTCCTGAATTACAAGTGGCACCAAATGCTGCTTTGGCGGCAAAAAGATTTACATCCACATCATCAAAAACAAGAAGTGGCGCTTTCCCCCCGAGTTCTAAATGCACTCGTTTTAGGGAATCAGAAGCCGACTTCATAATATTTTTTCCCGTTCCCGTGGAACCTGTGAGAGATACCATTCTGACAAGTGGATGGTCGACAATCGCTTGGCCTGTGGCATTTCCACCTGTTATAATATTGATCACACCATCAGGGATTCCTGCTTTTTTTGTTAGCTCAGCTAACATAAGAGAGGTGATTGGTGTTCCTGGTGCTGGTTTTAAAATGATTGTACAACCGGCGGCAAGAGCGGGTCCAAATTTCCAAACTGCCATAAGAAGAGGGTAGTTCCAAGGAGCAATTTGACCAACCACACCAACCGGTTCCCGACGTAAAATGGATGTATATCCCGGTTGGTATTCGTTCGCACGGCTTCCATGTACATCACGAGCTGCCGTTGCAAAAAAACGGATGTTATCCACAGCAAAAGGAATGTCTCCTGCAAGGCTTAAGTTTTTATAGGGTTTTCCTGCATTCAGAGATTCTGCTTTTGCAAACTCTTTGGTTTTTTCTTCTAAAAGATCGGCAAGTTTCCAAATGGCTTTGGAACGTTCGCCTGGAGTGAGTCCCGACCATCTTCCATCATAAAAAGCTTTATGAGCGGCCTTGGCTGCTTTGTCTACGTCGGCGACACTCGCATCGATCACCTTGGCAATTTTTTTGCCAGTCGCGGGATCTTCGATGTCCATGAGTTTTCCGCCGCTTGTGTTTGTCCACTTCCCATCAATCCAAAGTTTATATTCTTTCATGTAAGTTATTAAATTTCCTTTAGTGATTTTGTTATGATACTTAGGCCCTCTTTAACAATGGACTCTTCCGCGGTAATCGGAACAAGAATTCTAATTACGTTTCCATACACACCACAAGAGAGTAAAACAAGTCCATGTTCCAAAGCTTTTGCTGTTAATTTTTTTGCTAAATCAGCAGAAGGTTTATTTGCGTCTCCATTTTCTACTAGTTCGAAAGCTACCATAGCACCTAACCCACGTATTTCGCCAATATGAGGATAAGATTTTTTGATTTCGTTTAGCTCAGAGATTAATAGTTTACCGAGTTTGACAGACTTCTCTAAAATTCCTTCTTCTTCGATTAGATCCATCACAGCAATCCCTGCGGCACAAGCCACTGGGTTTCCGGCATAGGTCCCGCCGAGTCCACCTGGTTCTACTGCATCCATAATCGAAGTTTTTCCGATCACCGCAGAAAGAGGCATCCCTGCTGCCAGTGATTTTGCAGTCGTGATGAGATCTGGTTTGACTCCCGAATGTTCGATCGCAAACAGTTTTCCTGTTCTTGCAAATCCGGATTGTACTTCATCAGCAATGAGAAGGATTCCATGTTCATCACAAATGGCTCTGAGTTTTTTTAGGAAACTTGGAGAAGCAATATAGAATCCACCTTCACCTTGCACGGGTTCAATGGCGATGGCTGCCACTCGAGAAGGATCAATGTCTGCTTTGAACAAATTGTTTAGGGCTTTGATGGAGTCATCTTCTGTCACACCATGGTATTCCATAGGGAAGGGGATGTGGTAAACATCACTCGAAAAGGGTCCAAATCCTTTTTTATAAGGAACTACTTTTCCTGTGAGGGCAAGGGCCATCATGGTCCTTCCATGAAACCCGCCAAGAAAACTAATGATCCCTGGTCGTCCTGTAGCTGCTCTTGCAATTTTCACTGCATTTTCTAAAGCCTCTGCTCCCGATGAAAAAAGGATGGTTTTGGCTCCGCCCTCAATTGGTGCTTTGGCATTTAGTTTTTCTGCAAGAACGATATAAGGTTCATAAGGCATAATTTGGAAAGCAGTGTGCAAAACTTGGTCCACTTGTTTGTGGATGGCAGCTACCACTTTCGGATGGCAATGTCCAGTGTTTTGGACACCAATCCCACCCCCAAAGTCGATAAACCTTTTTCCTTCGATATCCCAAATTTCTGCATTTTTTGCTTTTTCAGCAAACACTGGATAGGCGGTTGTAACACCTCTGGGAACGTTTGCCAGTCTTCTTTCCCATAGGGTTTGGTTGGTTTGTTTTTGATTGCCCGTCATGTGATTCCTCCGAGGCAGAGATATTTGGTTACTGTATAATCATCGAGTCCGTATTTAGAACCTTCGCGTCCCATTCCAGAGAATTTGACACCACCGAAAGGAACTTGTTCTGAAGAAATGAGTCCTTCGTTAATTCCCACCATTCCGTATTCTAGTTGTTCGGCGACTCTAAAAATGCGAGCCATATCTTTTGTATACAAATAGGAAGCGAGTCCAAAGTCAGTGTCGTTGGCCAATTGAATGGCTTCTTCTTCTGTTTGGAAAGTTTGGATGCAAGAGACTGGTCCAAAGGTTTCTTCTTTTGTGACAACCATGGAAGAGTTTACGGGATAAAGCACGGTAGGTTCAAAAAAATTACCACCGAGAGTGTGTTCTTTTCCACCGGTCAAAACTTTTGCTCCTTTGGAAAGAGCATCGGCAATATGTGATTTTACTTTTGCGAGAGCGGCATCGTTAATGAGTGGGCCTTGTTGTGCATTCGGTTCCATTCCATTCGCAACCACAAGTTCTTTCGCTTTCTCTGCTAATTTTTTAGAAAACACTTCCGCAACGGATGCTTGGACTAGGAAACGATTTACACAGACACAAGTTTGTCCTGTGTTTCTATATTTGGATAACATGGCTCCTTTGATGGCTTCGTCCATATCAGCGTCTTCAAAAACAATAAAGGGAGCATTGCCACCTAACTCGAGTGAGAGTTTTTTTAAAGTGGCCGCTGATTTTTCCATCAAATAAATTCCTGTGTTTGTGGATCCTGTAAAACTAAGTTTACGAACTTCTTTACTTTCTAAAATGGTTTTCCCAATTTTAATTGGATCACCCACTAATACATTCCATACGCCTTTGGGAAGGCCTGCTCTTTCCGCAAGAACTGCCATTGCCAAAGCAGAGTAGGGAGTGAGTTCTGCTGGTTTCGAAACAACGGTGCAACCTGCTGCGAGGGCTGGTGCTACTTTTCTTGCAAGCATAGCCGCAGGAAAATTCCAAGGTGTGATGGTTCCCACCACACCAATTGGTTCTTTTAAAACTAAAATCCTTGTATCTTTTCTATGAGATGGAATGATATCTCCATAAGAACGTTTTGCTTCTTCGCCGAACCATTCGATATAAGATGCTGCATAAGCGATCTCTCCCCTAGCTTCTGTTAGGGGCTTCCCTTGTTCTTGTGTCATGATGAGGGCAAGGTCTTCTTGGTTGTCCATCATGAGTTGGAACCATTTGCGTAAAATTCCTGCTCTTTCTTTTGCAGGACGTGATTTCCAATCCGCAAGTGCTAGTTTTGCAGAACGTATCGCCGCCATTGTATCTTTTTCTTCAGAAAGAGGAATGTTTCCGATGATTTCACCGTTTGCTGGGTTATTTACTAAAATTTCTTTTTTGTTTTCTGCAGGGCACCATACCCCACCAATGAAGTTTTCTTGTCGGAAAAGGTCTTTGTCTTTGATGTATTTCATACGAAACCTGTGCTTTCATCGAAATCCCATGGCAGAAAAATTCCTACCTTTTTTTTGAAAACCTAGGAAGTGGTTGCTTAATTTTGAATTCTTGGTATCTAATTCCTGACATAAGTAAAACCAGGAGCACATAGGTTTATGAAATTCGATTCATACAAACGAGTGATTTCTTCTGTTGCAGTTCTCGCAATCGCATTCACGGTTGCCTGCGGCAAAAAAGAAACTAAGGTTTCCGAAATCGGACAAGGCGAAGGAGAAGTTTCCATCGTAGCTTGGCCGGGGTACATTGAACGTGGTGAAACAGACAAAGGATATGACTGGGTCACTGAATTTGAAAAAAGTTCTGGCTGTAAAGTAAATGTAAAAACTGCCGCTACATCTGATGAGATGGTAGCACTCATGAATGAAGGTGGATTTGATCTTGTCACTGCATCTGGTGATGCATCACTTCGATTGGTTGCTGGTGGTAAGGTACAAGAGATCAATACCGACCTTATCCCAAGTTGGAAAAACGTAGACTCTCGTTTACAAAATGCTCCTTGGCATACAGTGGAAGGAAAACATTACGGTGTTCCTTACCAATGGGGTCCAAACGTTCTTATGTACAATACAAAAGTTTTCAAAAAAGCTCCTACAAGTTGGAATGTCGTTTTTGAAGAACAAGTATTGGCTGATGGAAAATCAAACAAAGGCCGAGTACAAGCGTTTGATGGTCCAATCTACATCGCAGATGCTGCATTGTATTTAAAACAAGCTAAACCAGAACTCGGAATCCAAGATCCTTACGAATTGGATGAAAAACAATATGCAGCTGTTATTGAATTATTAAAAAAACAAAGACAACTCGTTCCAAAGTATTGGCATGATGCAATGGTGCAAGTGGATGACTTTAAAAAAGAAGGACTTGTTGCTTCTTCTACATGGCCATTCCAAGTAAACCTACTGGTTGGTGAAAAACAACCTGTTGCTTCTATCGTTCCGAAAGAAGGTGCGACTGGTTGGGCAGATAGCACCATGCTTCATAAAGATTCCAAACACGTAAACTGTGCATACAAATGGATTGAACATTCACTTTCTCCAAAAGTACAAGGAGATCTTGCTTCTTGGTTTGGATCAGTGCCTTCCGTTCCTTCTGCTTGTAAAGGAAACGCTCTTCTTGGAGACACAGGTTGTGCGGTTAACGGATTCAACAACTTTGAAAAAATCTCTTTCTGGAGAACTCCAAAAGAAGATTGTTCCGGTGGAAGAAAATGTATACCTTACAAAAAATGGGCTGAAGACTATATTTCCATCATTGGAAGTAAATAAGATCCTAACATTATAAGAGTTCTGAAGGAGAAGGAATGGACCAAGTTTACGATGTTGAATTTCAAAATGTAACAAGGAAATTCGATCAATTTATAGCGGTGGATGATGTCTCCTTCGGGATTAGAAAAGGTGAATTCTTTTCGATGTTAGGCCCTTCCGGGTCGGGAAAAACAACTTGTCTCCGTATGGTGGCAGGGTTTCAAGATACGACTTCAGGAAGGGTTCTTTTGGAAGGTGTTGATGTCACAGGCATCCCGCCTTACAAAAGAAATGTGAACACAGTCTTTCAAGACTATGCTTTATTCCCCCACATGACGGTTGCGGAAAATGTGGGTTATGGATTAAAAATCAAAAAAACTCCTACAAATGAAGTGAACCAGAGAGTTTCAGAAATGCTTGCGATGGTTCGTTTGCCCGATGTGGGAAATCGTAAACCTTCTGAACTTTCTGGTGGACAAAGACAAAGGATTGCACTGGCAAGAGCGCTTATCAATCGTCCGGGTGTTCTTTTGTTAGATGAACCGCTGGGTGCCCTCGATCTAAAACTTAGAGAAGAGATGCAATTGGAACTCAAGGCCATCCAAAAAGAAGTAGGGATTACTTTTATCTTTGTCACTCACGACCAAGAGGAAGCCCTTTCTATGTCGGATCGCATTGCCGTCTTTAATAAAGGTAAGGTGGAACAAATTGCGACACCAGAAGAATTATACGATCGTCCCAAAACAGAATTTGTTGCCAACTTTGTAGGAACTTCTAATATTCTTTCTATAGAAGAGACCAAACGACTCACGGGTCAAAATGGGAAAGGAATGATCCGTCCCGAACGAGTCCATGTATTTGCCAACGCTAAAGAAGACAATCACTCCACAGGATATAGAACTTTTAAAGCCATATTGAAAAGCCAAGTGTATTCAGGTGCTACTTCTAAGATGCATTTTGAAACTCCGAATGGTTCTCGTATCATTGCATCCACTCAAAACCTAAAAATTTCTGCAGATCACATTGCAGTTGGTTCGGAAGTTCTTGTGGGTTGGAAAGATTCTGACATGCATTTACTTTGAGGATTTGTAAATGACTAGTACCTTTGATAAGTTTTTTACTTTTCTATTCTATCGTAAGGGCCTTGCGATATTTTTATTACTCGCACCCCTTCTCCTTTGGCTTGGGGTTGTGTATTTGGGTTCGCTTTTCACTCTCCTCATCCAAAGTTTTTTCTCCATTGATTCTTTTTCGGGAGTCATCAAACGAGAATTTACTTTAGAATCTTATTATGATCTGTTCCGCCAAAGTACGAATTGGGATATCATCATTCGTACCACAACTATGGCATTTACTGTTACGGTTGTGAGTGCCATCATTGCCTTTCCTATTGCTTATTATATGGCGATGTATGCAGGTCCAAAGTTAAAACCCATTCTATATTTGGGTGTGATGTTGCCACTTTGGTCAAGTTACCTTGTAAAAGTTTATTCCTGGAAACTGATTATGGCAAAAGAAGGGATCTTAACTTGGATTTTGAACGAACTTGGGCTTTTGCATCTACTTGATGTGATTCTTTCCATTCCCGTGATTGGGGGAACGTCTCTATCATTTTCTTACATTGGGATGTTTCTTGTTTTTGTTTATATATGGCTTCCGTATATGATCCTTCCGATCCAAGCCTCGTTAGAACGTATTCCTAAATCTTTACTCGAGGCATCCGCCGATTTGGGTGGAGGCCCGGCGCAAACATTTCGAAAAGTGATATTACCACTAGCATTCCCAGGAGTGGTGGCCGGTTCTATTTTTACCTTCTCGCTTACGTTAGGTGATTATATTATTCCTACCATCATTGGAAATTCTAGTTATTTTATTGGGATGGCCGTTTACACACACCAGGGAACAGCAGGTAACATTCCTTTGGCGGCTGCATTTTCTGTCATACCCATCATCATTATGATGGTTTACCTCATGATCGCAAAACGATTAGGAGCTTTTGATGCCCTCTAAATGGAATCTCGGAACCATTGGACTAAAAGTTGCCACTACCCTTGGGTTTCTTTTTATTCATATCCCTCTCTTTATCATCATCATGTATGCTTTTTCTACAGATGAAAAAACATTCCAATTCCCATTACCAGGATTTACACTCAAGTGGTTTGGAGTGGCATGGGAAAGAAATGACATTTGGGAAGCAATCATCCTGTCTTCTCAAGTCGCAACCATTTCTACGCTTATGGCCATCATTCTCGGAACCTTAGCTTGTCTTGCTGTGTATCGTAGTAAGTTTTTTGGAAGGGAAGTCATTTCCTTTCTTGTGATTTTACCCATTGCACTTCCGGGAATTGTAACAGGGATTTCTCTTCGTTCTGCCATGTCTCTTTTTGGAATTCCTTTTAGCACTTGGACCATTGTGATTGCGCACGCCACATTTTGTATTGTGACTGTGTATAACAATGTACTTGCAAGGCTCAGAAGAAGTTCTCATTCTATGGTAGAAGCATCAATGGATCTCGGTGCTAATCCATGGCAGACCTTTCGGTTTGTGATTTTGCCAAATATCGCCACGGCATTGTTAGCTGGTGGTATGTTATCATTTGCATTGTCGTTTGATGAAGTGATCGTCACTACATTCACTGCAGGCCAACAATCCACAGTTCCCATTTGGATGTTAACAGAATTCATTCGTCCGAGACAAAGGCCTGTCACAAATGTGGTTGCTGTGTTTGTGATTCTTGTCACAACATTACCGATTCTTGTAGCCTATTACTTAACAAAAGAAGATGAGGGTGGGAAAAAATAATCCCACTCAAAACTTAAACTAAATACCCAAGTTCATTTTCATAGAATCCTAAAAACAGGTTTTGATCCAGAGATTTTGACATTTATCAAAGGAATTTCACTTTCCGAAAACGGAGAAGGTGTTAATATTCTTGTATGGAAAAATTGATTCAAAAACTGATCATCCCCATCGATGGCTCTCCTAGTTCTGCCAAAGCGTTGGAATTTGGATTAGCAATCGCAAAAGCAAGCAATGCAAAGTGTTACATTGTAGAAGTGATTGAGGATTTTGGTCCATTGCCAGGATATTATGATGCAGCACCTGCGGGCAAAGACCGTGTGAAATGGATTTCCGAACAACGTTTTGAAAAAATACATCCAATTCTGGATGAGACAACAGTAAAATGGGAACGTGTGATTTTAGAAGGTTATCCTGCTGAAGAAATATGCAAACTAGCTGAAAAAGAAAAAGCAGACTTAATTGTGATTGGTAGCCGAGGTCATGGAATTTTAGGAAGATTCATTATGGGAAGTGTATCTGATCGTGTTGTGCATTATGCACCATGTTCAGTAACGATAGTTAGGTGAATTTGACATAAATTTGTCAATTCCTTGTTAATTTAGTTGCGCTGAATTCTATCTTATCGGAATCTACGGA
Source organism: Leptospira noumeaensis (assembly GCF_004770765.1). Lineage (NCBI taxonomy): Bacteria > Pseudomonadati > Spirochaetota > Leptospiria > Leptospirales > Leptospiraceae > Leptospira > Leptospira noumeaensis. The sequence continues at coordinate 144,319 of NZ_RQFK01000028.1, read as the reverse complement.
CGAACCCTAGAACAGATTTCCGGTTGATTCATATGAAGGTTTTTGAAAAAGAAGAATTCCCCTCAGTTTTACCTCTCGATAAACGATACACTCGCACTTATTTTCAAGACGATAGTTTTGTTTCGAACATAAGACGTGCTCTTCCGAGGATGATCTCTGCGGTTATCATGGAAGAACATGTTTTTCCTAAACTTAATCCAGACGATATTGACTTTCTGCTACAATACTACGCAAAAAGACAAGATACTAGTGGAACACATTACCAACTCAAAACCATTCCCTATCGCATTCGTAAAGAATCGGCTGAAAGAATTTTAGCAGAAGCAGATATAGATGATACACAAAAGGACTTTATTAGTACATTCTATCATTTTGATCAGGATTTACAAAGTTTTGTTCTAAACGACAAGGTTACGGAATCAGATGAAATTCGAATCCTTCAAATTATCAAACGTAGGGATTACTATGTTGGGAATGTAGAGAAGTCAAAAATCTCTGCAATCTTCGAACCATTTGAAGAAATTCCTAAAAAAGATACTTTTTTCGCAAATCTTTATATTCCTCCTAGTCATAAATTTTTTTCACCACCCAATCTAAAACATATTTCTGGAATGCAGATTGTAGAAGCTGCTAGACAATTTGGAATTTCTTGTAATCATATGTACGGAAAAGTTCCTTTTGAAGGTGTTACCTTTTTATTATTATATTTGAATTCTGAATTTTTCCAATATGCAAAGATGAATATGCCGATCAAACTTCGTGCGATCGCAAAAGAGCTAAAATATAGTAAATCCGGGTATTGGAATTATTCGAAGTTGGAAATCACTGCTTATCAGGAAAACCAGGAAATCACTCGCATTGAAATGGCTGCCAGTATTCTGCCGTTAAAAGTATACAAACGCTTAAAAAGCACGCAGGAAGAAGTGTATGAAATTGATCCAAGATTTCGAATTTTGGATCAATTTAAAAATAATATTTCAGTTAGGGAAAACGGACGTAATATTGTCTCTACCATTGAAAATATTTCCAGTTCTGGATTTATGGTGCGGTGTTCGGGAATCCATCCAGGTGATTTAGCCAACAGCGGGCAACTTGAATTTTTTATGCATTTCGATATTGTCGGTTTCGTTCATGGAACTTGTATTTTATTATGGGTCAAAGAAGACGATAATAATGAAGACACTTTTTTTGCTGGGTTTCGTTTTGAATCCGTTTCAGAACTCGACCGGGCAAATGTAAAGGAAGCAATCAATCGTTATGGACGTTTGATCGAAGAAAGGGAAATCCAATGAGCGGAAAAAAAATAGCATTAGTGACAGGTGGAACTTCTGGACTTGGAAGATCCATCGTTCTAGAATTTGCAAACGCCGGTTATGTGGTTGGATTTTGTGGAAGAAGGAAACAAGAAGGCGAAGAAACTTTGGCTCTACTTGAAAAACAGGGTGGGACTGGAATGTTTGTTAAGTGTGATGTCACACAATCGGAAGCAGTTCGTAATTTTGTTGAATCAATTGTTTCTAAATATGGATCCATTGATGTAGCCGTCAATAATGCAGGTATCTCCGGAGTTTTGAAAGCCACTGCGGATTATCCATTAGATATTTTTGATTCTGTGATGGACGTAAACTTAAAAGGAACCTTTCTTTCCATGCAATTTGAATTAAAACAATTCCTAAGCCAAGGGAATGGTGGTGTCATCATCAATGTATCTTCTGCATTGGGTGTTCGAGGAAAAGAAAAAGCGGGTCCATATTCCATGACAAAACACGGAATCATCGGACTCACAAAATCTGCGGCCTTAGAATACGGATCTGCTGGGATTCGTGTGGTAGCCCTTTGTCCCGGTGGGATTCAAACAGAAATGGACGATGTATTTTATGCCAATGTTCCTAATCCAGAAGAAATAAAAAAGGAAAGGATGAAATCTTACGCTCTGGGTAGAATGGCAACTCCAGAAGAAGTTGCAAAAACTTGTGTCTGGTTGTCCACTGATGGGGCTGCATTTATCACAGGAGCTGTCATACCGGTTGACGGTGGTAAAACAGCTAGATAAGGAATTTCATTGTTTACTGTAGGAAAATATAAAGCGATTAAGGAACTTCATTTAGGGAAAAGGAGTTCCGTGTATACAGGGGAGTCCGCCACTGGAAGTCTCGTTGTCATCAAACTACTCAATCGTGATTATCCTGATAACCAAGAAATCACCAGATTTAAAAGTGAATTTGAAATCCTACGATCCATCGATTCACCATATACACTAAAACCTTTAGATTTAGAATCCTATCAAAATACAGTGGCGATTGTTTTCCCCCATGTAGGGTTTACTGACCTCGCCAAATTACAGTTAAGTGGAAAGTATAGCAATATTGCAACATTTTTAAATATAGCTATAGAAGTTTGTAAAGCACTCATCGATATTCACAAAGCAAAAATAGTTCATAATGATATCAAAGCACAGAATATAATTTATAATCCTGATACCGGAGCATTGAAGATTATTGACTTTGGTTCGGCCACTCTATTAACCCATAGAAATTTTTATCTTCCTATGAACCAAAACTTAACCGGTACTTTGGCTCATATTTCTCCCGAACAAACGGGAAGGATGAATCGAACTGTAGATTATCGAACAGATTTTTATTCTTTTGGTGTCACCTTATACCAGTTAATCACCGGAGATCTTCCTTTTTTATACACAGATAGTTTAGAGATGGTTCACGCCCATTTAGCAAAAACTCCACTTTCACCACAAGAGAGAACGGGAGCTCCAAAAATTATCTCTGACTTAATTATGAAACTTTTGGAAAAAAATCCAGAAGATCGTTACCAAACAGCAACGGGTTTACTTTCTGATTTATCAGCGATCCAATCTGTGCTTTTGGAAAATGGACGTGAATCATTACACCAATTCCAAATGGAACTGGCAAAAAATGATAAATCCTCCAGGTTTCAAATTCCTAAAAAACTTTATGGAAGGGAAAACCAACTTCGAGTTTTTGAAGAAAAATTTTTGGATGCAACAGAAGGAAAAATAGAAATTTTTCTAATTTCCGGACGTTCCGGAATTGGCAAGTCTGCACTCATCAACGAAATTCAAAAACCGGTGACAAGGGAAAAGGCTTACTTTACTTCCGGTAAATTTGATTTATATAAAAAATCCATTCCCTACCGTGCCATCAATTTGGCCTTACAAGGACTTGTTCGTCAGTTACTTTCTGAAAATGAATCCTCTGTCAAAGAATGGAACCGAGTTCTAAACCATGCTCTCGGTGCAAATGCAAAACTAATCATTGACGTTGTTCCTGAACTATCACAACTCTTAGGGGAAAAACAAGCTCCACCAGAGTTAGATAGTTTAGAAACGGAAAACCGGTTCCATTTGGTATTCCGAAAGTTTTTGCGTACAATTTGTAACAAAGATCATCCGGTTGTATTATTTTTGGATGATTTACAATGGGCGGATTCTTCTAGTATTTTACTTTTGAAAGAAGTAATTACCGATCCTGAAATTTCGCATTTTTTTATTATTTTATCTTATCGCGACAATGAAGTATTTCCTACCGATCCATTTTTTCGTTTGTTGGAAGAACTGGGAGAATACCAAATCCCTGTTACCGAAATTCGGTTGGAACCACTACGCGAACGTGATGTGGCTCTCCTTGTTTCTGAAACTTTAGCTGTGCCTGAGTCTGAAATTAGGCCCATAGCAGAAGTTCTTTGGAAAAAAACAAAAGGAAATCCATTTCATGTAAATGAGATGTTTAAGAATCTTTATGAAAGATCTTATATTTATTTTTCTGATGACCATTGGTCTTGGGATAAAGATAAAATTGATGCGGTAAACATTTCAGATAATGTCATCGATTTAATCATTGATAAAATTAATCTCCAATCGGCAGAACTCATTGAAGCACTCAAACTGACTGCTTGTATTGGAAACTGGTTTCGCCATGATATTTATGCCACCATTGCAGAAAAACCTTATCATAAAGCTTCTATGGATTTGGTGGCACTTGCCAATGAAGAGTTCCTCATTTTGGGAATGGAAGATGCAAACTTCACTCATGATAAAATTAGAGAAGCAATCTACAAAATCATTTCCCCAGAAGAAAAGTCACAACTCCATTATAAAATTGGAAAAACATACCTTTCGATTCTTTATAAATACAAACTAGAAGATCATTTGTTTACAATCGTAAACCAGTTGAATTTGGGTGCTTCCCAAATGAAAACCAGTGAAGAACTGGCTGAGTTACGAATTTTAAATGAAAAGGCTGGTTTTAAGGCATTAAACTCTTCTGCCTATGATGCTGCTTTTACATTTTTTGATCGAATGGTCGGACTCATGACGGATGAAGAATGGGAAACGGAGTATGAAAATACTTTAAAACTCCATTTGGCTTATGCAAGATCAGCTTACCTTTCTAAAAATTTTGAAGCTGCTGAAAAAAGTTTTAATTACATTCTACACTTTGTTCGTAACGACTTAGATAAAATTTTGGTTTATGAACTCCAGTCTTCTATGCTTGTGACTCAAAACAAGATGAAAGAGGTGTTGGAAACCTTAAAACAAGCATTAAAACTTGTAGGTGTTAGGTTGCCAAATAAAGCTACACCTCTGTCTCCTCTCCCTGAGATTTTAAAGTTTAAAATTAGGTTGGGAAGAAGATCCATTGAAAGTTTGGAAAAACTTCCTGTATCGGAAGATCCAAAGTATCTTGCAATCATGCGAATTCTGAATGCTTGTATTGCACCTTCTTTTCTTGCGGAACCAAATTTATTTCCTGTGATTGTTTTAAAATTAGTCAATCATACTTTAAAATACGGATTATGTGAAATCAGTGCCTTTGGATTTTGTGCTATGGGAATCATTCAGGGTTCTGGACTTGGAAATTATGAAGATGGACTCAAATTCGGTCAGTTAGGTGTAAGATTACTTGATTCCCTTGATGCAAGAACTTTTAGATGCCGAACCTTGTTTATGTTCGCTTGTATGATTGCTCCTTGGAAAAATCATGCGAGAGATGGTCGTTCTATATTTTGGGATAGTTTTCTTGCCGGAATGGAAACAGGGGATTTACAATACTCTGCGTATTCATTAAATAATATCCACTTCCAAGGTTTGTTATTTAGAGAAAATTTAGAAGATTTATACAAAAGCCAACTGCGTTATGATGCTTCTCTTTTAAGTTTACGCCAAAATCATGCTTACCAAGTACACCGATTGAACTTACAATTAGTGGAAAACATGAGGGGTGAGTCTCCCGACCCAATGAATTTGGAAGGTAGATATTTTTCGGAATCAGAAACAGTTTCTGAATGGTTAACCACAGGAAATGCAAACGCTTTATTTGATTATAATTTATGTAAGTTACGAATTGAATATTTTTTAGGTGATAAACAAAAGGCTTATGAATATTCACTAAAACTGGATTCTTTAGAAGGTGCTATGTTTGGAATGATGTTTGTTCCTGAACATGTATTTTTTGGAGCTCTGGTCGCCTTTTCATTGATTGTTGACGATGTGACACCACCGGGAACCACAAAAGTAAATCTAAAAAAAAGATTACTTGGATTTGAAAAACGAATGAAGGTTTGGGCGAAAAGTTCACCTGAAAATTTTATCCACAAATACGAAATTATTTCTGCTTTAATCCTTTATTTGGCCAATGAAAAAACACAAGCCGTAATCGCTTGTAAGGCTGCCATTTCTTCTGCACGTGAATTTAATTTTATCTTAGAAGAAGCCATAGCAAATGAATTTTTGGTTCGAATGTGGAAGGAGACGGGGTTTGAACAATACAGTAACCTGCATTTGGTGGAAGCACATTACCGTTATGGGAAATATGGATTTTTATCGAAGGTAAAACAACTTGAGGCAAACCATATTGCCCTAAAAAAATACATTGGAAGAAACTTTAGAACAGATTCAACAGATAGCCTATCTTTGTTTAGCACCACTAAAGATATTTTTGGAGATGTAGGTTCTTCTTTAGATATCAACACGGTCATCAAGGCCTCTCAAACCATTTCTGGGGAAATTCAACTCAACCGTCTTTTGGAAAAGATGATGAAAATTCTAATAGAAAATGCTGGCGCGGAAAGAGGTTATTTTATTTTAAAATCGGATTCTGGTTGGCAAGTATTGGCAGAATCAGAAGCCGAAAAAGAATCTGTTTTTGTTTATTCGGAATCTCCCTTTTCCATTGATTTTTTAGAGCCAGTGGCCTATATAAATCAAAACAAAATTCCTTCACAAATCATTGGTTATGTGGTAAGAACTGGCCTTGTTGTCATTTGTGGAGATGCTGCGAGAGAAGGTGATTTTAAAAATGATCCTTATGTAAAATCAACCTTACCAAAGTCCTTACTTTGTTACCCCATTTTAAGTCACGGAACAGTAGTTGGAATTGTATATTTGGAAAACAATTTAACAACAGATGCCTTCACTCCGGGACGAGTGGAAATACTTAAAATTTTATCTTCGCAGATTGCGGTTTCCATCGAGAATTCTCTTCTTTATACCAATTTGGAACAAAAAGTAGACGAAAGAACCAAAGAGTTAAACTCTGCTTTAACTGAAGTTAAAGGTTTGAAGGAACAACAAGATGGGGATTATTTTTTAGCATCTTTACTCATTGAACCGCTAACTCAGAACTTAGCAAGTTCATCGAATATGAAAATTCAGTTCCTTACCGAACAAAAAAAGAAATTTTCTTATAAACAATGGAGTTCGGAAATTGGTGGGGACTTGTGTGTATCTTCTTCCATTCAGTTACAAAACAAAAAATACATTGTTGTATTGAATGGTGATGCCATGGGAAAATCCATGCAAGGTGCTAGTGGTGCACTTGTCATTGGTTCCGTATTTGAAGCCATCATCAAAAGAAATGGGCAGTCAGAGGAAGTCCGTGATATCACACCAGAAAAATGGGTGAGTAATGCCTATATAGAATTGCATAATACACTTGTTACTTTTGATGGCTCTATGCTTATCTCTATGTTTCTTTGTTTGATTGATGATGAAACCGGATTTTTTTATTTTCTAAATGCAGAACATCCAAGGCCTGTGATTTATCGAAATGATCGCACTTCTTTTTTGCCACATAACTATGTATGTGCGAAACTTGGATTACTTGCTTCCAAAAAAGCTCTCCAAATTAATACCTTCCAATTAGAAAGAGGCGATGTTTTGCTCATTGGATCTGACGGCCGCGATGATATTTTAATTGGTTCCGAAGTGGAAATGGAAGTCAATGAAGATGATGAATTGTTCTTAAAAACAACTTTGGAAGGTCAAGGTGATTTGGAATCCATTCGAGATGCCATTAAAAGTCACGGAGAATTGATCGATGATTTGTCACTCATCCGCGTGGAATATACTGGTGAGGGATCACCCATTCATGTGCCGACAAACCATCCAAAACATTTTGTTTACCTTAGAGCCCTCACTTTATACAAACAAAAAAAATGGACTGAGGTGGAACGAATCATATCCAGCAATTTTGAATCGATCCATGAAGCACCACTTTCGGTCCAAAAAATTTACTTATATACGGAACATAGAATGTCTGCGTTCCCTTTAGAATTTGCAGTAGGGTATGTCCAAAAAAATCCATCAGACAGCCTAACATTGTTTTATATTGCAGAAGCCTTGTTTAAAAATGGGGATTTTTCTGCTGCCTTTGATTATTCGGAAAGAGTGCAACTTAGGCGCCCCTACCACAAAGAAAACAATATTTTATTTGCTCGACTCTTGGAACTTCGGCGAAAATAAATCATCTTATGTTATCCGTCGGGAACGACATCGTCGAAAACCATAGAATTCGTGAACTTCTAGAGAAACACGGGGATCGGTTTTTAAAGCGAGTTTTTACCGATGAGGAAGTGGAATACTGCCACAAACACAAAGACCCAGTTCCCTTTCTTGCAGGTCGATTTGCCTGCAAAGAAGCCGTCATTAAGGCCTTAAACCTAAATCCTGGGGAAGTGGCCGATATGCGAGAGATTGAACTTGCCGGGACAAATTTTGGTAAAAAAACGCTAGTCATCCATGGGAAAACTGAGAAGTTTTTCCGAGAGAAAGGATTTACTAGCAGTTCCGTATCCATCAGCCATGCTGACCACTACGCAACAGCAGTTGTCGTTTTTTATAAGGAGCCCAGATGATCGTTAGTGATAAAATGAAGGCAGTTTTGGTTCACTACAACCATGCCCTTTCTTTGTATAAATCGCGAAAGTTCGCAGAAGCCAAAGAAGAGTTCAAAAAAGGACTCGCGATTCATCCTGAAGATGGCCCGACGAAACTATATATTGAACGTTGTGATGATTACATCGCAGATCCCCCACCAGAAGACTGGGACGGGGTATACAATATGAAAACTAAATAGGAACTATGTCAAAAAAAGAAATGCAAACAACCATCACCGAACACGGAGTCATTGCTACAATCCTCGGAAAAGAAACAGCATTTAGCGGAACTTTAGCCTTTAAAAAACCATTACAAATTTCTGGAGACTTTACCGGAGAAATCATTTCCGATGGTTATCTTGTGATTAGCGAAGGTGCGCGTGTGAAAGCTAACATCAAAGCAGGAACAGTTGTTGTTGGTGGAACTATTATTGGAAACGTAACTGCCACTCAAAGATTGGAAATGTTATCTACTGGAAAAGTACAAGGTAACATTCGTACCGCAAAACTACAAATTGCCGATGGTGTTGTATTTGACGGAAATTGTGAAATGCTAAGCAGCGAAGAAACTTAGTTTGTGGCAATTCCATCCTTATAGTCTACTTCTATTTTTAGCATTCGGCTTCAATCTTGTATTGGGGCTATTCGTTTTAAAATCCTTCCGCCTAGATCTTGTTAAATATTTACTGATTTTAGTTTTCGGTTCCATGATGTGGACCGGATTCTATGGTTTAGATTTTGTATTCATAAGTCCTGACTTACATAGATCCTTTATTTCGTTATTGTATATTGGTGTTTCCCTTGCCAATTTGGGAATGGTTCTTGTTTCTTTAGAGTTTACTCAAAACAAACACCTGTTAACCAAAAAGTTTTGGGTGTTACTCACAATCCAACCACTTTCAACACTAGCAGTTTGTGTTTTAGATCCTATTTTTAAAACTTTAACACTCGATACTTATTTGGTAAACATTAATGGGCGAATCCAGTGGATTCAAGAAACCAATACGGGTGGATTTGTTGTTTCTTATTTTTTTTCATTTTTCTGGTCTGCGTTCGTGGCTTACTTACTAATCAAAGGAATCTTTGTATCAAAGTCTACTGAACGTAGAAGGTATATGCTCATTCTGTTTTCCTATTTATTTATTTGGGTAACAGCAATTTTACATAAGGCTGGATTTAGACCATTACCTGGACTTAACATCACTTCGGTGATGAGCACCATGCAGGTGATTCTGATTTTTTTTGCCATTGGATATTATAGAATGTTTGACCTGGTGCCTTTGGTGCGAGGCGAAATTGTCGATGAATTAGACGAGGCTGTTGTCATTCTCGATTTTAATCATCGGATTGTAGATTGGAATATGGCAGCAGAACATTTATTCCAAATTGCCTCTAAAAACTCTACCTTACTCTCTCATAAATATTTTTTTGCTTCGGCACCTGGGATCATTTCCAAACTGGATCATTTGTCAGATAAAAAAACTCTCACCAAGTGGATTTGGGAAAAAGACGGGAAATATTGGGAAGTTACCGCCAAACAGATCAGAGACGCAAACCGAAAAAAAATCGGGATGGTTCTTGTTTTTAGAGATAGCACCGAACAAAGAAACTTAGAGAAACAAATGTCGAATGTCAACCGTGAACTGATGGTTGCCAATGGAACCAAAGACAGGTTTTTATCGATCATTTCCCACGACTTACGTGGGCCCCTCGCTGGGATCAAAATGTTACTCAAAGTTTTGAATGAGGATATGAAAAAAAAAGAGGACGCTCTTGCTGGAATGACTCAGTCCCTCGTTGATGCCACAGAATCTGTTTTTTCTTTATTAGAAAATCTTTTAGAATGGTCTAAATTACAAAGAGGGGAAGAACAATTCCGTCCACATTATTACCGGTTAGATAATATTGTTAGAGAATGTTTGGAACTTTTTGTACTCAGTGCATCGAGTAAAGGTATTCATTTGGAAGTAGATATTCCTTCTCATGCCATGGTTTTTTGTGATGATCGAATGATCATTACAGTGGTTAGAAATTTAGTTTCGAATGCATTGAAGTTTAGTCATAACAATAGTCAAATTTTGATCCAAGCAACAGATGTTGGTGGAGATTGGCAAGTTTCTGTGATCGACTCAGGAGTAGGGATGTCACGGGCCATTCTCGATAAACTTTTCAAAGTGGGAGAAGTGATTAAATCTACAGGTACTCAAGGGGAAACAGGAAATGGAATCGGCCTTTTACTTTGCCATGAATTTGTTTCGGTGAATGGTGGGATTTTGTTTGCTGATAGTGATGGAGTTTCTGGTTCCCGGTTTGTGTTTACCATTCCCAAAAAGATGAAAGAGGAGATTATCTCATGAAAAAAACAATTTTAGTAACGGGTGCCACTGATGGTATCGGGCGAGTTTGTGTTCAGTCCTTCGCCAAGAACCAAGACGAATTAATTTTAGTGGGTCGTAATGCTGATAAATTAGCGGCTCTTGTTTATTCATTACAAGTTACAGGGGCTGTGGTTCATTCTTATGTGGCGGATTTATCTTCTGCAAAAGAAACCTTTTTATTAACAGAAACAATTCGTAAAAACCATCCAAAAATTGACGTTCTACTAAATAATGCGGGAGCCTATTTTGATAAACATACTCTTACCAAAGAAGGGTTAGAGTCTACTTTTGCATTAAACCATTTGAACTATTTTATTATGGCACTTGGTGTACTTCCTTCTTTAAAAAAAGCAGGTGAGGCGAGGATTGTCAATGTGGCTTCACGTGCCCATATGGGTGTATCTCTTGATTTTAATGATCTGTTAGGTGAAAAAGATTATTCTGGTTGGAAACAATACCAAAGATCAAAGCTAATGAATATTTATTTCACTTACGAACTTGCTGAACGACTGAACCAAACAAAAATTACAGTCAATTGTTTGCATCCAGGATTTGTGAAAACCAAATTTGGACAAAATAATGATGGTTTGGCGAGAATTCTTTTGACTTTTGCTCAGAATCTTTTCGCCATTTCCGAAGAAAAAGGTGCCAAAACTTCTATTTTTCTTGTTACAGATCCTTCCGTATCTTCTGTTTCCGGTCAGTATTTTGTAAAAAGTAAAATAACAAAGAGTTCAGATCCGTCCTATGACATACAAGCCCGAAGGAATTTATGGTCATATACGGAAGATCTTTTGAAACATAAATTTAGTTTTAAATTCCCTGGATTTTAAATATGGGATTTAAACACCAAACAAATCCAATCCAAATTCCCGTTCCTGGTGGAAAAACAATTTCTGAACATTTTGGGATTCCTTCAGCGGGTAATTCTGATATATCGATTGCTCATATGGTGGCACCAAGTGGTTGGGGAGAACCTTTTCAAACACCTAACTTCGATGAGTGGACACTTATGGTTCGGGGTAAAAAACAAATCGAAATTAATGGAAAAATCGTCATCCTATCTGCTGGTGAGTCTATTTTGATAGAGAAGGGGACAAGGGTGAGGTATTCCAATCCTTTTGCCGACGATGCAGAATATTGGTCTGTATGTAAGCCGGCCTTTGCTTTGGACTTAGTCAATCGGGAAGATACATCCGAAGGTAATTGATTTATGGGATCTGCGGAGAAACCAAATGCGGATTTAAGTTTCTTAAAAAAAGAAATGAAACGCGCCTTATTTGGGAAAGGTTCTCTAATCATCGAGCAGTATTCGTTAGGTGATTCGTTTTATTTTATAGAATCTGGGACTGTCGAAGTTTGGAAGTATTTGGATGAAACCAAAGAAGAAATACTCGTCATTGGTGATTTAGTTTCTGGTGATTATTTCGGTGAAATTGCACTGATTGACTCGGCACCGAGAACTGTAAACATTTCGGCAAAAGAAGATTCTGTTCTTTATGAGTTAACAAGAGAAGATTTTCATCGATTGATCCAAACAAGTCCCGACATGACCTTAACTCTTTTGAAATTGTTAACTGCTCGAATTCGAAATGCAGAACAAAGAGAAAACCAGGTACTCATTCAAAAAAACAAAGAACTTCGTCTGCAAAATGAAACCTTAGAAGAGATGGTAAAAGAAAGAACTGCCAAGTTAACACAATCTTTGAAAATCATTCAAGAAGATTTGGAAACTGCTAAAACCATCCAAAGAAATATTTTACCACTGGGTCTTAAGTATGTAGCCCACCTAGATTTTGGATCTCGATTCGAACCAATGGCAGAAGTGGGTGGAGATATTTTTGACGTGGTTCGTTTGGGAAAAAATAAAATTCGATTATTTTTGGCCGATGCCATTGGTCACGGTGTACAAGCAGCTCTCATCACTATGGCCATTAAAGCTGAGTATGATCATATCAAACACAACACGCCCTACCCAGCAGATGTTCTTTATGCCTTAAATCAAATTTTTATGGATCGGTATGGTAAAAAGTCCAACCAATTCACGGCAGTCATTGTGGATTTGAACATGGAAGAAAGCCAATTGACTTATTCCTCCGCGGGTCATAATGAACCATATGTAGTGACAAAAGACGGAATCATTCCCCTGGCCGAATCAGGGGTGATGTTGGGTTTAGAGAAAGATGTGGAATATTCCAATCATTCCCTTGCTTTTGGACTCGGGGATCGATTGTTTATGATTTCGGATGGTTATTTGGAACAGGAAAACGGAGAAGGAATTCTACTCGGAGAAACCAAATTACTTTCCAGTTTGACTGCAGCTAAAAGTATGAATCTTAACTTAGCAGAGACTATCAATTTGTTAATGGATGATTTTCATTCCTTTCGAGGGGACGCCTCAATGATGGATGATGTGACGATTCTTGGAATCGGAACTACGTATTAAATAGGAGATTTGTTTTGGGATTAATTTTTGCTTATATTTTGTTTCTTTTGAATTTATTGTCGATCATACCAACGATGTATCCCCTTTATATCTGGAAGTTGGTAACAACAGGTTCAACAAGAAGGTTAGGTGACAGACTACTATTAAAAGTGGGTGAAGCCTGGATCGAAAACAACTACCGAATTTCGAGAATGTTGTATGGTGTCCAATTTGAAGTGGTTGGCGATGCTTATAAAGATTTAAAACAAGATGGACGTTATATGATCATCTGTAACCACCAATCCTGGTCTGATATTTATATCATTCAGTCTGTATTAAATAGAAAAATCCCTCTCATTCGTTTTTTCATCAAAGATTCTTTAAAATATGTTCCTATTCTTGGTCATGCTTGGCTTGCTCTTGACTTTCCTTTTGTAAAAAGAAGCACAAAAGAACAACTGAAAAAAAATCCAGAACTTGCTAACAAAGATTTGGAAAATGTAAAAAATGTTTGCGCTAAATTTGCCGGGATGCCTTTTTCCATTTTGAATTTTTTAGAAGGCCACCGTAGAACTCCGGAACGGGTTCAGAAATTATTGAAAAAAAATCCTTACAAACATTTACTTAGACCCCATAGTGGTGGGATCTCTGTTGTGTCCACAACACTAAAGAATTCGCTTGATGCTTTTATTGATCTAACGATAGTTTATCCAACAGAAAATCCTAGTTTTTTAGAATTGATGCAAGGTAAAATCCGCAAACTCAAAGTGTTTGTGGATGTGATTCCTGCATCCGTTGTTCCGGTGGAAGAGAACGAACAATTTGCACCTATGTCTAAAAAAATGAAACGATGGGTGGATGAAAGATGGGCTATAAAAGATGCTTTGATCGAAAAGGAGAAAAGTTCCCAATGAAACAGTTTTTATTATATTTATCAGTTTTTTTCTTATTATTTTCCTGCCGAACCTTTGATCCAGTATCTTACGAACCTCCCGTAAAACCGGAGTCAGTTGGTGTATTTGCACCCAATACGGAATTACAAAAGTCCATTTTACTCGCTATTGGAAAAGTGAAGGGTTTGGAGTCACTGGATGTGGATGCCGATGGAAATATTTATGGCGGTGATAAGGATGGCCGCATCATTCGTATCACACTCAAAGGAGAAATCAAAGCCATTGCCAATACATCAGGCAGACCTTTGGGAATTCAATTTGATAAACAAGGAAATCTCATCATAGCAGATGCCTATCGTGGCCTTTTGTCTTTAGATAAATCAGGAAAAATAACTGTCCTTGTTTCCGAATACAAAGGAAAACCGTTCAAGTTTACAGATGATGTAGACATTGCCCAAGATGGGAAAATATATTTTTCTGATGCTTCCGTTTATGAACAAAAAGAATATTTATATGATCTATTAGAAGCACGGCCTTATGGACGAGTTTTTGTATACGATCCTAAAACAAAAGAAACGGTACTACTTGCGGACGAATTGTACTTTGCCAATGGAATTGCTTTGTCCAAAAATGAAGATTTTCTTTTGGTGAACGAAACTTATCGGTATAAAATCACCAAACTTTGGTTAAAAGGTGCTAAAAAAGGTCAAAAGGAAACTGTGATAGAAAATCTTCCCGGTTTTCCAGACAACATCACTCGTAATGAAAACGGAGATTTCTGGGTCGCACTTTTTACCGTGAGAAATGACAGGATGGACAATATGCATCCTTCTCCTGTGGTCAAAAGAATGATTTCCTTTTTACCAAAATTCCTTTGGCCAAAGGCAGAACCTTATGGATATGCATTAAAAATTGATGGAAATGGAAAGGTTCTGATGACTTTACAAGATCCTGGCGGCGAACACCTAAAAGAAGTCACGAGTGTTTTGGAAAAGAAAAGACAACTTTACATTGGAAGTTTATACAACGACCGAGTAGGGATTTATGTATTACCCTAATCTAAGGAAGAAGCGACTCAATTAATAATCAAATTCTGTATATCTTTCTCATTTACTTGGTTAAGGTGTACAGGCCTGGTCGTATTCCACAGCACCAAGGCTTACGGCTCCATCAGTCCCAGGTCTAGTTCCAGCTCCATTATAACTATCGGTCAATAGAGCATTGGTAGATTTAGTAATGAGACAAGATGTGGCTGTTGTGGGTGTATAAACAGAAATCACTCCGAAGTTCAGCACAAAGTTAGGATCGAGATTTAGGTTGTCTCCAAAATTTGCGGCTAATCCGAGCGGTGTCAAACAGCCAAGGGCACTTGGAATTCCACCAGCACAAAGATTCGTATAACTCAATGCATTTTGGTAAACTAAACTTGTGCAGTTGAATAGAACGTTGAATTTAATGGCTGCTTGTAGACCAACACCAGCATTATAGATACAAGCGTTAGATCCTGAATTATTGTTTAGCAACAAAATATTATTTTGAATATCAATCGCGGAAGAACCCGAGCCAATAAAAACGGGTGTTTCGTTACTAACGCCTGTTCCACTACTGACTGTATTGTGATAGACTCTGAGACCTGAAAATACTGATTTAAATTCCAATCCCCTCGCATTCACATCACTAGTACCATTTTGGATCCAATTGTTGGCAATGAGTGCATTTTGAGGGGTATTTAAAGAAATTCCTGCGGTTGTTGTCGCTGTAGAATTGATACCCTCTGACCTTCCTATACGGATATAATTTCCAGTAATACTCGAAGCAGCGCTTGCGTTTGCTGAATAAATTCCATTGAGAGTGGCTGTGGCCCCAGTAGAGGAAACATTTCCATCTTGGACGGAATTACTTTCAATGATTTGTGTTCCGCCACCTGTTGCATAAATTCCTGTAGCGGTTGCAACGGCTGCACTCATGGCGGTTCCAAATTTGATTACATTTCTTCGTACAGTCTGTCCGCCAGTTAAATACAATCCATAGGTACCAGTCAACGCATCACTGGATGTAATTTGATTTCCTTGTGTAGGGGAACCTATTTGGATCGTAGTGGCGGATTGGACTCTTAAACCAATGGAAGTTCCACCTTCACCCCCGGTGATTATATTCCCAGCTAAGGTTCCAGTTAAACCTGTTCCTGAATTGATATCAAATCCTATACTGAAAAGACTTGTTGCTTTATTTAAGTTTTTGCTTGTGATCATATTTCCAATGATATTGGAGACTGTCATGGCAGCAGTTCCAGCATAACGAATTCCCCTGGAAGTAACACCTGAACCTGTCGGTGTTCCTCCCGAAATGGAATTAACGAAAATAATCGGAGTTATAGGAACCGTCGTTGAAATATATACACCAACGGAGTCGCAGCTGGCTGCGGAACAAAATCCACCGACAATCACGTTTTGGATCAAATAAGGAGAACTATTGATGGCATGAACTCCGGCTACACCATTGGTTCCAACTCCCCCATCAATTTCGTTATTGATGAGACGGACATTGTTTGTGGAGTCTAAAAAAACTCCGGCCATAAAGGGTGCAATATCTGGTCCTGCTTGGATACGAAATCCAGATATGGTAACATTACTAGTGACGGTGGCATCTCCAATAATAGAGGCACATGGTGAGGTAATTGTTGCGACCGAACAACCAGGTGGTGTTGTGTCCATCAGTATCACAGAGCCATGTAAATTTGGTCTCCAAACACTAAAGCTGGTTGTCGGTTGATAACCACCATAAAGAGAAATTCCGGAAACAAGATGGATGGCGCCACCGGTATAAGCAGGGTCATAAGAACCGTCTTCCACGAGTACGGCGCAGTCGCCAGTCGCACAACCTCCAAAGTCATCTATGGCAAGTTGGATATTTCGTTTGGGTGTTGTTGGTGTTAATCCATTATTTAAATCATTACCAGAATTTGAAACATAGCGAATGTTAGATGGAATTAGATATAGGAGATTGACAGTTGAAGAAAGCGGATGGCCAGAAACACTATTACAATTGAGTGTAAGGATTTTGTGACCAGTTTGCCAGGAATCGGTGGCGGCTGGTGAGACAATCAGAGTGTCATTTGTGATGGAGGTTGTGGACACCGCAAATTGAATCGGTAAACTCATGACTGTATTGAGAGTTCCAGTGGAACCGATACAACTTCCCGCATTAATTTCAGCCGAGAATTGTAATTTTAAACTTTCTGTTGGTTGTAAAATTCCACCGTTGGACGGACTAAAACTAAGCACACTAAAACAATTCGCAGTAATCGATATGGTGCTGGTGACCGTGCCGCCAGTGGCAGAAAGTACACAATTGTGGTTTGCCGGTGTACCAACAATTTGCAAACTATAAGTATTGTTCGTTATGATATTCGTGGGGAATCTATGTAATCCATTGGTTGAAATGGTGAGTAGTTCCGAATTATTATTCCTAATACTCAGTGTTCCAGAGGCTATCCCCACAGCAGTCACTTCGATTGGAAATGCAGTGGATGTACACGCGATGGCAATATTTGTGATATTGGCACCAGCAATGGTTCCTGCCCCATTGGTTGTGATACAGTTCTGCACTGGATGGTTTGGTTGCGTGGTGACTGACACGTTATAAGTGGTTCCATCCAAATAGGTTTGTGTAAAAGCAAAAGATCCGGATGCAACAGCTACGTTCAGCGTGGATCCATCTACAGAGTTCGTGAGAACAAGGCCAGTGATTCCATCAAGGCCTGTGATGGTGCCACCAACGGTATAACGTAAAGGATCACAATTCACAATGATGGAATTGATATTTCCATAAGCGACCACACCCATTCCGCCACTCACAGAACAAATTTGCGCCGGGAGAGTGGGTTGTGTGTTTACCGTTACATTGAAATTATTTCCAGTACTAAGAGCGGTTTTAAAGTCAAAAGATCCATTGGCATTTACAACTATACTTTCTGTTCCGGAATTCAAATCCAAAACAAGTCCAGATCCAAGAAGACCAGAAACAGTTGCTGAAACGTAATAAGGCCCAGTTGGTGCAGGATTGACTAACGTACGGAGTTGGATGAAGTCAGTGACCGATTGTAAAATTCCTTTGGACAAACTCGGGATACAAGCCTGGAATAAAAAGATGGGAATGAGAATGGTATTCCGTAGAATTTTTGCAGACTGGATCATACTCTCTACTTTATACAACAATTGAAAGAAGGGGAGAATGTCATTTTTTTTCCGTCTAAATGATAAATATAGGGGATAATCAGTGGAATTTAGTTTTTATGATTACATTGGGCTTTCAGGTATCGTGGTTTTTACGATGTCGGGAGCGCTTGCTGCCCTAGAACATAAAGACCATCATCATGATTTGTTTAGTGTTTTTTTTACTGGATTCATCACTGCCATTGGTGGAGGAACTCTCCGAGACATCACCTTAGGAAATTACCCTGTTTCTTGGGTTCGGGATGAAAATATTCTTTGGGCTATCTTTGTTGGGTTTTTACTTGTCATTCTTTTGCCACGAATGCTTGCCAAATTACGTAAGGAACTTTTTTTATTCGATACCTTGGGAATTGGGATTTATACAGTGCTTGGAACAAGGATTGCTTTGGATCATGGAGTGAATTATTTTGCATCTGCACTTCTTGGAATGATCTCTGCTATTTTTGGTGGAGTGATTCGCGATACACTCATGAATGAAGTTCCATTTATTTTTAGAAAAGAAATCTATGCTACTGCCTGTTTGGTGGGATCTGTTTTGTACATTCTTTTGAATGTATGGAAAATCAATGACAATGCAAATTTAGTAATCTCTGCTACTGTTGTTGTTGGAATTCGAATTGTGGCTGTTCGTTATAACTTAGGATTACCTAAAATTAAAATCTTTGATTGATTAGTACTGAATCGTAGCAAAATCAGCGATTTGATGCAAAAAGAGTTTCGTACTTATCACATAAAATCATGTTCCGTCGATTTATTGTTAAACGCTTGCGTTCGGCAAAATATTCGCTTTGAATGGTTTAGAAGTGTCGTCTAATTCGCTTGTGAAGGGGTTTCCCTTTTGACACAACTTTGACATTTGAGGTATTATGGCTAGTCCCAAGGCAGTCACACTGGAATACAAACAAGACTTAGGTCTTCATTCTAATATTGATGATATCAATCAACCCATCTTAGAAAATGCACCCTTCCATTTTAAGTTTTTCCAAATTACGGATGAAGTAGAAAATACTTTATACCAAATTTTAGATCGTTTTTTATTACAGCTTGATCTAATCATTGTTAGGGATTCTGTTCTTGCGGCTGTCAAAGAAACAGTTACCAATGCAATCAAAGCAAATGCTAAACGAGTTTTTTTTAAAAATAGAGCAAGTAATATCGAAAATGAAGTAGAATATGCCGCAGAGATTGCTGAGTTCAAAAAAACATACTTGGAAAATCGCGAAGTAATTGAAGAGTCTCTCCAAAAAAATAATTTTGGCGTTTTTGTTTCCTTCATTCATAATAAAAGTTTAATGCGCATTCGAATCATGAACAATGTGCAACTGACATCAGCGGAATCAGCAAGAATCAAAGAAAGGATTGATAAAGCAAAAACATATAACGATTTAGCAGAAGCCTTTATGGATATGTCTAGTGAACAAGAAGGTGCAGGCCTTGGTTTGATTATGACCCTCATGATGCTTCGAAATGACGGGCTCGGTGATTCTGCTTTTAAATTTGAATCGGGCGAAAACAAAACTGTTTTTATGATCGATATCCCTTCGAAAGTTTCGAAAGAAAGTTTACAGTTAGAAAAAATAGATTCTATCGTTTCACAAATTGATAATTTACCCACCTTTCCAAAAGCCATCAAAGACATCCAAGATGCGATAGACAAACCTAACTCTAGTATTGGAACCATTGCAGAAATGATCAAAAAGGACATTGCTTTATCTGCCAATATTCTAAAACTTTCCAATTCTGCTGCGTTTCGGAGGGGTGGTAAGGTCGAAAGTTTAGATCGTGCCATCCAACTCATTGGGCTTAAGGAATTACAAACTTTATTATATAGCCTTGGCACCAAACAAATGTTGGAAGATAAATTCCCTGCGTTTACTGCGATTTGGGAAAAATCGAATGAGTCTGCATTTTATTGCAAGGCCATAGGTCAAAAGATGGGAATGAACAAATCAGACCTTAGTAATCTGATTGCAGCTTCTCTTTTACACGATATTGGTGAAATTTTATTATTATCTTTTGATAACCAACATATGTCTCAGATAAAAACATATTCCAATTCTAGAGAAATTGCATCTACCATTAGTATGGAAGAGTCGGCGATTGGAATCACCCATTCAAAGTTAGGTGCGATGGTGGGAGAAAAATGGAATTTTCCGATTCTTTATACAAAAGCAATGGAATTTCATCATCGACCACTCCTTGTTGATGAGGTGTATTCAGATATAATTTACCCGATTTATTTGAGTGATATGATTATTTCTATCAGTGCTAAAGAAGCAAAATCTTCTGAGATTCCAGAAGACATTCTAAAAAAATGTAAGTTTAGTGGGAAATCCGAGTTTGATTCTTTTCGAATCAAACTAAAGGAACAATTTTTAACTTATTAATTTCTATGATTGGCCTTGATTATTTTTTAGCTTTTTTATAAAGTTCGTAACGAGCTTGGAATTCATTGTACCGAGGAATGGATACAGCACGCACATAAGACTGGTTCGGATTGTTATGGATGAAATTTTGGTGGTACTGTTCTGCACTATAAAAGTCTTTTAGTTCTTGGTATTCCGTCACAATTGGATCTTTCCAGATTTGTTTTTCTTTGATTTCTTCTTGGATTTTTTTAGCTATTTTTAGTTCTTCTTCGGAACTATAAAACAGAATGGATCTGTATGACGATCCTTCGTCTGGCCCTTGCCGATTGAAAGTGGTTGGATCGTGGGAAAGAAAAAAGATTCGGCAAAGTTCCGCATAATCTATCTTAGATGGATCGTAATAGACTAAAACGGTTTCTGCATGGCCCGTGGTTTCTGTGTTTACTAATTCGTAAGTAGGATTTTTTGTATTTCCTCCGGCGTATCCAGAGACAACTTCGGTCACGCCAGGTATGGATTCAAATATATGTTCAGAACACCAAAAACAACCTTCGGCAAAAGCTGCTATTTTTTGTCCCTGTTTTGGCTCTAGATTGACTTTTTGAACGCTGGTATCTTTGTTAAAGAGTTGGCAGTTGAAATAGAAAACAGTCGAAAGGAAAAATAAAACTACCAAGGTTACAAACGGAAGATTGGTAAATTTGTTTTTTGAAGCCATATCCATTAGATTGGATTTTTTTTAGTTTGGCAAAAATCATTTTCGGATTACGGGGGAGTTACGTCTTTTTCCTCTGGAAACTGCTCCCTATTTTCTGGAAAACCGTTCCCCTTTTGGCCACGGTAAATAAAAACATTTCGAGATCCTGAAATACTAGCCATTGGTTTGTAAAAATTTTGTTTGATGAAATAACCAAGGATTACAGTCATCAGTGCTGCTGTATACATCCAAGATTCAGTAAAGTTTTTATATCCAAAAACATAAGATCCAGATAGGATTAGAGTTTGGCTGAGTAACCAAACAGTAGTTCTGTTGATTAAAAATTTAATCCACCCAATTTCAGTGACTTGGTTTCGAATTCCTTGTAAGAAAATTCCAAGGATTGGAACCCTTAGCAAAAATCCCAAGAGTCCAAAAACTACAATCAAAAGCAGAACAATCCAAAACGATGAAAATACAAGGTTCCACCAAAAAAGGAATTGGAGTGGGGGGATTAAACCTCTAGGAAAGGTAAATTCTGGTGAAAATAAAGAGAGTAAAATCCAAAAGAAACTGAGGTAAAAACCGAACACGATGAAATGGAAACTTGTTCTAGAAGATCCGGCAAGGAAAATTTATTTAATGATCAAAGTACTGTGCTAGGAATTTTCGATCGTTGTAGGGTATAAAGGTCGGTTAATTTGGTTTGGTCTTCTGGAGAGAGTTCTAAAAATTCTGCTCCCATATGGAACTTATGGATTCCCACTTCTTCTTTACGGATCACTTTGATCTTGGCATTGATTTCTTTGTTTGATTCTGATTCACGGAGTTTGACATCGAATGATTCGTTGAGTTTGATGTCATCTTCGGTATCAAAGGCTATTCCTGTGACGGAAATATTTTTAGAAATGGTTTTTAAAGTTTTGTCCGGTAAAATAAAAAGTAGTTCCAAGTTGGCATCAAAACGCAAACTACTTCTTTTTTCATTGGAATAGGCTACAATTTGATTTTTTCCAGATTGTTTCGCCGTATACAATGCTCTATCTGCTAGGTCATACATTTCCGAACAGTTTTTCACTTTTTCTGGATAAGATACAATCCCGCCACTTAATGTGACAGGTCGACCGCTGAGTTCGATGGTGCGGCAAGCCTCTAAGAGTTTTTCTGAGGCAATGAGTGCTTGTTCTTCGTTTGTTTGTGGGAAAATAATCGCAAATTCTTCTCCACCGATTCGACAAGCTGTATCTTCCATACGTAAACACGAGGTGATTTGTTTTGCTACTTTAGAGAGAATTTCATCACCCATTGTATGACCATAAGTATCATTGATTTTTTTGAAATCATCAATGTCTATGATGAGTAGTGTTAGATTTTGATTGTATCTTGTAGATTGTTTGAATTCACGTACAAGCGCTTTTTCGAAGTGTCTTCGGTTGTATAATTTTGTGAGTTCATCAACTAATATTAGTTTCTCGGTATCAGCGAAAAGTTTCATTTCGATGATTTTTGGATTTTTTAGTTTTTGATTGATATTGGTAAAATAATCTAAGGTTGCGATCTGGATTCCGACTTCACGCCCCATACACTGAGTCAATTTGTGTTTATTGTTTATAATTTCTTGCCAGATGTTTGCGGAATCATTCTCAGGAATTTCTAAGGATGTTAGAACTTTGATGAGGGCAGAATAAATCCCGGAGTCTTCTAAATTATGGAATTGGTTGTCTCTAATCTTTTGAATGATTGATTCTTCAAGACATGGATCCTCTTCCAAAATGGCCATGATGGTATCTTCAATTCTTTGGCCGGGTAGGTTGGTATGTTTAGCTTTCAACATGGCAAATTAAGGAGATCAATTTATTTCCTACAATTTCCCAACGTTTTAGGAGAGCAACCTATTGTAAAGACAGGTTTATTCCTAAAACTAAGTTCAACTAAAGGGAAATCCCTTAGTTTGCTGTTAATTGTTTGGATTGTGAATGGATCTCATTGATTTCTTCATAGAGAAGTTGGACTGAGTCAGCCAGTTTTTGTGTGGTTTCATCGATGACGGTGATGGCATGGTTGATTTCTTTACTGCCAGACATTTGTTCTTGTGCAATCACTCCAATTTGTTCGGAGAGCAGATGGAGTTCAGAAAAGGTAACTCGTAGTTTGGTGTTCAAATTTTCTTGTTCGGTGACATGGCCTTCCAAACTCAAAATTTCAGTTTCGATCCGCAGTAATTCTTCGTTTTGGCTTTCGACTTGGGTTTTGACTTCTTTAGAAAATCTAGTTCCTTCATTGATTTTAAGTCCTGCTTCTTTTACAATTTTAGCAATGGTACCTGCGTTAGACTGAGAACGTTCGGCCAGTTTGGCAACTTCCTGGGCCACAACGGCAAATCCACGCCCATGTTCTCCTGCACGAGCCGCTTCAATCGAAGCGTTTAGCGCAAGTAAGTTGGTTTGGTCGGCAATTTCTGACATCATCTGGTTGATTTCTTCTACTTTAGAAAATGCTTTGTTGAGATCCGAGTAAATTGTGTTAAGTTCCTCGGAAGAAGTTTTTACCTTTCTGCTAAAGTCGGCGGAGAGACTGACATCTTTTGCAATTTGTGTGGTTTTTGCTTTTACGTTTTCGCTGATATTTTGTAGGGATAAAAAGTCTTGGTCAACAATTTTAACCCTTGTTACTTGGTCTCCCGCTAGGTTGGCAGAACTGACTGCGGAAGAGGAAAGTTCCTCTACGGAAGCCGAGATTTCTTCAACGGATGCGGCTTGGTTTTGTGATTGGTTGTGTAACTCATCTGACATTGATTGAAGGGTGTCAACTGAGGCAGCAAGTGTGGTTGCTGATTTTTCCATTTGATTGGATTTGTTTGTGATGAATGTTTGTTTCTCTAACGTATCTTTTAGTTTAATTTTTAAGTCGGATTGCATTTCTCGCATGAGTGACACAACAAAACGTAAACTAAAAATGACTCCAAAATAAAAAATGACCTTCTGCACTTCCGTTGCGACAATGATATGGTTCGCCCTTAACATTTCTGGAGTGGCTTTCCCAACAAGGGCAGCGCCAAGTTTTGCTGATAAAAAAATTCCACCCAGATAAAGGCAGGTAGAGATGATTCCCACAATCATCACTAATTTAGATTCGAAAAGAAAACTGGTATAAATAGCAATAAAAACAAAGATAATGTAGAAAATACCAGCGTTTACAGTATTACTTGCATCTCCTTTGACATAGTTATTATAAATATCTAAATAGAAGAAACTAACTAATATTAGTAAGTCGATGAAAATGATGGTAAAGGCCCAAATTCTAGAAACTTCTTTTCCGGTTCGTAAGAAGTATCCAGGGATAATTCCATTGAATAAAAATGCTAGGGATCCAATTAAATTAGGTATGAAACTTTTGGTTGCCACATTGGCAGCAACACCAAGTAAAAATACAGCACTGAGTCCGTACTTTGTGTATATAATTAATGACACACCTTTACGGAATGAATTTCTTTCGAATCGGCTGATTTCATTTGTTTCTGCGGACATTTCCTAGTCTCCTGTTGGATGGATCCTTTTCTTGTGAATCTGACTTCTGCAAGGTGACTCTTTTTATTATCTATTTACAATTTGACGAATCAATTTCTTGATTCTCGATTGGTTTCTGTCTGTATAAGTTATCCTTGCAAACGAAAAGATAGTTTCTACGATGAACGAATGACTATGGAACCAAACCTAATGACTGGTAAATCCATTCTTTTAGTAGAGGATGAAGCCATCATTGCAATGATGCAGATGCGAATTTTAAAATCTGCTGGTTTTGTGGTTCACCATACTCTTACAGGAGAAACTGCAATTTCCTTTTTGTCTAATCCAGAAAACAAAATAGATATCATCCTTATGGATATTGATTTGGGTTCTGGAATTGATGGAATAGAAGCTGCAAAAATCATTCTTTCTAAACATTCTATTCCATTAGTATTTTTATCTTCCCATACCGAAACAGAAATTGTCAATCGTACTGAATCCATTACTTCTTATGGATATATTCTGAAAACAACGGGAGAAATTGTTTTAATCGCATCAATCAAATTAGCTTTGCGTTTATTTGAAAGTTATCGAAAACAATCAGAAGCCCAAGAACTTTTTGAAAAAGCATTTTTAGTAAGCCCCATTGCGATGTCATTACATGATATAAACAATCAATTTAGATTTGTAAATGTAAATCCTGCTTTTGAACGATTGGTTGGGTTTCAAAAAGAGGAGGTTGTTGGCAAAACGAGTATTGAGCTGGGTATGTATAAACAAGCCGTTGATGGAACTGAGATAATCAAAAAATTTTTAGAAGATGGAAAGTTAACCGGATACAAACAAAGGTTTCAATTAAGAAACGGTGAAGTGAAAGAGGGCAATTTAAGCATTGAACTTGTAGATATTAATGGAAATCCTCATGCTTTGACATTCCAGAATTTAATTTTTTGACAAATGCTAGAAAATCACCACCTAATCGATGTAAACAGAGATTTAGACTTGCTTGGAATTTAGGAAATAAATAAGTTTCAATTTGTGGTAAATCGTATTTTTGCTTATCTACTTACGATTGGGTTCTGCTTTTTTTCCTGTAACAAATCAGAATTATCCAATTCATGTGATTTGAATTCTAATGAATTTTTAAATTCAATCCTTTTGAAGTTTGCGATAGCTGACTTTTCTCCTCATTGTAGTGTATCAACTGCCTTGTCTCTAGGTGGATCCATTGTAGGCCTTACGACTTCTGGAATGGTTCTCCGATCAAATACTGGTTCTGAACTTTCCGTTCCGCCAGGTGCCACCAGTTTTTCCATACCGATCGCAAGTGGATTCGGTTCCAAATATACATTGTCCATTGCAAAACAACCAGATACAATCGTCTGTGTCATACATAACGGTTCGGAAGGAACTGTAATACTAGGAATTTCTAATATTCAAATCATTTGCCATACAACAAGCGCTAAACGAGTGTATGGACAGATTGATTTCACAACAGTTGCTGCTCCTAGTCCACCAACACCAAATAACCTTTCCTCTCCCACCGCTGTTCTCGCTGGTGAATTAGGGATTTATGTATCCGATTCTGCCACCAACAGAGTGTTATTTTATTCAGGAACGAGTACTTCTGCAGTAAGAGTAATCGGTCAACCGAACTTTACGTCAAATGGTACGAGTATTACAAGTTCAGGATTTTCGTTTCCTGCTGGTCTTGCTAAAGATTCTTTGGGTTTATACGTAGCAGACCTTAACAGTTTTAGAGTTTTGTATTTTGAGGGAACGAATACCGCTGCTTCCCGAGTGTATGGCCAAGTCGATTTTAACACGGCGGTATATGCTCCAAATGCCGCTGCAGACGTCATTACGGCACCGTATGGTCTCGCAGCAGATAACCAAGGATTTTATGTTGCAGACAGTTCGCAAAATCGAGTTCTTTATTTTCCAAACGGAAGTTATGTTGCCACAAGAGTGTATGGGCAACCTAATTTTATTGATAATACAGCTGGAAGCACGGCCACAACATTGTCATCACCAGAAGGTGTTGCTGTGAGTTCAGAGGGAGTTTACATTGCAGATACAGGAAATCACAGAGTTTTATTTTATCCAGGTACTAGCACTACCGCCACTCGCGTGTATGGACAACCCAATCTGACTGCAAATGTACCAAATAATGGTGGGATCGGTGCTGCGACATTGGTTGCACCCAGAACTGTTTTGGCCTTTGGTGGGGATGTGTGGATCGTTGACAGTTCCAATCATCGAGTCTTACTGTATTCAGGAACTAGCACAACGGCTTCTAAAGTTTTCGGCCAATCCGGTAATGGTAGTTTCTCTGTTTCCGCTTCGGGTTTATCCGCCACCGCTTTTGATTTTCCACAAAGTATATCCATTAACGGAGAAGGAATCTTTATTGCAGACGTAAACAATAATAGAATTCTAATGTACTAGTGATTTCTTCTCTTGGGGACTAAACCACCTAACAGAAATTTTTTCGCCACGTTCATTCAAATGGATTCTATCGGTTAAATCATAATATTCTTCGAATCTCCTAAATCGTCCCAACTATATTTAATAGAATCGTAATTTTAAAATGGTTGTTAGTGAAACAGTAATTCGATAGTTTGATGGTGTATTTAATTGAATTTAAGTTTCTTTAGGGAGTGAAAAATGATTCTTTTTAATCATATTTGGATTCTGTTCATCGTTGTTACAGTCATTAACGCACTAGTTTTAAAGTTTAGATCCCAAAAATACATAAAAGAAAAACCGGAGTTAGAACCTGGATATGACAAAATGGTGAAAGGTATTATTGTCTATGGGAATATTCCTTGGATCATTGTTGGAATCGGTAATCTTCTCCAATATACAACTAGCTTAATTGATTATTTATATATAAAATCTTTAAATCCTTTCGTAATCGTTTTTCATATTTCTATCTTAACTCTTTGGTCACTCGCTTTCTATTGGATCTATTTTAACAATGGCGCTGAGTTTTTAGTGAAACATCCTGGACTTGTCAGGGTGAAAGGTGGTGGTTTTTTTACGGAGGTCAGTCCAAAGATGATTCAAATATTTTTTGGACTGATACTCTTCTCTAATTTGATTGTACTTTCCTTTTTGTTGTATCGGCTCAATGTGATCCAACCTTAGTTGAAGAGTATCGTATTAGCAAACGTTAGTTGGCTTTAGATTCTGTCGGGTTTTATCGGTTCCGACAGAAAATCCTTCTATTTCTCGTTTGGTAAAATTTCCTCTAATGCCATGCCTTCCAAAATCTTTCCCCCACGTTCATTCAGATGGATTGCATCTGTTAAATAATAATATCCATTCGAATCTCCGAGATCATCCCAAGTAGCCGTGGTCGAATAGTATCTTAGGATGGTCCAATACATTCCCCAAGTGTTTTGGGTGTATGGTTTACGAGAACTTAGCTTTGATTCGTCTAGGCCTTGGGATAGGGTCTCATGCAGTGGTTTGTAGATAGTTTTTTCCTTTGTAGCTACTTGTTTGGTAAGTTCCGCAAATCTTTTTGATCTTTGGAAAGGAACTGAGTTTGGATCTTCTCCTAGAACAGGTGGGGAAAATACAATCAGTTTTGCTTTTGTTTCTTTTTGAATGGATTGGATGATTTTAGTTAAGTTAATTACAAAACTTTCTTCTGTGACTGGTTCTTTTAATTTCCAAATGTTTGCATAACGATTGTATTCTTCTTCAGATAAGGTAGCTTTTAAATCATTCGTTCCAATCAAAAGGAAAACATAATCTGGATTCAACTTTTTTAAATTCTCTAGTTGTTCTAAAATTTGTACAGTCAATCTGCTGTTGATTCCTTCGTTAATTATTTGAAAATTAGTTAACGATGGATTTTTCGAGATAGAACCTACATAATCATAACTGACCCTACCATGAGTGATGCTATCTCCAAGAAATACAACTTTCTGTTTTTTGTCAGAGTTGGTTTCTAGGGAAGATTTGAGATTATTTGGAGGGACTTTTGTTGCTTGGAAAATAACACAAGATTCAAAAATAAGAAAACTAAAGATCCAAAGTTTTGATAGAAGTTTCATTCGCTACATTTTAAGAAACGATGAAAAAGAAAAAAGTAAAATTTGGATGTCGAATCAAAAAACGATGAATGAATTTAGTGGTTCGGATTGTCACAGAAGTGTTGTTTTGTGCGAATTTTGGTAAGCGAAAAAACAAATGCCAATTGAGAAAAAGTCGACGGTTCGAATGAATTCATATCAATAGTTCAAATGTATCCAAAATCGTTTCGTTTTTTTTTCTTTAAGATTATTTTTGCCATAGCAGTTACGTTTTACGGCTGTATTGGTGATTTGTATTTTGATACACACAACGAAATGAACGGAGATAAGGTGTCGAGAGATGTCGCCGTACGACAGTTTTATGGTGCATTGGTGGTGAAACGTTCCCTTTGCCCACAGTCGATGGATACTACTCTAACTAGCGCTGGTTATTATACTACCAATCTAGGATCCGGATGTAACAGCTCTTCTACAACAAAAGAATCACAAACCACTCTCAGAAGTTGTAAGTCGGTTTATAAATACGTTCAGAAAAAGGATTTAACCGTATGTTTGAATGAAGTTTTATTTTTTCCCTGCGAGTCGATTGTGAATGCCGCAAATAACATTCGACCCAATTTCCCCGTGTGTCGTGGTCTGTTTGGGCCAGGGCCAGAAACTCCATTGTCTATGTAGTTTATGAGCCACCGATTCTCAGTAAACTAAAAGGAATTTTATTCAATCGGAATATAAATATCCGTAATTCGTTTATTATCTTCTTTTTCAAAAGGATTCAGATAACACTCCCAAGGTGGTCTGTTCTTTAGTTTGATTGGAGTTGTTTTGATATATTCATTTAAAATCCAATCGTAAATTTTTGGCAGGCCTTGGTAACTTCCCTCGTAACGAATTTGTAAATACTTCCCAGAGGGAATGGTTTGGATTCCAAATCCTTGAGGAAGGTTTTTTTGATTTGTTCCAATGGTAATACCCAAATCAAATCGAATTTTTCCTTTTGGCGAAATTTCAGGATCATCTTGGCTGATCCCAATCCATTTATGATGGAACTGAGATGAATTCCAGTGATCAATCAAAGATTGGATTTGTTTTACTTCCTTACTCCCAGGGATTGGTCCGGGTAGTTCTTCGTAAGTTCCGATATGGCGAACAAAAGCTATAAAAAAGGAAGAAATGTTTTTTTTCTGAAATCCAAATTTCGAAATTCCGTCTGGCAATGTTTGGTGAAATGATTTAGTTAATGATTTTTTCTTTTGGTATTTTTTTCGGAAATCAGAAGGTGTAGAACCAATCACTCGTTTGAATGCTTTGGAAAATGCTTCATGTGATAAAAAACCAGCTTCCAAAGCAATTTCTATAATAGGAAAGTTTGTGATCTTTAATTCGTATGCAGCTTTTTCTAATCGTAACCTACGAATGTATTCCTTTACATTTTCACCTTGGAAGGACTTAAACAACCGATGAAAATGCCAATCACTATACCCAGTAAAAAATGCAATTTGATTCAGGCCAATGGTATCATCCAATTTTCCTTCTAATTGGTTCCAAACTGGATAGAGGTTGGGTGTTTGTGGCAATGGAGGTTTTCCTACTTAAGTATAAAACTAAGTTAAGAAAGTCCATAGCCATTTGTCTTTCTAAATTTTAATTTGGATTTCTTTCTTGGACAATATCAATGCCGATTCCATTGGGATCAATCAAAGTGAAGTGGACATCTCCCCATTCTTCCGTTGTGAGAGGAAGGTCAATCGGTGCGTTTTTTTGTTTTAATTCTGCAAATTCTTTTTCCACATCTTTTGATTCAAAGATAAACCAAATCCCTTTTCCTTGATAAGGAATTTGAAAATAAGGTTTTCTCACCTGTTGTTGGTTAGGTTTCATGATTGCGATTTCCACTTCAGGCTTATTTGGTAAACATAATAGAACAAACCAATCTGATTCAAATTTTGTAATCAGTCCTAACCATTTCTCATAAAAGGTTTTTGTTTCATTTAATTTTTCGGTAATGATACCTGTTTGGATTTGTTGGAATGCCATATTCTCTCCTTTTGATTGAATTTAGTATACAGGAAATGAAATGGACAGATTGGATCGTTTTTGCTATTTTTGGGCGCATCGCACAATGTGCGACCGCGCTCTCCGCTCCAATCTTTGCTTCGCAAAGGATTTACGCTACGATCCCTTGCGCTTCTTTGTGGAGCCGAAAAAAATACATTTCTACAAAAGCTTTGATCACAAGAGTGATGATAGGGCCAAACAAAGGAAATTTGATCATTAAAACAAGAACCCCAAAATAAAAGAATAAAAATCCAATATAAAATATAGGAGTGTATTCCCAAAGATCAGATGGATTGTTTTTTATGCCAATCATAGCTCGAAAGGCATTTGTAATTCGTTGGAATTGGTTGTGTTTAGGAATTTGCGGAGTACCTAAGGCAACCCAAGCCCAAGAATCTTTGTAGTTTTTATAAGTCTGCGTTTTAAAAAATTCAAAAATTTTGGGTAAATAACGATAGAGTGTGAACAAAAAGATTCCCCAAATATAATATTGTTCTTTTGGTTCGAGTGAGTTATAGAGGTTTAAAAAAATAAAGTTTGCTTCTATTCCACCTGTGGTTGCTACACTGAGGAATAATTCAATCATCATATAAAAGAAAAAATTAAAACCAACTAGTAACATTATAATGCAGATCAATGCACTGAGTAGGATCGCACCAAAAAATGGAACAAAGATAAAATAAAAAATTTTTCCAATGATTGGTTCTGGGATGTTCAAATCTTGCAAACCCATTTCTTTACTTTCTTGGATTGCGGCATAAATTGCCGTTGAAATGAGTCGAAGCATTCCATACCCAAAAACAAAATACAACTCAGGATAAAGAGCGATCATAATATTTCTTGGTTCAGATGCAAAAATAAATAAACCAAATAAGGGAGCCAGGTCTGCCAAAAAATCCGACCATTCTCTTTTTGTCCAAGGAAGTAAACTGAGTAAGAAGTTCTGCATGGTGCAGAGAGAATATAAATTTAGCTTAACGATTTCAAATCAATTTTTTGCTTTAATCTTGTGTTCCCCTGGAAAAAATTAGCGGTTTTTTGCTCGGATACACCTCCTGGCGAGCACTCTAGAAGAACGTTCTTCTTTCTCGCAGTTGTAACCTGCTTCTTTCGAATCAAATAAGATGGCCGAAAATACATCTTTTTCTTCCGTATTGTATTTGGTTTCTTTCCCAACGGTCAAAACTATAAATTCTTCTGGAGCCATTTTGTTAATATTATCGTAAAAATATTTTACAACTTCTTTTCTCCGAATAGAAATTACTTTCTGATTTAATAGATCTAAACCAAAACTTCCGGATAATATTTCATTTGTGGTGACAATGAGGGGAGAATGGAATTGGGTCAATTCTGAACGTAATTTTTTTAGTTCCTTACTTGAAAGATAAAAAACAACCATGATCAGCGTTGTACAAACAAATGACCAGGTATAAAGTAATTTGAATATCACTTTGTTTGTTTGTAATTCATCCATCTTTTCATTTAAGAGAAAGGAGAGAGGGTATACTAAAACAAGTAAATACCTTCCGGTGAGAGTGATTCCGTCATTGGGTGAGGTTAAAGCTACAAAAAATAAAAATAGAATCACAATAGATAAATGGAATGTTATATTTAAGTTTTTAAGAATTTGAGTTTTTCGTAACTTGATGAAAAGATAAATAAAAATAGGAGTATGGAGAAAAAAACCTAAAGACCAGGCGGATTGTCTCGGGTAGGTAAATGCGATAGATAAAAAAATCTCAATTTGTTTGTAGAATTGTTTTTCAAACTTACCGAAATTTGTTAGATATCTTGTGCCAAGTGGATGGGAATAACTGACTGCATTCCAAATTAAAAATAGAACAATAAACAAGAAAAAAATGGAATACCTTTTCGGATGGATCGATTCCAAAAAAGATCGTTTTTTTACAAAATAATAAATTAGAAAAATTGTCGATTGTATGGAAACAAACAAAAGAATCCCTTCCAATCTAAGCCAAAGAGATAATCCGAGAAATATGTTTCCTAAAATCCAATTTTCTTTTTTATCCTCTAAAAAAGCTTTATATAAAAAAACATAACCATAACCAGAAAGAATTAAAAATAATCCATTCTCTGAAAAATCCACTAACAGTGGAAATGTTACAGTTCCGAATGCTACTAGAAGAACCACCGATGTTTTGATCCCGTTTTTGAATAATAATCTCAAAAATAGAACTAAAAAAACAACATTGAAGTATGGAAGAAAATTTAAGGGTAAAAAACCTAGTAAAGAATAGGGGAAAGTGAGTCCAATCGGATACTGTCCAATCAATCGTCCTTCATGTAAAAAAACAAATCCTTCATTGAGAGGACTCATTAAAAAAAGAGGGTCTAAATCTTTGGCTGAATAAAGGATTCCTTCTGTAGACCAATTTTGATTCCAAAGCGAAATCACTTGGATCATTTTCACTAATGGGTCAGATAAATAGAATGTATCGACACGAATCAGAATCTGTAAGATGAGCAACAGAAGAGAAAGAGAAAAAATGATGGCGACGTTTGTAGGTTTTGCGGTCACAACTCGCATATTCGTTTGTCTGTGTAAATGGTAAATATAAAATTGATCATCATTGCTACGGATAGAAGAAAATTTCCCTTCCCGTCGCAGTTTAGATCCAATCTCATGAATTTGTGGTGGTTATCCTTTGATTAGGTAAAATGGAGAGCCTATTTGGCAAGGTTCTAAATAGGAAGAAGCACCGTAAACGTTGTTTTCCCAGGTTTAGAGTTCACTTCAATATGTCCGTTATGTTTGAGAATGACTCGGCGGACAATATCTAGGCCGAGGCCACTCCCTTCTCCTAGTTCCTTCGTTGTAAAAAAGGGTTCAAATATCCTTTCTTTGATATCATCCGGAATCCCGCAGCCATTGTCTTCAATAGTCACTTCTACCAGAGGAATATGGTTGGTTGTTGATACTTTTTCTCTCACATGGACGCTGAGTTGGCCTTTATAGCTCATCGCTTGAATGGCATTAAAAACTAAGTTGGTCCAAACTTGTATGAGATCATCAGGATAACAGTAAATAGGCGATATGGATTCTGGGTAATCTCTGATCACTGTGATTCCATTTTTCATTTGGTTGTTATAAAGTGTTAAAACGGTTTCTATATTTGTAATGATATCGGCTTTTACTTTTCCACCTAGTTTATCAAAGTGGGTAAAGTTTTTTAGTGCATATAAAATTTTGGAAACACGTTGGATGGATTCAAGTGTGGAATTTAAATATTGGGCTGCCTGGATATAATCAAGTCCGTAATTGAATAGTACTAAAAAGTCTTCTTCTTTTGCCAGAGATTCGATTATATAAAAAGAATCTTGGATTCCTAAATCGATTACTTCTTCTGCGATGACTTCGGAGTATTTACAGCCAAGTTCGTTCAAATGGACAGTCAAACTTCGTTTTTGTTTTCTAGAAATAGAACCGTGTACGTGGTTTTTTGTATTAAATGATTTTAAGAGCCAATCAAAATATGTTTTTCTAATTTCTGGAGATTTTTGATTGAGGAAATGGATGATTTCACTTTGCCTTGGGATTTGGTCTTTGATTTTGTTTAAGATCAGTTCGCTAGATGCTTTGATTGCACCTAAAGGATTATTGACTTCATGGGCAATACCTGCGATCAATTGTCCAAGAGAGGCCATCTTTTCATTGAGAATGAGTTGTGATTGTGTGAGTTTTAATTCATCGAGAGCTTTTTCAAGTTCGATTTTTTGTGTGACGATACGATCGTTTCTTTTTTGAATATCATCTAATGCTCGTTTAATGGATTCGGCTTCGTTGATGGAGGTTAGATCAATAAAAGAAAGGAGGTATCTCCCTTCTCCTATTTCCTTTTGATTGATTTGGAGCGGAATCGAAACACCATCTTTTTTGTGCCCTTCCGCAGAAAATGTTTTTTCTTTAGAAGACAACCCCATCCAAAGAGGGTCGCCAATCAAACTAGAAATTGTGATTTCATGAAATGTTTCATAACCGAATAACTTTTGGAAAGCAAGGTTTGCATCTATGATTTGGTCTTCTTCGGTGATGACTATGGCTTCACTTGCAAAATTGTAAAAATTTCTAAATCTTTTTTCGTTGGTCTCTATGGTTTTAAGAAATTCTACTTTTGCAGATACGTTTTCTAATACACCAACTAGACGGCCTGGCTCCGAGAAGTCAGTAGATAAAAATGCTCCTCTTTCTTCAATTGGAGTAAAACTTCCATCTTTTTTGCGAATTCGGTAGTAGGCTCGGTAAGGAGTCCTTGTAGCAATGGATTCTTTGAGAGCCTGGATTGTATGCAAACGATCTTCTTCATGGAGTAGGTTTTCCCATCCATCGATATCAAATTGGTTGAACTCTTCTTTCCCGTAACCTAATACGGATTTAATGGCACCGTCCCAGACAATTTTTCCTGAACCTACATCGTAATCATAAATAATAAGTCCCGTTTGGTCAGCCACCTCATGAAATCGGTTTTCGTTATCTAGAAGTTCGATTTTTTTCTTTTTAGAGTCGTCTATGTTTTCGATACTTCCAATGATTTTGATTTCTTGATTGGCATCTAAAATTGTTTTTCCTTGGATACGAACCCAAAATTTCGTTTTGACCATCATTTCTAATTCTAAGTCAAATGGTTCGAAATTTAGTTCGGCTTGTTTGAATGCACTAGCAATGATTTGGCGATTTTCTGGTGTAAAAAATGCAATTAGATTTTCTTTGTTTGGTTTGTCGTGTTTTGGATCATTATCTAATAAAAAATATAAATCGGGAGTCCAGAACATTTCGTCTGTTTTCACTGTCCACTCCCAAACTCCTGATTTTGAGGTACGGCGAATTTCTTCACTCAGATCATTTTGTTTTTTAAGATTAAATTCTATATTTTTGATGCTGGTGATATCTTGACCAATTCCCAATACTTCGGTAGGAACTCCTTCGGCGTTAAAAGAAAAGTTTGTTTCCCAAACACGAAGCCAATGGATATTCCCATTTTTGTGGAATACTCGGAAGTCGATTTCATAAATATCTGTGTTTTTTTCCGCTAACATTCGTTTCGCATGTTCTTCGATTCGTGGAACATCATCCGGATACAAAATATTTTTAATTAAAAAATCAAATGTTAAAATGGAGCCAACTTGATAACCTAATTGTGTTTCCAATGTATTGTTTAAATAAAGAAACTCATCTGTCGCAATAGATTGGATATAAATGATTCCGGGAAGGGTTTGTGTTACTTTGGATAAAAGTTTTTCCTTCTGCTCTAATTTTTTTTGTAATTGAACTACTTGGTCTTTTTTTTGGATTACTGCTCTAGCAAAGGCTCCACCATTTGCAGTTGTATAATTATATAAACGCACTTCACAAAAAACTTCTTCCGATTTATTGTTTAAATGAACCCAATCAAACCGAATACTTCCGTGTCTGAACCCTTCACTAATATAATGTTTTGCGAGAAAATCCGACAACTGCCCGTTTGGTTGGTATTTCGGGCTGATATCCATTACTGATAGTTTTGTGAATTCTTCTTTTGTAAATCCAAGTACGGTTGTTAGTTTTGCATTGCAGTCAGTAAACAACCGGCTTTGGATATCAAAAACGACAATGGCTTCTTCATCTTGTTCAAAAAAGGTCTTATAGGTATTTTGTTCTTTTTCTTCGAGGATTTTTTCCAGCTCAGCGATTTTCTGGATTGCCTCTTCTAAACTAATACCTTCGTAAGTTTTCATAAGATTCTTGGATTTTATAATTTTTGAGAATTTTTAGAATGATTCAAGACAAAATGAAGTTTAAGGAAAGAAAAATAGAAGTGATTCGAATGTCGTTTCGATCGTGAAAGGAAAGGTAACGTTGGGAATTTTAGATCATAAGGTTAGGGATTCCGCTATCTTTTAAACGATTACCAGAACAAACTTTTAGACTTCTTTTCGGAAATTTTTTGTGCTGCATTTACGAGTCCTACATGACTATAGGTCTGAGGGAAATTGCCCCACTGGCCTCCCGTTTTCGATTCTAAGTCTTCACTAAATAATCCTAGATGGTTAGAATGTTCGCAAACATATTCAAATAATGCAACAGCCTCATCAACGCGATCCATACAAGCCAGTGCTTCGATATACCAAAATGTACAAACCAAAAATGTCGTTTCCGGTTTACCAAAATCATCTTGATGAAGATATCGATACATGAATCCATTTTCTGATTTTAAAGAATTTTCAATCGCTCTAATATGAGATTTCGCTTTCTCAGTTTTTGGATCTAGGTAACCAAGAGTGATGAGTTGGAGTAAACTTGCATCCAAATCTTTTTTCCCTTGTGCTTGCGTATAACAACCGAGTTCTTCATCGTAACAAGCTTCTATATTTTTTTCGGCTTTTTTCATTAAAACTTCGGTTTTATTTAATATTTCATCCTGACCTAGTTGAATAGCAATTTCTCTTGCTGCTTTTGCACCTATCCAATGAAATAAAAACGTATAACAATGTTTTTGTGAAAAATTACGAAATTCCCAAAGGCCTGCATCGGGCTCATCCATGGTCAATTCAATTTGTTCTAAAATGCTTTTTACTAAGTTTAGATTATGGAATCTATTTTTTTCAGGAATCCGTTCATCTAAGTATAGGGGGAGTAAAGATAACAAAATTTGTCCGTAAGCATCGTTTTGTTTATGCGTATATGCAGAGTTGCCAATACGGACTGGTCCATTTTTTAAATATCCATCCAACTCTAAAATCTTTTCTTCTAGTAGGGATTCTCCAAATATACTATATAATGGTTGGAATCTTCCTTCTTTTGTAGGTGTTAGATTGCTAATGTATTGTGAATATCTTTCCAATTCTTCAAATTGACCGAGATTCGTGAGTGCGAGTAGGGTATAAAAACCATCGCGTAACCAACAGAAACGATAATCCCAATTGCGACCTGACTTAGGAGCTTCAGGTAAACTTGTAGTGGAAGCCGCAATGATCGCTCCTGTTTCTTGGAACTGATGGAGTTTTAAACAAAGTGCAGAACGAATTTGTTGTTTTTGCGCAAAATTCGGAATCGTACAGTGTTTGACCCAGTTTTGCCAGTAGTTTTTTGTTTTTATGAATTCTGATTCAATCCATTCATTCAAAATGATTTCTTCTGGGACTGATTCAAATAAACCCAGATACAATGTCTGGTTTAGTTGGAAAGAGTTTCCTTTGAGGATTTGGTTTACCGAGACGTTTGTTAATAATTTAATTTTGAATTCAGAAGATTCGTATTGAATTTGGTTTGATACAACTCTTGGTCGTAAAATTTCACTGCCATAAGAATATGTAGGATTTATTGATATTTTAATTTTTATATTCCCATTTATTGGAATGATTTTCCGATACAAATTTCTTTCGTAATGTAACACACCGTTTTTGTAATATCTAGGTGCGAAATCAATGACTGCGAATGAACCGGTTTCTGTAACTATATCTGTACGAAGTATGTTTGTATTTTCTAAATAAGATTGTGAATGCGAAATAATCTTCGATTGAGGAATCAGTGAGAAAGATCCACAACTCTGATCAATTAAATCACCAAAAATTGGAGAACTATCGAAATTAGGCCAACACAACCAAACTATTTCTGCTTTGGTATTGATGTGGGCGATATAACTCCCATTGCCGATAATTCCAAGATTGTATTTATGTGGTTCCATCAGTTTTCCTTTTTCAAGTGGGAAATTAAATTTTGAATCCAAGAGTGGACTTCTTCCGGGTTTTTGAATCGGTATTTTGCCATTGTTTCTGATTTCCCAATTTTAATAGTAAATGCAGATTCTGGTAATTCTCGAAACATGTCTTCGTCTGTTGTGTCATCACCAAACACAAATAAACTTAATTCAGACTGAGGAACTATTTTTGAAGCGGCTTTCCCTTTGCCGGTTCCATATTCCCTTACTTCTATAATTTTATTTCCCCTCTGGACAAAAAATCCACTATTGGAAGAAATTTGAGATAACTCATCTAACATCTCTCTTGCGGCATTGAGGCCAATGTCAGGGTCTGCATTCCGAAAATGCCAAACTAAAGAAAATTCTTTTTCTTCGGTAAAGGATCCAGGAACTCTTTTTGTAAATTCATTTAAATGGTCTTTGATTTGTAATTTCCAATCTACATTAGAAGTAAATAGAGAATTCCACTTGGATCCGTAAGGTGGTTTATGCCAGGCACCATGTTCAGCTACGAGATGTATCGGAAGCGTGTGAAAAGTTTTTTCTAGAAACGATTTATCTCTGCCGCTGATGATGGCGATGGATAGATTTGGAATTTTTAACATTTCCTTAAAAGAATTCAGTAGCTCCTGACTTGGAATCGCCAAGTGTGGTAATGTTTCGAAGGGAACAAGTGTCCCATCGTAATCAAAGATAATAAAAATTGGTTTGTCTTTGGGTGGTAATAAAATTTCAGAATTTGGTGATACTGATTTTGTTTGGAATGCTAAATTCTTTTTAGAGGTATCTTCTGTATCTGCAAAGATTCTTTTAGCCCAATCGTTGACCGTGTTTTCTGAAAGGCGAGTGATCATCACCTGGTTTCGAAATTGAATTTCTTTTTCATCCATTTCGATTGCTTCTTTGATTGAATCTGCCATTCCTGATAAATCATTTGGGTTTACTAAAATTGCTTCCGGTAGTTCTGCTGATGCTCCGGCCATTTCGCTTAAGACCAACATCCCGTTTGTTTGAGAAACCAAAAATTCTTTTGCTACTAAGTTCATTCCATCGCGAAATGGGGTAACGAGCATTACATGAGTGTTGCAATATAAAGGGACCAATTCTTCGAAGGGGAAACCTTTGTATTGGTATAAAATAGGAGTCCAGTCTAGTGTTCCAAAACTTCCATTAATCGATCCTACTTTTTCATCAATAGCTCTTTTCATGGATTGATAACTCGATACATCGGTTCTTGATGGAACAAGTACTAATACTAACTTACATTTTTTGATCCATAGAGGATTTTGTTTTAAAAATAGTTCAAAAGCATTCAGCCTTTGCAATACACCTTTGGTGTAGTCTAGTCGATCTACGGAAAGAATTTGTTTGAGATCTTTATGGTTTTTATTGAAGGTTGATGCTATATCCCGACATTCTTCAGATTTTGCATAGTCGGAAAATTGTTTTACATTGATCCCCATTGGGAAAGCACCTGTTTTTGTTATGTGATTTTGATGGTAAATGATCCCTCTTTCGTTTTCGATTCCTAAACATCGTAGTAAAGTTCTTAAAAAATATTGTGTATAACTTTGCGTGTGAAAACCAATTAAATCGGCTCCTAAAACTCCTGTTAAGATTTTGGTGCGGAACCTTTCGGGTAATAAACGGAAAATTTCAAATGTAGGAAAGGGAATATGCAGAAAAAAAGAAATTAAAATATTGGGATATAAGTTTCTTAAAATTCCTGGTAATAAAAAAAGGTGGTAGTCGTGTATCCAAACCCAATCTCCTTGTTGGTAAACTTTTGCTACTGATTTAGCGAATTCATTATTGGCTTCTTCATAGGAATCAAAAGTAGTATCTAAATATTCGCAGTGTGCAGTGAAGTAATGGAATAAAGGCCAAAGGGTTTTGTTACAGAATCCATTGTAAAAAGAATCAGCTAACTTTTGTTTTAAGAATACGGGAACGGTGCCATGTTCCTTTTTCATGACTTCCGCATAGGTTGATTGTTCTTTTTCTGGTATGGATTTACCTGGCCAGCCTACCCATATAATTTCATTTCCTTCTGATTTCCACTGTGATAAAAAACTAGAAAGCCCGGTGGCTAAACCACCTACGTTAGGTGTTCCATCCCATTGGACTGGTAACCTGTTGGATACAAGTATCAATCTCATGCTACAAGGAAAACATTTAGAAAGATCATTGCAAGGGATTTATGTGAAAAAAATACAACAATCGGTATGTTGTTATATATTAATATTATTTTAGTAAAATGATTTGTGTAAACTATTTAGACTGTTTTACAATTCGAATGTTAATTTTTTTTATTCGCCAACCAACCAAGTATAGAAATTACCCAAATGATTTGTTTAGTGTTCTTTTACGTTCATTCGTTTAATTCCTTTAAAATCTCAAGGGCCCATAATTTTTTTGTATAAAAAATCATTCTGTCGAAATTATCTTTTTCTTTGTGGATTGTGTCTTTTGACTCTTTGGTTTTCATAAGATTGGATAAATCTGCTTTGAAATTTCTATGACAAAGTTGTTTATTCCCATCACTTGTTTTTTCTAAACAATCGTTTTTATTTTTACAAATTGAATCCAAACCAAATTGATCAATAGGACAATTACTGTAAATGGTTAGGTCTGGATTCTTTCGACAGTAACAGCCGAAATAAATTTGATTGGATGTGTTTTGTATTTTAGATGAAAGAGAAGAAGAAAAATCGGAAAGGTTGGGATTTTCTTTCAGACTCTTTTGGTTTCTATTTCGAATTTCGCCCATGTAATTGGAATCTGTCACACATTCATAAGGAAATTCTAAACAGTTATCGATCAGTTTTTCGTTAGTTAAATTAACAATTTCTGATTTGGGTTTTGGATCCCAGATTTTTGGAAGTTGGAAGGTTTCTCTACGATTTTTTGATTTGGTTAAACTTTCTATTTCTCTTTGTTTATCTTTTTTTTGTAAAAGAGTGTCTGAATCCATCAAAAGATATTCTCTAACTACCATCATCGGTAGGTCTGGTATTTTTTTTGTTCTCTCTGTTTGTATTTTTGCATTTAACTTTTGTTTTGTAATTTCATCAAAATACAGAAGATACCCAGTGACATGGTATTCGTCGCAATCGTATTTGCTAAAAAATGGTATAAAGGAAAACATCCAGATGTAGTCAGGTGAATGGTAAATTCTTAGATCTTCAATCGCATCAAATGGTTCTTTCGATAAGTTGGAAATTCTATATTCTCCATCTTCCCAAATTTGGATCAGTGAGTAATGATTATTTAGTTTATTTGGAAAAAAGAGTCCAGGGGAGCAGGTAGTTCCAATGAATGGTAGGCGTTTGTTTGTTTGGTAATCTTTTTTTTCAAAAGTGATTTGCCTATAGGATCTGTGGTTTGTACAGCCGACAGAAAAACCAATAAACAGGATTAATAATATTCGATGCATATAAATCCAGAAGATTCGTAAACTGATACAATTGTATTCTCATCAATTAGGTCAAAAATTTTGATCAAATCGACATCAGTTGTTTCGCAAATTCTCTTTTTCTTTAGTTTGGGATCTAAATTTTTTGTTTGTTCTGGAACAACTGTTCCTAATTTGACAATGTTCCCTCTGAAATTGGCAATCGTTTCAAAGTTTCCAGTTTTTTCATCATAATAGACTCGGTTTCGGTGACTTGCAGAACTCATATTCCCGAATCCATGAAAACTAGGGCCTGCAATACAGTTTTGAAAGCAAAACAGAAATAAGATGGTGTTCCGTTTCATTTGAGTATGATGATCATCCATTAAACAAATGAATCAATCATATTTTTTCGATGGATTCGTTCGAATTTAAAATAACACTTGTTCCGTGGTTTTGATAAAAAGTTAGATTCTGTACTAAGGCACAAAACTTAGTTATGTTTTGTTTTAAGGTAATTCATCAAATGCTATAAATAATTTGCGAGAACAATGAATAGTGCCCAAATATCAGAGATTAATGCAGTGGCTTCTTTGAAGTTGACATAATCAATTCCGCGAATGATGTGCAGTAAACCTGCCGCTCCCAGATAAAGTCCGCCCATGGTTGCCGCAAGTCGCAGGGATGGAAAAAATAACTATAAGACGGCGAGTCCTCCCATAAGTAAATTCGCAAATCCTAATTCTCTGATGATGATATGGACGGATTCACTTAATTGTAAAATTCCTGCTGTAAATGTGGGATTTATTACCTGGCTGATCCCTGCGCTTGCGAGTCGGATCCCGATCGCCCAGAATAGGAGTCACTTCCATGTGATATCCAAAACCTTGGTTTGTCTGGAACGAAAATAGATTTCTCCTAATATACAACAAATAGGAGCAACCAACATAACGACTGATATATAAATTACGTATCCCATAAAGATTTCTCCTTCAATTGTCTATCTGGCCTCCTTCGATACTATAAATATATCCAAAGTGCCGTTATTGAGGCCTGTTCGTTGCAGATCCTTTTTTCCCGATTCTAGTTTTTTTTATAATATTATTTTTGAACAATGTTGGTAAACTGACGATGCAAATCCGAATTAGTAGTTTACAATCTTGTTGTAAAAATTAATTTTTCACCTTTTTTGTAATTAATTACAAACAATCTTTCAACATCAGAAAGAGGGATCAATAAACTACAGTTACTGTTTTGTGCAAAAATAGCCAGGTAAATATTAACATCATACAAATATTCTAGTTCGGAATTAGTCATTTTGTTGGTAATTTGAAATCCAGCACAATTTAAATTAGGCGAATAAGAATTTAAATTTGGGGACTCATTTTTTTTTGCGATGTATGGATCTGTGTATTCACCTAAAGATTTAATATACTGAATTTCATTATAGGCATCAATAGTACATTGATTGATTGTCAAAGCCAAATTCTCAAGTCCTTTGATGAACTTGGTTGTTCTATTCTTATTTAAAATTTCTTGTCTATCTACAGTACAATCCCCAAATTTTACTGCAGAACAGTATTCATTGTCTGAGTTAGAGTTTCTTGAAAGAAATCTACAGCCTTCTAGGTTTGAATATATAAAACCGAATAATAATGTAGATTTTTCCAAAGAAGGTCCAGACTCTCTGATACATGATATAAAAATGCTAAAAATTAAAATTATAGCTTTTTTCATAAGAAACTAATGTAGGAATATTTTTTTCAAAATTAATGCCACTTTTAGATTCTGGATATTGTAATCTCAAATATTCTTCTAAACGTATTTCTTTCGCCTTAAAAGTATTTGTTTTTTCTCCAATTGAATCCGTATCAAAATTTACATAAGCATCTATTGCGTAATATGCGGTTATAAAGAAGAATAGTGCAATGGAATAGGTAAAGTTTTCCCTTGCATTAAGAAATTTTGCCCTCGATTTATCATAATCCAAAAGATATGTAGAATTTTGAACTCTCCTTTGGCTAGAGATAGCTTCACTAAAAAAGAATGCCATGCTTGCGAAAGACACCGATTTAATTCCAAAAGCCCACAAGTCGTTTTTCTTTTTAGACTCATAACTTATGTTGGTATAAGTTGAACCACTTTGAAAGTAAAAAACACTCTCTATTAAACTTCGAGTAGGTGATGAGTTGGATATTAATTCAACATATTCCTTATCAACAATCGATATCACTTTATTCTTATCAATAACATGTCCGTTTTTGCCCTGTCTTAGATAATAATTTCCGCCAGTCTCATGTGAATATTCCGCATTTATCTGATAACCGTCTTTCAAATTAATATATCCATTTTGCCAAGTAGATTCGGAAAATATTGGATTCGCGAATAATAGGCAGAAACTTAAAATTAACTTACCATTTAATAGAGCTTTCATCATCGATTTCCAAAATTGCTTTTGTTGGCTGGTTCCCGGAGTAAAATTTAAATGACCCATTTATTTTTTCATAAAAACAAAAATCAATCAATCTCGCCTCATCAAAATTTGGTGGATGAGGCAAAATAGTTACTTTCATTAGTTTATGTTCGCAGGTAGATTTAACTGCCTTTTTACTAATTTCAATAAAGTTTTCTTTTTCAACTTTAGATTCCAAATCTAAATTCCGAGTCTCTGTAACGCTATCCTCTTTACAGGAGACACAAAAATTTAAAAAAATAACTAAGAGAAAAGTAAATCTAAAGCTCAATTTAGAATGCAACCTCTTACTGTATTATTACAATCTTGGTAAG
Source organism: Leptospira noumeaensis (assembly GCF_004770765.1). Classification (NCBI taxonomy): domain Bacteria; kingdom Pseudomonadati; phylum Spirochaetota; class Leptospiria; order Leptospirales; family Leptospiraceae; genus Leptospira; species Leptospira noumeaensis. Next base: position 99,647 of record NZ_RQFK01000028.1, on the reverse strand, counting down.
ACCTTCCACAGGTTCCAGTTGTTTCGGGGTTATTGGTGCACTGATTAAACTGCTCTTGGCAATATAAATACAATGCTCCACAAACCCTTTTGTCACTTTCTTTCTTTTCAGAAAATGGACTTGTTATTTTGCCGTCATTCGAACACCCCAAAAACAAACCAAACAGAAAAATACTAATTAGTTTTAACACGTCTTTCATATTCAAAAACTACAGTACCCAAAATAAAAACAAAGCAATAAAAGTAACATTGCATCCTCATTTGCTTCAGGAAGTTCCGGTGGCTCTGGTGTCCAACCTACGGGTTGTCCAGTTTGAAAAGTCGCTGAATTAGTAAAATTACAACGGTCACCTTGTGATGGTATAGGATTATTCCACCAACCAAGAGCGGTTATTTTATTTGAAACTAACGTTGCATGAAGTGAATGACCCCAAGGGTGGGAGAAATGAATAGAATCTCCGTCATATAATGTAGGATTTCCAGCCCACCATTGCCCCCGTGCCACTTGTCCCCAGTCCGCAAATTCAAGCCACTCATCCATATATTCAGTATTTCTTTGCATTGCCACTAGATTTTTTATCATAATAGTTTGGTATGCAAGTTCCTTAGATACCCAAGTAGAATCGGTTCTTTTGCTAGCGGACATATTCAAAGCTGTAGCAAGAAATTTCTCTGCTTCTCTTTCTCTTGCACCGGCGTAGATAGCTGAGGCAGTCATTTCAACCACATTTGGTGGTTTGTGACATTGTCCCATGTTTATGCATGTTGTAATATCAGAAAGGGCTTGACCTCCAACTTGAATGGCACCTACCAAAGCACTTAACGTCTGACTTAGAATTGAATTCATGAAATCACCGAAAATGCCTTGATCTCCAAAAAAATTGAAATCAGGAACAGATGGTCTAGGAGTATGACCTAAAAGCAGTACTTTTGCACCTTGTGCTTGGTGATAAGTAACAATTCTATTTAAATTATTAACTACAGCATTATGACGAAATACTGTTAACCATGGAATAGCTTTTAGTAATGATTCGTATCTTACGATATCATTTCCACCGTATAATATTACTGCATTTTTATTTTCTAAATTGATATGTGTATCAGTTGCAGGATTAGGGAAAAATAAGCTAGGATTACTTCCACCTTTTATATCGAAGTGCTTTCTTAGATCTTCAGTAGTTGTCCCACCTACAGCTCGCTTATCTATTAAATTCCAATTTGCACCATAATAAACATAAGGATCCACAGGGATGTCAACCTGTTGGTCCCCAATTATTGGGAACGGAAATTTCTTAGGGATTCTATCAATCCAATCTGTCATTGAATCTCCCCAAAATATTATGTGCCTTCGATTGTTATTTAATACATCTGTCTCAGAAATATTTCCTCTCGGCATGTCAGTCGGACGGTTTTTTAAAAAGCACTTCTGCCCAAGACTATCATTAAAAATTCCTGCGGCTTCAGTTTTGGCTAATAGAGCCATGACAAATGTTTCCAACAATTGGGATTGAGTTGGAATACCGTTGAATGTTGCATTAAATTCATCAAAAAATTCGCTCAATTGACTCGCCTGTAAAGGCAATCCAAATACCATTGTAAAGATTAAACATAGTATTTTATTTTTCATTTATTTCTAATTTCCTCAGCATATTTTCTACCAGTCATTTCAATTATCCGTTCTCTAAGTAATAAATACTTCTCTGAAAGTTTCCCCAGAATCAGGCATTCTTCGCTATTTTCAGGAGTACATACTTGTTTTAATGATTGCAATCGATATATCCAAGAAACGATTTCATAGCGGAATTCCACCAGAACAGGTACGGGAAATTTCTCAGCTTCAACCATCATTTGCTGTATGACTTGATCTGAATATTCTTCTATAGTCATGCCTGGACTATAGCCTTCTACGGGACCAAGGAATTTCAATTCATCTTCCGTAATGTTTTTTAAGTTTTCATTGATACTTTTGAATCCTTCTAGTTGAATCATTTTAGATTCAAGCAGATCATGTCCTCTTTTGTGTTCAATATTCTTGAAACTCTCCATCGATTTAACTTCATCCGCAGTAATAGGCGTAGGCGAAAAATTTTCTGGGACTATGAGAGCAGGAAATTTTGGCGCTGGAGTAACTGATAGGAATGGAGGCAATTTCCCCTTCGGGGTGTTAAAATCACAGCCTACAATTGCAAATCCTGATATAACAATTAACAAAAATCTATCCATATAACCTCGTATGGCCATGAAAAGATATTAAAAATATTAGAATATTCTGTTTCTAATATTTTTAATCTGTCAGACCGCTAAAAACGGTTTTACAGCGTTTTTAGAACGAAATGAACGTTATTCATCATTTTTTTTGAAATAACCGAAATGATAGGTTATGAAAGTTAAAAAATAACTGATTTTGGATAGTTTAATCTATAATCGAAAATTTTATTATCATATGCGACATAATATATTTTCATCAAATCGCTTTTTTGGTTAATTATTAAAAATCCTGAGCGCTTCCGATTCTTAGGAGTAATGGATGGTGATAACTTCACTGTTGATTATCAAAATCTCCAAAATTGTAAATTTTAGTTTAGATTTCTAAGTAACAAATTTCGCAATATAATTCTAAAGAATATTTATTGAATTATTCAAAAAGTGTAATTTGATTTTTTCATTTTTCTATCTGTTTCTCAACCAAAATAAAAACAGCATATAAAACTGCGGAACATGCCTCCGTTTATAATAAGTATAGTTGTTGGGTGTAGGTGATTTAAGATTTGGATCCTTAGAATCCATCCGCGCCCCGGATCGACCGAGCGCCCTCGTCGAGGGAGAGCCGGAAATGGCGCCCAAAGTCCATTTTGGAAACCTTCTTCTGCCTTTCCCCTTGACAATCTGCCTAAATTCCAAATCCTGACAGGGAAGCTTGACAAAGGTGCTTTTGGATGAACAAAACCCAAATCGGGAACCTACTTTTGGTGCTTTTTTTGGGACTGATGGCGGGAGCTGTGGCTGGAGTGGTCCTTGACCGACTTCTTGGCACAACATACCTCTCTCGGTTTTTGTTCGATTCACCAGTATCATTAGAGCTTTACATAATTAAAGTCGAGTTCCAGCTAACCCCTGCAAGTATCGTTGGTCTTGTAGCGTCTGGATATCTCGCATTAAAAAAGGGGTAACTATGTCAGTAATTTCCATGAAAAGTCTGCTAGAAGCAGGCGTACACTTCGGTCACCAAACACGTCGTTGGAATCCAAAAATGAGCCCGTATGTTTATACTGCTCGTAACGGAATTCACATCATCGACCTTCAAAAGACTGTTCAAAAAACAAAAGAAGCTTACGATGCTTTGAAAAAACTTACCGGTCAAGGTAAGAAAGTTCTTTTTGTAGGAACTAAAAAACAAGCTCGTGGCGCGATTGAAAGAGCCGCACAAGCTTGCAGTATGTACTACGTATCTAACCGTTGGTTAGGTGGACTTTTGACTAACTGGAACACAGTGAAGAAGTCAATTGCTCGTTTGAAAAGACTTGAGCAAATGGAAGAGAACAACTCTTTCGAACAAGAAGCTAGAACTAAAAAAGAAGCACTTTCACTCAAACGTGAGTTAGAAAAACTCCGCCAAACACTTGGTGGAATTAAAGATATGGCTGTTGTGCCTGAGATTCTTTTTGTAATCGATCCTAAAAAAGAAGAAATTGCTGTAAAAGAAGCAAAAAAACTTGGTTTGAAAGTGTTTGCAGTGATTGATACAAACTGTGATCCAGAGCCAATCGATTACCCAATTCCAGGTAACGATGATGCGATTCGTGCGATTTCTTTATTCCTCGATACTATGGCAAATGCTGTACTCGAAGGAACAGGTGGAGAAGTCATCCAAACTAATTTTGCTGAAGATATGGACGCAGAACAACTTGCTCTTGAATACCAAGGTGAGTATGACGAATCCGGAAAATTCATTATGGACGATGAACTTCCTCCAGTTGCAAAAGACATCCCTGTGGATGCAGAAGCAGCGAAAAAAGCAGCAGAAGTTGTAGCAGCAACGGAAGCAGAAGTAAAACCTACTACAGAAGGATAATACTAATGGCAGTTAGCTCCGAACAAATTAAAGATCTCCGCGAACGTACTGGCGCGGGGATGATGGACTGCAAAAAAGCCCTCGAAGAAAAGGGTGGCGATATTGAAAAAGCAGTTACATACTTAAGAGAAAAAGGTTTAGCGAAAGCAGCGAAACGTGCTGGTCGCGAAACTGGTGAAGGTAAGGTCATCGCTTACATTCACGGAACAGGAAAAACAGGAGTTCTTGTAGAACTTAACTGTGAAACTGACTTCGTGGCAAACAATGAAGCGTTTGAAGCTCTTGGAAAAGAGATCGCTCTTCAAATCACTGCGATGAACCCACTGTATGTAAACGAAGAATCCATTCCTCAGTCAGAAATTGACAATGAGATGGGTGTGCAAAAAGCACTTCTTGAAAAAGAAGGCAAAAAAGCAGACCAAATCGAAAAAATCCTTCCAGGTAAAATGAAAAAATACTTTGAAGAGATTTGTCTCATCCACCAAAAATCGATTCGTGACAACTCCAAAACCATCAATGACCTTCTCCAAGAAGCCATTGCGAAGTTTGGAGAGAACATTACTGTTGGTAGGTTCTCGAGGTTCCAAGTAGGTGGGAACTAGTCCGCGTTTCAAAAGAATTCTTATCAAACTCTCCGGCGAGGCTCTTGCCGGCGAGGGTGAACTTGGTATTGATACCAATAAAACATTTTCACTTGCCGGACAAATCAAAGAAGTTCATGACTTAGGTCTCGAAGTTGCTGTGGTTGTCGGTGGGGGAAATATGATCCGTGGCGAAACCTTAGCAAAGTCTGGAATGGACAGAGCTACTGCAGACTACATGGGAATGTTAGGCACCATCATGAATGGTCTCGCCTTACAAGATGCATGCGAAAAACAAGGGATGTTTACTCGAGTTCTTTCCGCCATCGAAATGAAATCTGTGGCCGAACCTTATATCCGTAGACGTGCGGTTCGCCATTTAGAAAAAAATCGTGTCATTATATTTGCCGGTGGAACAGGAAATCCGTATTTTACAACGGACACTACTGCTTCGTTACGTGCAGTGGAGGTGGGATGTGAAGTCATCCTTAAAGCCACAAAAGTGGACGGAGTGTACACTGCAGATCCTAAAAAAGATCCAACGGCAAAACGTTACCTAGAAGTTTCTTTTATGGAGTCCATCAAACACCGATTAAAGGTTATGGATTCAACTGCTCTCAGTCTCTGTATGGACAATAATATGCCCATCATTGTGTTTGATATTTTTAAGGCAGGAAATTTAAGAAAATTAATCGATGGAGAGCCAATTGGTACGTTAATCTCCAATTCAGAGGAAGTGATTTTAGATGGTAGATGAAATTATAAAATCCATGCAGTCCAAAATGGACAAAACGGTTGATGCTTTGAAAAAAGACTTCGGTACGATTCGTACCGGAAAAGCAAGTCCAATGATGGTTGAAGACGTAAGAGTGGACTATTATGGAACACTCACACCTCTCAACCAACTTGGTAAAATTGCTTGTCCAGAACCTCGTATGATCCTTATCACTCCTTTTGAAAAAGGAATGTTGAAAGACATTGAAAAAGCTATTTTTGCAGCAAGTCTTGGGCTCACACCTAACAACGATGGAACTAGCATTCGTATTAATATTCCCGAGCTAACAGGGGAAAGACGAAAAGAATTGGCTAAAGTGGTCAAACAAAAGTCCGAAGAAAAAAAAGTTGCCATTCGTAATATCCGCCGTGATGCCAATGATGAATTAAAAAAACACCAGGCAGAAATGTCCCAAGACGAACTCAAAGGCCACCAAGATAAAATCCAAAAAATTACGGATTCTTATATTGCCAAATTGGGAGATTTAGAAAAGGAAAAAGAAAAAGAGATCACCACTCTTTAATTTTCTATGAAGTTGAACACAATCCCTGCCCACATTGCTGTCATCATGGACGGAAATGGAAGGTGGGCCGAAAGCCAAGGGAAAAAAAGAACCGAAGGCCATAGAGAAGGGGCGAACGCAATCGATCGCCTTTTGGATGTGGCCTTGGAATATAAAATCCCCAACATTTCTCTCTATGCATTTTCCACTGAAAACTGGAAACGTCCTATCACTGAAATCCAAGCCATCTTTGGTTTGTTAGTTGAGTTTATTGAAACTAGACTCGATTCCATCCACGAAAAAGGAATTCGCATCCACCACAGTGGAGCACGGAATAAACTTTCTAAAACTGTTTTAAGTAAGATTGACCATGCGATGGCTGTCACAAAAAAGAACAAAAAACTGACTGCCAACTTTTGTTTAAACTATGGTGGCCATGAAGAGATCCTCAGTAACTTTTCTCGGATCATGGCTGTGCGTAAGTCCAAAAAAGAGACTTTGGACAAACCCATTAGTCCCAAAGAATTTGAAAAATATTTGTATACATCCCCTTTGCCGCCGGTAGATTTATTGATCAGAACTGCGGGAGAACAAAGGATATCCAATTTTCTTTTGTGGCAGAGTGCGTATGCTGAAATGTATTTTACAAATACACTTTGGCCGGACTTTGGAAGAACCTCTTTGGAGGAAGCCCTTCTTTTTTTTGATTCCCGAAAACGTAAATTTGGTGGTTTGTTATGAGTGAGACAACACTCCGTATTCTATCTGCAATCGTATTGACTTTTGTCTATGTGTTTATGATCTTCCATAGTTCCTTTTACTATTTGGAATTTTATGCCTTTGGTTGTATTACCATCTACTTGGGTTTAAAAGAATTGTATGCATTTTGCAGAAGAGAAGATTCCAAGCCTTTTTTTGGAACAGGCCTTATCTTTTCACTTTTGATTTTTACTGTTTACTACATTCAGTTTTTGGGCCTTCAATTTGAAGTCACTCCTCCTGCTTTTGTTTTAGAGCTGTCAAAGGTTTTACGGGAAGGATTCCATCCGATTCCGTTTTTACTCATAGCTCTATCTCTGACTGTTTGGATTTTGCAAATTCTGAAACGCCCATTAGATGGTGCTCTGTTTTCAGCGAGTGCGACAATACTCGGTCCAATTTATCTAGCCATTCCCATCGGTCATTTTTTACTTCTACTCGCGTTTCCTTTTGGTGCTTATTATATCTTTCTTGTGTCTGTGATTACTTTTATGAGTGATGCAGGTGCTTATTTTGGCGGTCGTTGGTTTGGAAAACATCCTGCGGGCCTAAAGATCTCACCTAAAAAAACTTGGGAAGGGTATGTGACTGGAAATATCACTGCTGTACTCGGTGTCCAAATTCTCAATTTTACTTGGGAACATTTTAGTGGTGTGAAATTGCCGATTGGAGTTTTAGAATCCATTATCGTAGCTTTTGTCGTTTCTATCATTTCGGTGATGGGAGACTTGGCTGAGTCTGCTATGAAACGAGATGCCAAAATCAAAGATTCTGGAAGTTTGATTCCTGGTCACGGTGGGGTTTTAGATTTGGCCGATGCACTTTTATTTACCGTTCCTGTGATTTATTATTATTTCCTATTTAAGGGAATTCTCGGTTACGCGGTCTGATTCTCAGATCTGGATCGGTCTAAGAGTTAGATGGTTGGAGTATCCGTATTAGGAATTTCTGGTTCTGTTGGCTCTTCGACAGTGAAGGTGCTCCGTCAATTTAGAGATTCTTTCTCTTTACGTAGTTTTTCAGTTCATTCTAATTTAGATTTGGCAAAATCACTGATGGATGAATTTTCTCCAGAAGTGATTTCTATCACCGATTCGAAGTTAGAAGGTAGCCTTGGATCCAAATACAAATCTACTACCATTCTTTATGGAGAGGATTCCCTATCGAATTTGGTTCGTCTTCCTTCTGTTTCTGTGGTTGTAACAGCCGTTGTCGGAGCGCGCGGTGTAAAACCAACCATCGCCGCCATCGAAGCGGGAAAAAAAATAGCCATTGCCAATAAAGAAACACTGGTTACTTTTGGCCCACTCATCAATCGTTTGGTGGCAAAACACAATACCTTGATGGTTCCTGTGGATTCCGAACACAATGCACTCTTTCAATTAATAGAAAGAGAAAAAAGATCCAATATTCGTGCCATCACTCTCACTGCTTCGGGGGGAAGTTTTCGAACCCTTCCTATCGAAGAATTGGAACATGTGTCCGTAAAACAGGCGCTAAGCCATCCTACTTGGTCGATGGGACCAAAAATTACTGTGGATTCTGCAGGCCTTATCAATAAGGGTCTAGAAGTCATCGAAGCTCATTATTTATTTGGATTTTCCTATGACGAAATTGAAGTGGTGATCCACCCGCAATCACTCACCCACGGAATCATTGAAACGATGGATGGAGCTTGTTTGCAATACACGAGCCATCCCGATATGATTTATCCCATAGCTCATTCTTTATTTTATCCAACACCAACACCAAAGATGTTAATTGAAAGAAAACCTGGAACTTGGAAAACCTTGGAATTTTTTCCACCAGATTTCAGTCGTTATCCGGGTCTTCGCTTAGCGTTCCAAGCAGGTAGGGCAGGGGGTACGGCTCCTTGTGTGTTTAACGCAGCTAATGAAGAAGCTGTTGCATTATTTTTAGATGAAAAAATTTCTTTTACCGCCATTCCAAAGTTAATTGAATCGGCCTTAAATAAAATTTCTAATTCCTTCCCTGATGATTTGGAAGGGTATTTAGAAAAAGATAGAGAATCTCGTAATTATATTCAAAAAGAATTTGTAAAAGGGGGAGTGACTGTATGATCGTAATGATATTTGGCGCCGTATTCATGTTAGCTGTTTCTATTTTTATCCATGAATTGGGACACCTCTTATGTGGGAAGTTAGTTGGAGTGGAAGCTCGGATTTTTTCTCTTGGTTATGGAAAAGGGATATGGAAAAAAAGAATTGGGAAAACCATCTACCAAATTACAGCCATTCCTATTGGTGGTTATGTTCTTTTTCGTGGAGATGATTATTCTAAAAATAAAAAACCACGACAAGGGGATTTACTTTCCACACCACCACTTCGCCGAATGATTCCTGTTCTTGGTGGGCCTTTCGCTAATTTGGTGTTAGGTTTTGTTTTGTTGTTTATATTGGAACTTTCAGGTGATAGTCCTTCTTCTAATCGCATTTTTATCGAAGATGCCAACAAGGTTTCTAGTCCTGCTTACAGCGCAGGCCTTCGCACTGGGGATCAAATTGTTTCCATCAACGGGAAAAAAACTGAAAGTTTCGAAGATATTTTTACCAATGTGAGTTTGACTACGGGTGATCCAATCGAAGTTTCTTATAAACGTGAAGAAGAAGTTAAATCCGTACAAATTGTACCCAATTTATATTCTGCGGGTGGACATCCCACCATTGGAGTGATGCCATTTGGAGAAAGACGAGTGGTGGCTACTTTTACCTACGGGGAACAAATCAGCCACTTTATCGCGAACTTACTCGATCGTGAAGATAAATCTTCTGTTTACTTTCAGGAAAAAATTGAAGAACGAAAGGATGAAATCCCAGAAGAACTTTTAAAACAAAGAGAAATCCAGGAGAGAGAAAAATCTCTCCGCAGGCGAGCTCTATCTTTTTTAAAAGATGGAGATATGATTTTGCAAGTGGCAGGTGTGGATGTTCATACTGTCCCTGAGTTACAAACAGAACTAGGAAAACACCAAGGAAAAACCATTCCTGTTGTCGTAGAAAGAAAAACCTATCCACTTCTAACACCATGGGCGACTGAAACTGTCACAATCCAAATACCTGTATTAGGTGCCAATGTATTTGAGTTTTGGGATATCAAACATCCCAAGTTTCCTGAACTTGGGATTCCTTATTTCCGTTTGGATAGTTATGATGCAGAAATTGAGAATCGACTTTCGAATATCAAAATCCAAGACAAAATTTTTGATAAGGCAGATTCTCTTTCCGAATACTTAAAAAACAACTCTGGTAGGAAAGATATTTGGATTGGGAATATGAAATATTCGGCTGATGCCAATTTGAAACCTATTGGACTTCTTGGTTTTCGTGCTTCTATGAAGTTTGAAGCAGAAAAGTTACGGAAAGAATCAACCGTATACTCTTCATTAGTCGGTGCATCCAATAAGGTTTATGAAAACGTATCCACTACCTTAAAAGGAATTGGAATGTTGTTTTCTGGATTACTTTCTCCAAAAGAAAATCTCTCTGGACCGATTGGTATTGTACAAATTGCAGGAATTAGTTTGGAATACGGTTGGGTGACTTACCTTGACTTTGTTGCGAAAATTTCACTTGCCCTTATGGTTATGAATTTATTACCAATCCCTATGGCTGATGGCGGACACATTGTACTTTATGCTTATGAGGCCATTACGGGTAGACCACTCCCGAGAAAAGCAATCGAAGCTATTTTTCGATTGGGATTTTTCTTTCTCATTGGCCTTGGACTTTATGTTTCGTTCAATGATGTGATGCGTATTTTTTAATTTTTGATAATTTGAATTGTAGATAAATAAAAGAGAAAAGATCGATGAAAGCTAGTTCCTATTTGATTCCTACGGCAAAAGAAGATCCACAAGATGCAGTTGTTGCCTCGCATAAATTGATGACGAGAGCAGGCCTCATTCGTAAATCTGCTGCAGGTTTGTATTCTTATTTGCCTCTTGGACTTAGAATTTTAAAAAAAATTGAAGGCATTGTTCGTTCGGAAATGGACAGAGCCGGAGCCTTAGAATTCCAACTTCCGATTCTAACGCCTAGTGAAATCTGGAAAGAGTCTGGTCGTTGGGATAAAATGGGAAAAGAGATGTTTCGTTTGAAAGATCGTCATGACAACGAAAGTTGCCTTGGTCCCACTCACGAAGAATCTTTTTGTGTCCTTGTAAAACCGATGGTTCGTTCTTACAAAGATCTTCCTATCAATGTGTATCAAATCCATACAAAGTTTAGGGATGAAATTCGTCCGAGATTTGGGGTGATTCGTTCTCGTGAATTTACAATGAAGGATGCTTATTCCTTTCATTTGGATGATGAGTCTTTAGACAAAACTTACCAAACGATGCGTAAAACTTACCGTAGGATTTTTGCAGGGATGGGACTTTCTACAATCCCAGTGCAAGCTGACTCAGGAAATATGGGTGGTTCTGCCTCTGAAGAATTTATGGTGGTCTCTCCGATTGGAGAAGAAACACTTACGATCTGTCCTTCTTGCCAATATTCTGGAAATATTGAAAAAACTCCTGTGATTCGAAATCCAAAGGTAGTAAAACAAGAGTTTGTTGGAAATGATAAGATCCATACACCTTCTAAAAAGTCAATTACGGAAGTGGCTGAGTTTCTGAAAACCAAAGAAGAAAATCTTTTAAAAGCGGTAGCTTTATGGGCGGATGGAACCTACGTCCTTGTTTTTTTAGAGGGAGACCGGGAACTCAACGAAAACAAATTAAAAAACCATTTGGCTTGCAATGAGTTAAGACCTATGGGCGCAGCGGAAATGGAGAAACTTGGTTTTGTTCCTGGATTCATCGGGCCCGGATTTCAAAAATCAGAATCACTCAAAATCATTATTGATTCGTTAGTTGATTGGAATTTTGGATACATTTCTGGTGCGAACGAAGTGGATCATCATATAGCAGGGGTTAAGTTAGTTAACTTTTTCAAAGAAGAAGATGTGACTAAAATCGATGTGTCGCAATCCAAAGTTGGGGATCCTTGTCCTAACTGTGGAACAGGACTAACCGCAGAAAAAGGAATTGAAGTTGGTCACATTTTTAAATTAGGCCAAAAGTATTCCAAAGCCTTTGATATTACGGTTCTCAATGATAAAGGGAAAGCCACCACAACCACTATGGGTTGTTATGGGATTGGTGTGAATCGATGTATGGCCACTGTTATCGAACAATGTAATGACGATAAAGGAATTTTTTGGCCTGTATCTATAGCACCGTTTACTGTCTGTTTGGTGAGTATTGCTAAAAATCCAGACGATATCGCAAAAATTGAATCCATCTACAAAGCCCTTGTGGCAGCAGGGATTGAAGTTCTTTGGGATGACCGTGACCTAGGGCCTGGTTTTAAATTTAAGGATTCTGAACTCATTGGATTTCCCATTAGGCTCACTCTTGGAAAAGGATTTTTGGAAAAAGGGGAAATTACCATCCTCGACCGAAAATCAATGACCGAAGAAACCGTCAACTTTACAACAAATGAAGACTTGGTAGGAAGATTGCAAAACCAAATCCGAAACCTTCACGAGAGCCTTGAGAAAGCAGTAGAGCAAGTGGGAACGTGAACTTCTTTTGATTTTTTCATAAGAATCGGAAGAATGGATGGCCGGAATTCGGGCGATGTGATAGAAGGAAGCCATTGGGTGGCGGGTCTAGTTCCCCACCCTTAAGTCAGGGCGGGGAGATTGTACCCAAAAACCCCCACCCCCCACAAAAGAAGCAGTTTTCATATTCCCCCATCCTCTCATCTTGGGATATATGGGCAAAAACCTACCTGGATATTTTGGTGAATTCGGCGGTCGTTACTCGCCTGAGATTTTAACGGAAGCATTAGAAGAACTTGAATCCACCTATCAAAAGTTAAAGAAAAGTAAGAAGTTCAAAAAAGAACTCGAATACTATTTAAAGAACTACGTCGGAAGACCTAGTCCTCTGACTTATGCCGAACGTCTCACCAAACTTTGGGGAGGTGCTCGTATCTGGCTCAAACGCGAAGATCTAAATCATACTGGTGCTCATAAAATTAATAATGCCATAGGGCAGGCTCTCATCGCACGTTTCATGGGAAAAAAACGAATCATTGCTGAAACGGGAGCTGGTCAACATGGCCTTGCCACAGCAACGGTTGGTGCTATGTTCGGAATGGAAACTGTGGTATACATGGGTGCCGTCGATGTGGAGAGACAAAACCTCAACGCGAAGAAAATTGAGATGTTAGGTGCTAAAATTCTTCCAGTCACTGCAGGAGAAGCCACTCTGAAAGAAGCCACCAGTGAAGCCATGCGAGACTGGGCACTGAATGTATCCACAACTCATTATATTGTTGGTTCTGCCATTGGCCCTCATCCATTTCCTACAATCGTTCGAGACTTCCAAGATTTTATAGGATCAGAAGCAAGATCTGAGTTTAAAAAACGAAATAAAAAACTTCCTAATGCCATCGTGGCATGTGTGGGTGGAGGATCTAATTCCATTGGAATGTTCCATGCCTTTCTAAAAGACAAACAGGTTGCCATTTATGGTGCGGAAGCTGGTGGACTTGGTTCAAAACCAGGCGAACATTCAGCAACTCTCACCTATGGGAAAACTGGATTTTTACATGGTACAAAAACCTTAATCATCCAAGATGAGTTTGGTCAAATTGTTCCAGCACACTCTGTGTCTGCGGGACTTGATTACCCGGGGGTTGGACCAGAACATGCCCACCTTTCCCAAACAGGAAGAGTGGAATACCGGATGGTAACAGACGAACAAGCATTAGATTCGTTTTTAGAAGTCACTCGTGTGGAAGGAATCATTCCTGCCCTTGAGACAGCTCATGCTTTTCATGTGGCCCGTGACGTTGCCAAAGATTTAGGAAAGAAAAAAGATCTTATCATTTGTCTTTCTGGCCGGGGTGACAAGGACGTAACAGAGGTTTTGCGACTTTTAGGTGAAAGAAAGTAAATGAGTAAAATTAAATCTTTATTTGAGAGTGGAAGTTTTAAATCAGCCTTTATCCCTTATTTTACCTTAGGGGATCCAAACTATAATGACTCCATCGAATTTGGAAAAACAATTTTAGACAATGGTGCAGATATTTTAGAACTCGGAATTCCTTTTTCTGATCCTGTTGCTGATGGCCCAGTCATCCAAAGGGCAGCCGCTCGTTCTTTAAAAAATCGTTTTTCCTTCGATGAAATCTTTCGTGTGACAAAAGCCATTCATGATCACAAACCAGAGACTCCTCTTGTGTATCTCACTTATTTCAATCCCATTTACCACTGTGGGATTACGAAATTTTTGGATCGTGCCAAGGAATCAGGGATTGTAGGACTTGTGATTCCTGATTTGCCATTTGATACGGAAGAGAGCGAAATTTTGTTTCGAGAACTAAAAGTTCGGGACATGGATCTCATCCATTTGGTCACCCCAGCTTCTGAGAAAAAAAGGATTCAAGCTCTAACTAAAACATCTTCTGGTTTCATTTACTATGTAACTTCTTTTGGTGTTACCGGAGAAAGACGCGAGTTTTCTGTGGATTTGAAAGAAAGGATCAAATTTTTGAAAGATACCATCCGATTGCCCATTTGTGCTGGGTTTGGAATTTCGACACCGGACCAAGCCAACCAAATTTCTCAGTATGCGGACGGAATCATCATTGGTTCTGCCATCCAAAGGGTCATCGAGGAAAATGGATCGGACAAAACCAAAACCATTGCAGCATTGGCGGATTACATTTCAAAAATCAGGGCTGCCATTCCCTAAATTTTTTTCCTGAATCTTTCAAAAACATTTGAGTCTCTTTAAAAATTCGGGGATAATGGTCGGAAATTCCCAAACGAATAAAGAGGCTCTATGTCCGACAAAGAATCAAAATCGCTTTCGATTTTGGACTATCTCAGTGTTACCGTCGCCACCTTAGGAACACTCGGTGTAATCATTTCTGTCATCATGACAGGATGGGAATATGAATTTTCCTTCCTCGTCGGTGGTTTGCTCGCCTTACTAGTTTCTTCATACTTTGTATACAAAACCATTGAAAAGGTTTCCAAAGACAAACAGAAGTCAGGTGCTATTTGGTTGTCCTATGTAATTGCCATTTTTATGTATGCAATGGTAAACACTTTCCAACCACTCAAAGATTTGGAAGAAAATTCTGTTTCTACAAGGTTCCAATTTTTACGCGGTTCCAATACAAAAACCGAAAGTGAAGGGGATACTGGACGTATCGAATACATTCAGTTCCAACCACCAGCTAAGGCCCGTAAGGATATCAATATCATTGGTATCACAACAGAGTCACTCGAAAAACTACAAGGGACTTGGCCTTTACCTTGGAGTTATTACGCTGACATCATAGAAACTTTTAAAGATTCGAACAACATTCTGATGTTCGATATTTTCTTCGTAGATTACAAACCCGGTCAAACGGAAGAGATGGCAGCAGCTCTTCAAAAGAATCGGAATGTCCTCTTCGACTTTCCAATGGAAGTCAGTGCGGAATCAAAAGAGGCAGTTCTCAATTTAGAAAAACGAATTGATATCCTCCGTAAGTTTCAATTGAAAAATGTCATCGATGAAAATGATGCAGGAATCTCTTGGGTTAAGTTCCCACAACCTCCGATTGAACCTATTGCTGAATTATCAGCAGGTCTTGGTTTTGCGAACGTAAAAAAAGACGAGTCTGGTTTGAATCGGAAAATGCCTCTCGTTGTAAAAGTATACAATTCCGGCAAAGACAGAGAAACAGAATATTTTCCTTCTATCGACTTACTCATTGTTTGTAAATACTATGGGATCGATATCCAAAGAGATGTAGAAGTCAATATGGGACATTATGTGAAATTGTCGAACATCCCAAAAAAAATCATTCGTGAGTTTAACATCAAAGAACGTAAGTTTGAAGAAAGAGATGTGATGCAAGTTCCGAATGAAAAAAGAGAAGTTGTCATTCCTATTGACTGGGAAGGGCAAATGGAAATCAATTTTGTGGGTGGACGTTATTCTTTCAAACAAAACGAAATTTTCGAAGTGACCAATGATTGGGATGCGGAACTTCTTGAAGCCAACCAAATCAGTAATAAAATCTTTCTTGTTGCCATGTATTATGCAACCGGTCGCGGGGCATCGAAAGACTCCCACTTATCTCCGTTTGGTGATATGTCCGGAATCGAGCATCACGCTCATGCCGTTAATACCATCTTAAACCAAGACTTTTTATCCACAGTCCCTAACTGGGGAATTTTTCTGATTTATGTGGCTCTTGGTGTGATGATTGGATTTTTGCAACCAAGGGTAAAAACACATATTGGTTTTGCGATTATGTTGACCCAACTTTTACTTTATGTTGTGGTCGCGTTGTATATTTTCCAAACCTTCAACTTAATTACAGTCCTTCCATCGGTAACCATCGAACAGATAGTTGTGTTTGTTGCTATCATTGGATTTAGAATTTTAACAGAAGAAGAAAACGTAAAATACATTCGTCAAACTTTCTCCAAATTCGTATCCAAAGACGTTGTGGATGAACTCCTCAAACACCCGGACAACCTGGCCCTAGGTGGATCCAAAAGAGAGATCACAATTTTTTTCTCCGACGTTCGCGGATTCACTACCATCTCCGAACAATTAGGTCCAGAAGATTTAGTGAAGTTACTGAACGAATACCTATCAGCAATGACAGACATCATCATTGAATACAAGGGAACCATTGATAAGTATATGGGTGACGCGATTATGGCTTTCTGGGGAGCTCCGGTTCCACTCGAAGATCATGCATACTATGCTTGTGTTGCCTCACTCGTTCAGTTAGATTATTTAAAAGTACTCCAACAAAAATGGGCAGAACGGAATGTTCCTGTGATCGATATTGGTTGTGGTCTCAATTCCGGCCCAGCGGTAGTAGGAAACATGGGATCTTCCCACAGGATGGAATACACTTGTATGGGTGATACCATCAACCTAGGATCCCGATTAGAAGGGTCCAATAAAATGTACACCACAAATGTGATCATTTCTGAATACACTTACGAAAAAGTGAAAGACCGAGTGGTCGCTCGGGAACTGGATTTAGTGCGAGTAAAAGGAAAAACCCAACCTGTTAGGATTTACGAATTGCTTGGAATCACAAACCCAGAAGATATGGAGAAAATGAAGCGGCCTCTCCAAAAGGCGGCAACATGAAGTTTACATGCCATCATATCCCTATCTCGACAAAATCCAATTACCGGAAGATCTTAGAAAGATAAACGAAGAGGATCTCCCGAAGGTTTGCCATGACCTTCGGGAATACATCATCGACACCCTCTCTGACGTGGGAGGGCACTTCGCTAGTAACCTTGGCGTTGTGGAACTCACTGTAGCTCTCCATTATGTGTTCCAAACACCCACTGACAAAATCATCTGGGACGTAGGCCACCAAACCTATCCTCATAAAATTCTCACAGGTCGAAAGAAAGAACTTCCTACCGTTCGTAAGTGGCAAGGCTTATCCGGTTTTCCGAAACGAGAAGAATCAGAATACGATTTGTACAACACTGGTCATGCGGGAACATCTATCTCC
The DNA here is from genome assembly GCF_004770765.1 of Leptospira noumeaensis. Classification (NCBI taxonomy): domain Bacteria; kingdom Pseudomonadati; phylum Spirochaetota; class Leptospiria; order Leptospirales; family Leptospiraceae; genus Leptospira; species Leptospira noumeaensis. The sequence goes on along the minus strand of NZ_RQFK01000028.1, from coordinate 82,391 downwards.
CAAGCTCTGGGTGAGGCTTGTGCTCGAGACCTGCTAGGCAAAGATTACAAAGTTGCCGCAGTGATTGGAGACGCATCGATTGCCACAGGAATGGCACTCGAAGCCATGAACCATGGCGGACATATCAAACCAAATATGTTGGTCATTTTGAATGATAACTACATGTCGATTTCCAAAAACGTGGGTTCCATCTCAAATTATCTGAATCGTATCATCTCTTCCCAGGTTTATAACAAAGGGAAAACGGCATTTTATAGTTTTTTAAAATGGATTCCTCTCATTGGGCCCGCCTTACAAGCGCTTGCTCATAATATGGAAACTTCTTTTAAACATTTTATGATGCGTCCAGGTGGCCTTTTTGAAGATTTGGGTTTTACATATTTTGGACCCATTGACGGCCATGATGTGAACCGTGTGGTTCATATGTTACAAAACCTTTCCAAAATCCAAGGTCCTATCCTTTTGCACGTGTTAACACAAAAAGGAAAAGGTTATAAACCAGCAGAAGCCGATCCCATCAAATACCATGGTGTCACACCGTTTAACAAAGAGTCGGGGAAGATGGCATCCTCTGATTCCAATAAAATCAGCCTTTCTAAAATTGTTGGAAAAACACTTACCGACCTAACAGACAAAGACAAACGAATTGCTGTCATCACCCCTGCGATGATTGAAGGGTCGGGACTACGGGAATACCAAGAAACATATCCCGCTCATACCTTTGATGTGGGAATCGCAGAACAACATTCGGTTGCCTTTGCCGGTGCCATGACGAGTGGCGGTGCCATTCCTTATATGTGTATTTATTCCACATTTCTCACAAGGGCTATGGATCAACTTGTGGAAGATGTTTCGCTTATGAATTTGCCAGTTCGGTTTGTGATTGATCGTGCTGGAATTGTTGGCCCGGACGGGGAAACCCACCAAGGTCTTTCTGATCTTGGGTATTTGGCTGGGCTTCCCAATATGGACATCATTGTTCCAAGCTCTGCACAGGATATCATTGATAGCCTTCATTTTATGAAGGATTATACGGAACATCCGATTGCCATTCGGTTTCCAAAAGATAACGGCGACTTACGTGAGTTAAAGTTTGACTCACCCCAAGTTGTTAAAAAGGCAAAAAGTAGGTTAGTGACCGAAGGAAAAGATTTACTCATTCTTTCCGTGGGATTTATGTTGCCAATCGCAACTGCTGTCGCTGAGATTTTGAAAGGAAAAGGGATTTCTGTTTCTGTTGTAGATCTTTTTTGGTTACGACCTTATGATACGGATTTGGTTCACGAACAGATTCAAAAAAACCAAAGGTTTGTGATTTTGGATGAAAGTTATGTCCATGCGGGTGCCTCGGGATTTTTATTGAATGAAATCCCTTCCGACTACTTGAGCAAATTTTTAAAGACCTTTGCACTGCCACCGGAACCCATCCATCACGGGGAAAGAAACCAGATTTTAAACCATTACAAACTGACGGCTTCGCAAATCGCAGAAGAACTCACTTTGTCTTTGAAAAAATAAAAATAGTTTTACGGAGTTTTTTTAAGTCATCCGAAAATGAAAGAAAACAGGCGAGTATCTCATTGTCTTCTAGTTCTTTCCAACTTTCCTTAGATTTAGCAAAAGACCATTTCAAAGTCGGTGACTTAGACCGAGCCGAATTCCACCTTCGTTCCAGTTTGGAATTGGAAGAATCCGAAGAGGCCTATTTTTATTTAGGTTTGGTTCAAAACGCTCTTGGCCAATGGAGTGATGCACTTGCTTCTTATTACAAAGCCGTAAGCCTAAATCACGAATATGGCAACCCTTGTAATGAAATTGGTGTTCTTTTGCTAAGAATGGGGAACGATAAAGAAGCAGTTTACTGGCTAAAAAAATCCGTTCGTTGTGAACGTAATGATGCCCCTCATATTTCTTATTTTAATCTAGCAACTTTGTATAAGTTATGGAATCGGCCAGAAAGATCCTTACAATACCTTCACAAAGCACTGACTTTAAAAAAAGATTTTTCAGAAGCAAATGATCTTTGGCGGGAATTAAAATCTGACGAAGAAGCTCCTTCGAATTAAGAAATTAAGAAAAATCGGTTGGGAGAGGGACAACAATCTCTCCCAAATACTTAGGCACTTCCATTTTCACTCCGTTCCATTCCAAATAGGTGGATTCCCCTTCTTCTTCTAAATGATCCGAAAGTTCTTTTGCTGCATTCCAAGTGAATCTATATTTTATTTTTTCTTCTGCTGAACGAAGGCCTATCAGTCCACCATCGATCGTTTCATAAATTTCAAATTCACCAAAAGGATAACTCCTTCCATCATCGGTATGAAATACTAATTCAGTATCTGTTTGTTCCACATGCAAAACATGACAGGGACATCCGTCAATCCTGATGTATCCGTGTTCGGAGAGTTCGCCGAACTTGTTCTCAATGTAAACTCCCTTCCCGTTCCCATGAAGATTGTTTCTGAAGTATTGTAAAATCTCTTCCTTATCAATTTTGTTTTCACGAAAGATCCACTCGTCGTTTGAAGATACATAGATTTCTGAGTCAAAAATTCTTGGCATAAAATTTTATTTGTACCTGTAGGCATATCCCTTCCAACTTGGAAGGTTTGATTTTTGTAAATAGGAATTGGTAGAACGACCTTTTTGATCCATCGTTTCAACGGAAACAGAGTCAATGGTGGTTTGGTTTTTTTCTGTCATCCAAACTCCATCGATTTTTCGCCGGAACATATCTTTTTTGACCCTTGGCTCATAATCGTCCCAAGTGAGGTCTTCCGTATTACGAATCACCACTTCTCCAACAATTTTAAACAGGCGTTTTGGTCGTTCTCTTATGATTTCAACATCTTCCCAGGAATTGACCTTATAACGCGAATCATTTGGCCTGTAATCAGGTTCTGGGATAAAATCCACTGTAGAACAGCGGATGACAAGTAAGAGTAGGGGAAATAGGGAAAAATTAAACCTCATTCTATTCCTTAGACAAAAATATGCTATACATTGGTAGAATTACCATAGGATAAGCAATACAAAGATTTAGGCACCAAGCTTTCATGGAAGAAACAGACATCGGGAAACGCAAACGGGAAAATGTACTTAAGATTGGTTACTCAACCTTGGATGAAATCGAGGAAAAAGTAAAGGCCTTTCGAGTCATGAACCAAAATGCCGTGAAAAAACGGTACCTAATCACCCGAGATCCCATTCTCGACCCTCAAGGAAAGGTTCTCCTGGCCAAAGCCCAAGAAATCGATGTATCCGCGGCAAAACTCCTCAGGCGCCATTTTAAGGGTGTGGATATGTTTAAGGTCTTCCAACCGGACGAGGGGCTTGTCATCATCTCCGATATGTCTACGATGGAAGGGGTTTCCTTTTCCATGGACATTGTGACCCAAATTATGAACCTCGGTGGTGGTGCTTATGAAGGGTTTATCGACCGAGTGGATAGTTTTGAAGACTTCATCGGACTTCTGAAAAAAAACCTATTCCCAAGGATGATCATTGTGGGATACCTTCCCAAAGAAAAAATCCAAAACGAAATCATCAATTTTGTAAAAGTAAAACGATTGGACAACTACCTCAGAGCTTTGGAGCTCACCCATTCCGTTTTTAAACCCGCGGCGTATTTTCCAAAAATCAAACAGGTCAATATCTCCCAAGAAGACCCCAAATCCTGGGGCCGCTTCGTGGTAGAAATTGTGAGAGAATACACAAGACCATATTTTGTCGAAGAAGTATAGTTAAGACAAAATCATCGACCGGTTGAGCATAGCACCTGCAATATTTCCAGAGTGGACTGCGTGTGCCACCGAACGAAACATCGAAGCCATATCACCAACCGCATAAACACCTGGAACATTTGTTTCATAAAAATTGGAAACTTCTAGATGGCCACTGGGAAGGAGTTTACAACCCAATTCTTCTGGTAACTTAGAATGTTGTACAATCGGTATTCTTGTGTACAGGGCCTCGATCGAAATCTCCTTACCGGATTCTAGTTGGATCGCAGAAATTTGGCCTTCGTTATGAATCAGGGCTTTTACAATTTCCGTAACAATCGAAATCCCTTCTTTTTCTAATTGGACTTGTTCTTCTTTTGAAAATTGGATAGGGCCATTCGTATAGACGGTCAGTTCCTTTGACCAGTGCTTTAGAAATTTAGAATGTTCGTATACACCCGTTTCGTTCATCCAGAGTCCTGTTTTGTTTCCAACAAATTCATATCCGTGGCAATAAGGGCAATGGATGACCGATTTTCCCCAGGACTCGCTAAAACCAGGAATCTCAGGTAAGATATCCTTTAGTCCCGTTGCAAAAATAATTTTCCCCGTTTGGATTTCTTGAAATCCATTCCCTTTGACTAAAAATCCGGTTTCCATTTTTTGCACAGAAGTTACTTCACCTAACTCGAGTTTAAAAGTTGGATAACCTTTTAAATCTTCTATAGCTTTTGAACGAATGAGTGCGGGAGATTCTCCATCATGGGTGATGAAGTTATGGGAGGCCGGTGTGGTTTTGTTACAGGGCCTTTCGGAATCGATGACTATGATTTTTCGTAAGGATCTTACAAGAGAGAGTGAGGCGGAGAGACCAGAAAAACTACCACCAATGATGGTGACGTCGGCTTTTTGAAGGGATTTCATAGATGCAATTATGTTGCATCTATGAAAGTTGGCAAGGATTAAACTTCGTAAAAAGTTAAATTCTCGTAGAGTTCTTTGGGTAGGTTCCCGCTAGCATCCATATACTTTTTGTATTTGTTTTCAAATTCCTTATGTTGGCGTGTGCGAATGTTTTTGAAGCGGTTGTGTAGTTCAGAATAAGCAGGTTGGGAGCTCACCTTTTCTCTGATATTTTTGTGGAAAGGGATATGGCGGTAGAAGATGGACCTGACCACTCGGTTGACCCGCTGCACTCCTTCCGCTTCATACCGAATCCACATGGAATAATCGTAAGCAAATTTGTCGCGGTCAGTACGGAATCGTTTGAATTCAGAAGAAATTTTCTCTTTGAGTTCTGGAGAAAGATCCTTACTTTTTTTGTAGAACTGCACATAATCCGTGTAATCTGCTGTGATGGAAGGAATCCCCACGTTGTTCCAGTCTGGACCAAGAATATTTTTACAAAGTTCCCAACGGAATGCCGCAATGGCTTCTAACATAAATGTTTTTAAGTCTCCAGTGACAAAGTGAGGAATACAAATACGACCCCTGGATTCCTTAGAACCAGCTCCACGGAAAATGGAAAGATCCTGCCACATCATGATTTTGGGTCCGATTGACGGAACTAAGATAAAATCCGGAATGATGGATCTTTGGATGAATTCGTTTTTGATTCCAATGTCTTCGTTTCTATAAATGACTTCTCTATTGAAAGCGGTGTAGTCTACGCTTAAGATGTATTGGAGGGCCTTTTCCACATCTTCTTTGGAAACAAAACATTTTTCCAAAGGAATGGTGATATGGTATTTAGTCAAAATTGGGAAGTGGCTGGCAATATTACCAGACGTCAAACGTACGTTTGGTTCATACATGGATGAAATTTCAGATCCAAGTCTTGCCTCTCCTGTATCATAATCAGGTGGGATGTCTTTTTCTGATTTAATGCCTGAATCTTTTAACTCCATTTTTAGTTTTTCGAAAAACGTTTGCCCGAGTTCATCCACAGAAGTTGGGGCTTCGCGCGAATAAATTCTTTCTAACCAATCGGTTCCGTAATGGATTGGGGCGCTAGGATTTCCACCACCTTGGTGCAAACGGCCAACCAGTTCTACGATATGACCCTCATCCAAAAGGGTTTCGTCAAAGTATCCATAACGTAACATAAGTTCAACGGCTTTCGGGGCCTGTTTGCCCGCCTGTAACCATTTGGTAAAAGATTTTTTATAAACGTCCCAATACGTTTTTGCAATTGTCCTTCTAATTTTCCGATTGTCTGGTTCTGGATCCAATGGGTTTTTAAAGGATTTGAGTTTTACCATAAGAGTGGAAAACTCTTTTACTGATTCTGGATCTGCTTGTGAGTAGTTTAGAATTTGACTGGCGGAGTTTAATAGTTCCACCTTGAGAGCTTGGGTATCGATCCCTGCATGGATGGTTCCGTTCCCTTGTGCCGACAGTTCCTCTTTGTTTTTTTGTGCAGATAGTTCGTGGCTGTATTTATTTGTTAATTCAGTTTGTTTGGTTTCTAATTTGTCTAAACTGTTTCCTACAGAAGCAAAAGGAGATCCAAAAATTTGTTTATACTCTTCGAGTAAGGACTTTGATTTTTTGAGAGCCCATTCTGTTACAGGTAATAAAACTGTAGAAGGAATGGTAGAGTATCCCGTGTTGAATAAATCCAAAGTTAAATTGAATTTTTCAATGAGAGAGTTTTCTCCAGCAAACATTGAATTCAACATTTCGGAAAGTTCGAATGTTTCTTTATTTAGAATTTCAAATAACTCGCGATAGGTTTTTACATAACTTTCTGCTGCACTTTGTAAAAGAGTAGGATCTGCTTCAAACAAAGCCTGTGAAATTTTTGGATTCACGGAAAGAATTTTGCGAATGAAATGAAACTCTGCATCGTTCCATTCTACTGCTTCGCTATAGTTCCTTTCAAAAAACTCACCATGGTCTTCCTCTAAAAAGGTTACACTTGGTTTGTCTGGTAACATCCCCCCGTGTTCTTGGAACCCGGCCAAGTTGTTTCGGATGAGTTTCATCACTGGATCAATGATATTTTCATCACGAGTGATGAGGGCTCCCGGACTTACATCGGAAAAGATGGAAGGGTTTAGAATATAATACACCGCACCCAAGTTGTCCATAGTTTGTTCAAACTTTGCAGAAAGACCTTTGATCGAAATGACTCGTTTGTAAAGTTCACCAATTTCTTTGAGTAGAGTTCTTACTGCCATCACTCCCACAGAAACTTTAGAAGTCAGAGTTTTTTTGGCATTGGGTTGGTTCATTACATAGGTTGAAATGACACAAGAAGTTTTAGCTCGGATGGTATATGGATAGGGCGTTCCTTCTAAAAGCGCAAAGATACCTGGTGTGAGGTTTGCCCCTTCTAAACTATAGAGTACGATGCTTGTATCACCCAAAGTGGTTTCCACTCGAACCGATCCTTCGTGTAGGATGTTCATGGAAGTCGAGGCTTTGCCTCCGATGAAAAGGACTTCACCTGGATTGACTGGGATCTTTTGGTTATTTTTACTGGTATCTAGAGGCATTTGGTTGTTCGTTTTGCGAAACTTTGGTTTCCGTCAAAACCTAATAAAGAAGCACCAAATTGCAAAATACTTTTTAGAAAAATACAACATGTTGAAGCCCCAAACCAAATTAAGTGCCAAAAAAGAAATTTATGTCCCAGGAGATAAGTCCATCTCGCATCGGTCGGTACTCTTTAGTGCACTCTCCCAAGGAAAATCCGAAATTCATGGTTTTTTAGAAGGGGAAGATCCGCTTCATACCTTAAAATGTTTTGTCAGTTTAGGACTTTCAGTCGAATCCATTGGCAAAGGGAGTTATTCCGTTCAAAGTCCAGGGAAAAGGAACTTAAAATCTCCCTCGCAAGTTCTGGACTTTGGAAATGCGGGTACGGGAATTCGGCTTTCCGCAGGCCTTCTTGCTGGACTTCCCGGTCTTACCGCCACTTTGACTGGCGATGTTTCCCTTTGCAAACGACCTATGGCAAGGATTATGAATCCCCTTCGGGAAATGGGAGCCGAAATTGTTTCTGTGGCAGGGAATGATAGGGCACCTTTGCTTGTGACGGGAAAACAACTAAACGATTATTCTTATACAAGTCCAATTGCTTCGGCCCAAATCAAAAGTGCTCTCGTACTTGCGGCCCTTGCTTCGGAGATTTCCATTGAGTACAAAGAATCTGAAGTTTCCCGCGACCATACGGAAAATATGATTCGGTTTCTCGGTGGAAATATTCAGCACCATTCACCGGTTCATTTTACTGTAAAACCACCTTATCATTTTGAAGGGGCTAAGTTTGTGATTCCCGGAGATATCTCGAGTGCTGCCTTTTATATTGTTTTTGGACTTTGTGCCGGAGGGACGGAACCTCTTCTCATCCGTAATATTGGACTCAATCCTTCCCGAGTGGGAATCATCACAGTACTCAGAAATATGGGTGGCAATATTGAAGTGACCGCCAAACGACAAGAATGCGGGGAAGAGATCGGAGATTTACTTGTTTATCCTTCCAAACTAAAGCGCTCTGTGATCACAGAAGATTTGATTCCTTCCATCATCGATGAAATTCCGATCCTAACCATAGCTGGACTTTTTTCTGAAGGAGGATTTCAAATCTCTCATGCAGAAGAACTTCGTGCGAAAGAATCGGATCGCATTTTGTCTATGGTATCCAACCTCGAAAGATTAGGTGTCACCGTGAACGAATCCAAAGATGGATACGAATTCGGTGAAGTAAAAGAAATTAAATCCACTGCGATTGAAACTTTTATGGATCACCGAATTGCTATGAGTTTTGCTATCCTTTCTAAGTTATCAGGCGTTGAACTTACGTTTGATGACACAAGTTGGGTAGACACAAGTTTCCCAGGGTTTTTTGATATCTTAAAGTCATTTTAAAATTTAGTTTTAGGTTTCAGTTGGGATATGGACTCTCATCGTCACTTCAAAACTAAATTCATCCACTTTGGTAAACTCATAAGCTAAATTCAAATGGTAATCTTTGAGTAACATTAGTAGTCCAATCCCTGCATTCCCGGATCCATGGTTTCTTGTTTCAAGTGCATCAAAATACAACTGTTCTAAGTTCCCCGATTGGATTGTATTAATTTTATTTTCAAAAATTGCTTTTGTCCAAGGAGTCACTCGGTTTTTTACTTCCACACGTAGATGAGTTCCTAAGTCTTTTATTTCTAGAAAAATTTTACTATTTTCTTTATCAGAATACTTCGCTGCATTTTCTACGAGTTCGTTAATGATTGTGGAAATGGCATTGTTATCTAATTTTTTTGATTCATAAGAATGAAAATAAAATTGAGAAATAAAATTGGATAAAACATCACAACGTTTCCAATAAAAAGTCATATCAATCGCAGAAAGAGAAATGGAGAGATGGCTATGATACAAAACTTTCCCTTCGAGTAGCGATGTTTCTTCACTCGTGAGTCGCTGGTTCTTGTTTCTATTTTCTTCTACGAAGATAGGATCGTTTGTTTTTTCTGTGAATTTGGGATTACCTGTGGAAAAACTGACAAAGGACATTTGGCACCTCTTAATGATTTAAGGATACTTTAAAAATGAAATTTGGTCGTCTGAGTGGATCGGATCTTACTTATAAATACATCCGTTTCGATCGAACCGGACATATTGTGTCCCAAAAATTTGTTAGTTATGTTAATTCATTGGGAAATAAATATTTCCATTCGAAAGAAAATGAATGGTAACAATTCTTGCTGGGAAATCATGATTAGTCTAAACAGTGATCATTTCCCTTTAAATCTCTAATCCAGCTGGTATAACGATGTTTTCTTTTTTTGAAACTCACCATGAATCATTAAACTTCTTTCTTTTGTTTTCCTCCTTACTTGCCTTTCTTTATGCGATTGGGGAATTTTTCAGTTATCATAAAAATAGAAAACAAGTTCTACTTGGGATTATTTTTTTAGGAACTGCCTACCAATTATTAAATTTTTACCTAATTTCTTCTGGGAAAATGAAGTGGTTTTATCTCCTTTTCCGCACTGATTTACCTGTGGTTGCCTGCCTCGGGGTTTTACTTGATGAATACTTTCTTACTGTTTTAGAAGGGAAATTTCGTTCTTTCCGTAGGTTATCCTACCGCATTGTTCCTCTAGTTGTTTTATTTGTATCCATACTGATTTGGAATTTTTGGAACAAAACATATTATTTAGAAAGTGAAAATAGTGGTTTAAATCCATTCTTAAATAGGCCTTTGGTTCTTGTTTTGCCTACCATTTTGATTTATATCTGGTGTATGCTTCGGATTTTTAGAAGGATATCCAAACAAATTCGTTGGAGTACCTTTCGTACAAACTATACCTTAAAGATTGGAATTTTGATCGTTGGGTTTTGTTTGGCTTTGTCCTTAAATGGATTAAAAACTTTGGTCACAGGGGGCCAAACGGCCCACCTATTGTCAGGAATTGCCATTGGAATATTTTTATGTTTTTTATATGTACTCAGACAGAGTTTCCCAGACTTCTTTTTGGAAGTTCGAAAGATTGTAGAAGATGAGAAAAAAGCAAAAATCTCACAAATTTCGAAACTAGATCATACAGAGTTGAGGAACAAACTCCAAGATTTATTCGAAAAAGAAAAGATTTACCGGGAAGAAAAACTAAGCCTTCGAGAACTTTCCGAAAGGATGGACTTAAGTTCCCACCAACTTTCTGAATTTTTAAATACAGAAATAAAACAAAGTTTTTATCAATACACAAATTTCTACCGTGTGAACGAAGCGAAAGAAAAAATCGAAAAAGAACCGGATAGATCCCTCCTTGCCATTGCTTATGATGTGGGTTTTGGTTCTAAATCTACGTTCAATGAAGCCTTCAAAAAGGAAACAGGAACCACTCCTAGAGAATATAGAGAAAAAAACCTGAAAAAACATCCAGTTCGATCCAGTCGGTCGTAGTTTTCTATCCAACTCGATCGATCCAGACGATTCGGATTCTTTTTCGTAGTAGGATGGATTCAAGTTTGAGAGGGAAAAACAAATCCCACGAAAACAAATTTGATTCAAAGGATAATCCCATGAAAAAGAAAATCAGTTTAGTACTCGCGATCGCCTTTGCTAGCCAAGTTGTATTTGCAGCACCTGCAAACCAGATGAGTGTAAAAGAAGCAGCAAGAGTTTTGGTAAACAATGGAATGACTAACAAGGAAGCACATGAGTATTTAAAAGCTCATATCACTCCTCAAGAATTCGTAAGAATCAGTAGAGAAATCAAAAATGCTGAATTTGCTGGAACTCTTGACCAAGACTTGGATCAGATAGTTTCTTCCATTCAGTTAAAAAAATCTACAGGAAACTACCTTCACGGAACAAACTTCAAAGTTTTTGAAAACGTTTTAGCTTCTGTGACTGTTGTGGCCGTTGTTGGATTACTCATTCACACAGGTGGGTTTGGAAACGTAGTTTCTGGCGGGATGTATGATTCCGTAGGACTAGGATTCTAATCCTCTCTGTTCTATAAAAACAAAAAACATAAGAATCTTGTTTCTACCCATGATGATGGTCACTAGAAACAAGATTTCTTTTAAAACAAAATTCAAACGAGTATAAAAATGAAAAGTATAGAGTTTCAGAGCATTGATAGAAAAAAAAGAATCTACATTCTGTTTTCTACTTTTATATTCCTCATCGGTATAAACCTAAACGCTGAAGTAAAAAAAGAAAACCAAGTTTTAGATTGGGATCCTGGCCGTAAACAGTTCATACATAAAAATGTAACTTTAGAAGAACTTGGCCTCAAGTCACAAACACATTATATTTTGGAAAACTTTTCCATCCATTCCCAGTTGGATCATACACCGATCCCTCTAGAACAAGTAGAAGGAAATTTAAAGTTATTAACCTTAGGATTTCATCTTCGTAAAATAGAATCCAAATTCCAAACCATTTCCACTTTGTCTGGATCAAAAGAAAGAATCACAAATTTTCCTTCTAAGGTAATTGTCCGGGTTGATGCACCTTACGCATATTCGCCGACAGATTATTTTGATTCGAAAGTTGGTTTAAAAAACACTGCACTGACAATTCCTCCAGCAGAATCCAATGGAAATTGGAATAGTGAATTGTGGTTTGCTCCCAAATGGGATTTCCCTGTATTGAGCACATTTGCTTTTGAAAGGATCATTGATACGGCAACTTGCCCCGATTCCATTTATCATGAATACACTCATTTAATCACAGGGAAGTACCTTGGAAACAATGCCATTGGTCGTTCGCTTGCAGAAGGTATTTCTGATTATTATGCTGCTTCCTTATTAAATTACCCGGAACTTTATACACATAAAACCTGTGAAGCTGTCAAACGCCAACTTCTAGTTTCTTCCTTTCGTTTGGATAAACAAATTGGTTTTTATGATGCGGCCATTGAGTCCGATTTTAAAAAAGATTTTACCTTCATTCCCTCTTTACTTTGGCAATATAGAGAACTTGTTGGTGCTGAGTTAGCCGATGTTACGATCTTTCAAGCGATCACAAAAACAAATGCAGGGGATCGGTTTTTTCCAGAGTTCATCAATACTCTTTCTTCTTCTCTTTTTACCGAATTAAAAAAACGAAATGGAGAAGAAAAGGCCAGGGAAGTGGCCTTACAAATGGAAAATAAAGTTTTGATTCCTCACGGATTGTATTCAAAAATGAGTCGCAACCAATCTGTATTTTCAGTATTTCCAAAAACCTTGGTTCGTGTTCCTAATTCAGATGAAAAATCAAATGAGTTTTGTAATACAAAGAATGAATTGGAATTTTATTGGCAGGAAGTTGGTGTTGAAGAACCTACACTTCGGTTTTATTGGAATTGTAACCAAGTGAAACTTCCACTTGTGATTCAAATGGAACAGACAAACCCAATGAATTATTTGTTTTCTTCTAACTTACATTTTCTAAATGGAAAATTGAAATTCGCAAGTATCAGTGCAGACAAACCCAATCCAAAGTTATCCAAGGAAAACCAAGTTTTATATCTCCAAATGTATCGTTATATCAAAGATAATTATTTTTATCGAAATACTATGGAGAAGGAAGTTCGGTTGTATTTAGATGGTGGCAATGATTCGAATCATGTAGAAAATATCCGAATGGAATTTGCTTATCTCGGTAGTTCTAAAAAACGATTTCGGTATACTTTTGCGGCTTTTAAGGATGGGGTTTACTGATAGGGAAATTGAATTGGCATTTGGCACCTTGATTCCCTTGGAAACTAACCGTTCCTTGGATTTGTTGAACAAGCATCGTCACTAAAGTAAGTCCAAAACCCAGGTTTTCTGGGTTAACCTTTTTTAGGTCAAAACCTCTTCCGTTGTCACTAATGAGTATTTGGAAGTTTTGGCCTTCGATCCATGTTTTGATGGTAATGATTAAATCTTTGTTTGGTTCTCTCGCATATTTCAAACTATTTGTGAGAAGTTCGTTGGTAATGATCCCAATCGCCTGTAGTTGATCTGCGGATAATTCTTGTTTGGTGATTTCTGTATTTAGTTTTACAGGAAAAGGAAATAGGGAGATCACTTGTTCCGCAAGAGGAATTAAGTATTCGTCTAACGGTAATTCTCGGATGCCTTTGCCGGAATACAGTTTGTCATACAAAAGAGACATGGTTTTGATCCGACTTGTGGCATCCTTAAGAGAGTTTTTTACATCTACATTTGTTTGTGACCCTGCTTGCAAATCGAGGAGATTGTAGAGGATCGTCATATTGTTTTTGATTCGGTGGTGGACTTCTCTTAAAATTAATTCTTTTTCAGAAAGTAGGGATTTTACCTTTGCTTCGGCAGTTTTCCTTTCTGTGACATCATGAACGATGGAAAAAAGAAGATGGCGGTTGTTTGTTTCAATCGGAGTGGAATAAACTTCTACTTGTTTGGTGGTTCCATTTGCCAGTTTGTGTGGAAAAGAAAAATAACTTCTTTCTTCGGCAAGGGCACGCATTCTTTCTTCTTTGACTTGTTCTGCCGGTAAAATGTTTATCTCATCAATTTTCATCTTGGTCAGAACTTCATGAGGGTAACCGTAGTATGCCACTGCAGCTTGGTTGGCATTGATGATTTCACCTGTATGTGGTTCGATGATGAGCATTACGGAAGAATTTTTTTCAAAAAAATTACGAAACCTTCCTTCGCTTTCCGTTAACCTTTCCGATACAATCGATTTTTCAATGGCAATACTCACAAGGTCTGCCGTTTCCGTAATGATAAAGATATCAAACTCACTTGGGCCTAAAATTTCTTTATGATAAATGGCGAAGGTGCCAATGACTTCGTTTTTATGCGAACGAATGGGTTCCGACCAACAAGAATAAAGGCCCACACTGAGAGCTATGTCTTTATAATTTTTCCACAAGGGGCTTTTGCTAATGTCTTCTACAATGACTCGTTTGCCTGTGTAAGCCGCTGTCCCACAAGAACCAACTTCGGGTCCAATGGTAACACCATCAATGGCCTCATTGTAAATTTTAGGAAGTGAGGGAGAAGCTCCCATTTTTATTTTTGAATTTTCGATAAGAATGACAGTGCAGATCATTCTGGGATTTAGAGTTTCAATCCCAAATACAATTTCATTTAAGACTTTGGTGAGAGGAGCGTTTCCTACGATGAGTTCTAGGATCCCACTTCGGAAACATTCGAAGTCGGCAATGCGTTCAGGATCTAGATTGCGATTTCTTAGTTTCACTAGCACCTGCCCTGAATCGCTTAAGTTATCGGGGGCGAAGTTGAATTGTCAAGGTAAAATCGTTTACCACCGGTTAGCCTTTGTTCTCTAAAAGAATTCCTCTGGACGAAATCAATTCCCCTTCTAGTTTTAGAATTTGAAACTATGAGTCTCCTGAATATCGAAAACGTCATTGCCATTGATGGGCCAGCCGGCTCTGGAAAAAGTACACTTGCACGAATGATCGCCCATAAAATCGGATATCTTTATCTGGATTCGGGAGCTTATTACCGAGCATTAACTCTTGCTATATGGGAAAAATTTTTAACAACCGGTGAAGAGGAGTCTAAATTTCCTTTTTTCGTAGAAAGATTGGCTGATGCCACACTCCTAGAAAAAGACGAAGTAGAGTTCGGATTTTCCGTGGCGAAAATTCCCGTACATTGTGAACTTTCGTCCAGTGGAGAAAATTTAATGTTCCTGGGTGAAAGAGACATAAGTCTTGATATTCGCGATCCAGAGATCACTAAAAAAATTCGGTACATTGCGCCCAAACGTGCTTTCCGTGAAATCCTGAACCATCATATCCGTGAATTTGCCAAAACTCACAAATTGGTGATGGATGGCCGAGACATTGGGACAGAAGTATTTCCTAAATCCAAATTCAAATTTTTTCTGACTGCCTCTGTGGAAGTGCGGGCCAAACGCCGATACGATGAGTTAGTTGCAAAAGGCTTCAAAGCCGACCTAAACCACATTCAGGACGAAATTGCGGCCCGGGACGAAAGTGACACCACCCGTACTGTGGCTCCCCTGAAACAGGCTTCCGACGCAATCCTAATTGACACGAGCACCCTCGACACAGAAACTGTCCTAAATACTATCCTGTCCAAGGTTTCATCCTCTGGGCAAATCTAGGTTTTGTATCCCGGTAACCATTGAATTCAACCAACCCATCCTCCCCCAAAAATGAGACCACTTCCTTCGGCGAATTATTAGAGAAGTGGGAATCGCAATCACAAGCACAAGAACAAGAAAACTCCGCAGGAAAAGGTACCCTCATTGAAGGGACTGTAGTCGATGTCATTGGTGACACTGTTTTCCTTGATATTGGAGAAAAATTGGAAGCTCGTGTCTCACGTGAAGACTTCTCTGAAACGCCAAAACGCGGTGAGAAAGTCAGTGCGATCATTAAGAAGCGGGTCGACGGATATTGTGTCCTCTCCAAAAAAGAAGCGGACCAAAGAGTTGGTTGGGAAACCATCAAAGACGCAAGTCAAAACGGTTATCCCCTCTCTGGTAAAATTGTCGGAGAAGTTAAAAACAAAGGATACCTAGTTGAAAGCGAAGGAATTCAATTGTTCCTACCTGCCTCTCACGTAGGGGTTCGTTTTAAAGAATCCACAGAAGGTGGAAAAGAGTTTTCATTCAAAATCATTGAACTCAACGAAAAAACAAGAACCGGTGTGGTCTCTCGTAAAACTCTCCTCGACGAGATCAACGGCGAGAAGTGGGAAGAACTTCTTGGCAAAGTAAAAGTTGGGGACAAAGTGAACGGTAAGGTTGTGAAAATTGCCAATTTTGGTGTTTTCCTTTCTGTTTACGAAGTGGTAGGACTTCTCCGCCAAAACGATATTTCTTACAAAAAATTTGCTCCTTTCAAACAATACTTCAACATCGGTGCCGAAGTGGAAGTGGTTGTTCTGGAAGTTGATAAAGAGAACAACAAACTATCTCTTGGAATCAAACAACTCTATGAAGATCCATGGATTTGGGCGAAAAAAGAACTCGAAAAAGGTATGGTGGTTCGCGGAATCGTAACCTCTCTCACTAATTTTGGTTCTTTCGTCGAACTCAAAGAAGGACTCGAAGGTCTCATCCATACAACAGAACTTTCTTGGGCGAAAAAACCACCTCATCCAAAAGATGTTTTGAAAAAAGGCCAAGAAGTAGATTCTGAAATTTTGGACATTGATTTCGAAGCAAGACGATTGTCACTCGGACTCAAACAACTCCTTCCTAACCCTTGGGAAGCTCTTTCTGCTAACGTTCGTGCCGGAAACGTGCTCGAAGGTAAAATCACAGGAATCACTAAATACGGTGCTTTCGTAGAAGTGGAAAGTGGAATCGAAGGACTCATTCATATCTCTGACATCACTTGGGATGAAAAAGAAAAGAATCCATTAAACCTCCTTAAAAAAGGCCAATCGGTTCAATACAAAATCCTTGATGTCAACTTAGATGCACAACGAATCAGCTGTGGTCTGAAACAACTTTCAGAACATCCATACGAAGCTCTTCGCAAAAAATACCCACCGGGTACACTTGTAGAAGGTCGTGTGAAGTCGATTGTTAGTTTTGGTGTTTTCGTAGAAGTAGAACCTGGTTACGAAGGCCTCGTTCACATCTCTGAAATTCCGGATGGTCGCAACATTAAGTTAGAGGATCTTTACAAAGTGGGCGATTCGGTTCGCACAGTTGTTGTCAAAATTGAACCTAACAATAAGAAAATTTCTCTCTCTATCAAAGACTTTGATAAAGCAGTAGAACGTGAAGAGATGGCGAAATACATGAAGGAAGACAACCAACCTTCACGTGAATCCATCGGTTCTTTTATGAATTTAAACCAAAACCGATAGGTCTATGGATAAGTTTCATAAAAAAAACCAAATCGAACAAAAGAAACAAGCAGAACTCATCCAAAAGGATGAGTTCGCTGATTTTGAAGGTTCCAAAGCAGAATTAGCATTTTTAAAGTTCACACATTTTTTGGCGCGCAATCGTAAGTCCGTTTTTATCGGTCTTGCTTCCGCCATTGTTGTGTTAGCTGTGATTATCGGATTCTTCGAATACCGAGCGTATTTGTTTGAAAAAGAAACGGTCACATTGGAAGATTTGAAACTCACTCAACAGAAATCGAAAGCTGGTCTTGATGTTCAAATCCAAAGTTTAGAAACCTTTCTACAAAACCAAAGCACCGGTAAAATGGAACTTAGGGTTTGGAAGGATCTTTCTAAACTTTACGCCGAAAAAGGAGAGTTCGGAAAAGCTGCCGGATATCTCGAAGACGCTGCTAAAAAAATTGATACTCCTAAAGAAATCAAAGCTCTTTATTTTTACGTTGCTGGTAATTACCGTGAACGTGAAAAAAACAACACAAAGTCTTTAGAAAATTATAAAATTGCTGCTGCGGTGATCGAACCAGCAAGAGAACTCAATGGTTTTAAAGCATGGTCTTATTACCAAGCAGGTCGCTTGTCTTACCTTAACGGAGACAAGGCGGGTGCCAAACAGTATCTTGAAAAAGCAGTCAAACTAGACGCGGCAGAATCTGGGGAAGATGTGAAACTCCTTTCTAGTTATTTACTCCTCAAACTCGGGAAAAACTAACCTATGCTAACTTTGGCTCTTCCGAAAGGTAGGCTTGCCGAAGAAACTGCGGTTCTTTTGTTATCCAAAGGATGGTTGAAAACTCTGCCATCCGAGGGTTCGAAAGAACTCACCTTTGTCTCCGAAGACAAACGCCTCCGCCTTTTATTTGTCAGATCCCAAGATGTTTGCACTTATGTGGAAGAAGCAGCAGCCGATGCTGGCATTGTGGGTTGGGACATCCTCAGAGAAGGTGGATTTGACCTCATTTCCCCTGTGGATTTGAAACTAGGGGCTTGTCGGCTTTCTCTAGCATCCTTTCCTGACTTTGATCTATTTGCCAAACGTTCCAAAGTACGTGTGGCCACCAAATACCCGAACCTTACTCGTGAATATTTTTTTTCCAAAGGGATTTCCTGCGAAATCATCAAACTCTATGGCTCGATTGAGCTTGCTCCCATTGTGGGCCTTTCAGACTGTATTGTGGACTTAGTTTCCACTGGTGGAACCCTAAAAGCCAATGGTTTGAAGGAATTTGAGTCGATTTTATACAGTACAGCCCGTTTGGTCTGCAATCGTTCCTCTTTTTATCACAAACACACCGAATTACGGTCTCTTATCGAGAGCCTAGAAAATTAAAATATTGTTTTCACATTCGTTTTCCAAAACATAGTAAAAACCAGTTATAATTCCATAGAGGATAGCCATGGCAGTCCCAAAGAGACGTAAATCAAAATCGAAAGTTAGAACAAAAAGAGCCCATCACGCGATAGGCAAACCTAACTTAAACCCGTGTTCCAATTGTGGATCATTTGTTCTGTCCCACCGTGTTTGCCCTTATTGCGGTTTTTATAAGGGAAAACTCGTAGTCGCTCAAAAAGTTAAAAAAACGACCGAAGATAACTAACCGTTATGTGGGTCGCCGTGGACGCGATGAGCGGAGATTACGGCCCTGAAGGTATCGTCGAGGGCGCGATACTGGCAGTTCGAGAATTCGGATTGTCAGTTTATCTCGTTGGCGACGAACAAGAGTTACTTGATATCCTGTTGAAATTTGATTATGACACTGAGAAAGTCCGTGTCATTCATTCTACTGAAATCATCGGTATGAATGATTCTCCTTCGATAGCAGTCCGCGCTATGGAGGATTCTTCCGTAGTCAAAGCAGTTCGTTTAGTAGCAGATAAAGAATGTATCGGTGTGTTTTCTCCTGGAAACACAGGTGCTACTATGGCCGCCGCTTTGTTACATCTCGGCCGCCTACCTGGCGTTTTGCGCCCACCCATTGCGGCTCATATACCAAGAGAAGAAGGGCCACCTGTACTTCTGTTAGATGCCGGTGCTAACGTAGATTGTAAACCCGAATACTTAGCACAATTTGCAGTGATGGGTGAAATTTATTCTCGTGAACTTTTTGGAATTCAAAATCCCAAAGTTGGAATCCTTTCCAATGGGGAAGAAGACAAAAAAGGAAATACGGTTTCTGTAAAAACCTTTGATCTCTTAAAAAAAATCCCATTTAACTTTGTAGGAAACGTAGAAGGTCGCGATCTTTATGGTGGTGGTCGTGAAGTAGACGTTGTGGTTTGTGATGGTTTTATTGGGAACATTGTTCTCAAAGCAACAGAAGGCCTTGCGAAATCTATATTCAATGTTTTAAAAAATTCCATCAGACAATCCAGTCTTGCACAAACTGGTGCCTTACTTTTAAAATCAACTTTTAACGCCGTGAAAAAACGTTTAGACTATGCGGAATATGGCGGTGCACTTCTACTCGGTGTAGAAGGGATTTGTATGATTGGTCATGGCTCATCCAATGCATTGGCAGTTAAAAATGCTGTGCGTGTCATTGCTGAGTGCGCCAAACATGGAATTAACGAGAGGATTCGAACCAGGCTCGGTGAATACAAAACAATACTCGGTGATTCGGCTTAGAAACCAGTAGGATTCATTTTAATTGATTTAGTTTAGAAAATGTTTTTAGGAATTAGAAAAAAAGAGGAAAAAACCAAATGATTAGTTTATCAGGAAAAACAGCCATCGTAACAGGTGGAGCAAGAGGAATTGGAAAAGCAACTTGTTTGAAACTAGCTTCTCTTGGAGCTAACATCGTTGTAGCGGATATGAACCCAGAAGCAACGAATGCAACAGCTGAAGAATTAAAATCGAAAGGTTACAAAGCAATCGCAGTAGTAGCAAACGTTTCTGTAGAAGAAGATGCTCAAAAACTAATTGATTCAGCAAAAAAAGAATTTGGAACTGTAGACATCCTAGTCAATAACGCAGGGATCACTCGTGACACTCTCCTTATGAGAATGAAAAAAGAGCAGTGGGACTCTGTCATTGCAGTAAACCTTACTGGAACTTATCTTTGTACACAAGCTGCCATCAAAGTTATGATGAAACAAGAAAATGGTGGATCGATCATCAACCTTTCTTCTATCTCTGGTGAAAACGGAAACATTGGACAAACAAACTACTCTGCATCTAAAGCAGGTGTGATTGGTTTTACGAAAGCTGTGGCTCTTGAAATGGCTTCTAGAAAAGTTCGTTGTAACGCAATCGCTCCAGGTTTTATCGCAACTGAAATGACAGAAGCAATTCCTGAAAACATCAGACACGGTATGGTGCAAGCAATTCCACTCAAACGTGCTGGTCTTCCAGAAGACATCGCAAACGGAATTGCATTCCTAGCATCTGATGCCTCTTCTTTTATCACAGGACATATCCTTGATATCAATGGTGGTGGATTTTTACCAGGTGGCGGTCACTAAGATTTAGATACTTTAGTAACTTAGTAACCATCACTTAAATTCTCGTGATGGTTGCTAAAGTGGTAACGATAGATTTCGATTCGTTACATTGGATCCCCTCATTCCGGATGTTTTCGGGTTTAGAGGGGATTTTTTATTTTTTCTGATTCCCTTTCGATTGATAAGAAAATGCTCTTGGAATCTCCATTGTGTATGCAATCCCCTCTGTTTCTTCTGCAAAAAATCTTAAAGCTTCTAGTTCAGAAATCACTTCGTTTAACATTTTTTTAGGGATGAGCAAATTTGCCGAATCACGTGCTGGGTTAAAGAGACTATTTTCTTCATCAAATTTGATTAGGCGGTCTTGGGAAATGGTTGCTCCTGAAATTCCGAGCTTCGAAAGTTTCATCAGCACTTTTTCAACAAAACCTTCTTTTGCATTGAGATGGATGTTGACACCTTCGAAATAATTTCTTTTTCGTGCACCCTTCCGGAAGTTCGTAAACTGCCTTCTCCAATCTATATTTCCATATAGATGATCTAAAGCCGATATGACTTGTTCCATGCTGGCTGCTTGTTTGGGCCCATCCAGACTGATCTTTGTGTTGATGAGTCCTCGTTTGATTGGATATTCAAAGATAAATCCTTTTCCAGGCAAATCGAGTTTCCCTGCCTCAATGATAAAGTCTAGCGCGTGTTCGGCGTCAGAAGAGTGGACAATTAACTTAACAATTTCTTTTTCCTTGGGGATTGTGATTCTGAGTAACCCAAGTCGGTCTCGTAAGCCCCGACCCACACCATAAGTAATGGTTGGAACTGCCACTCCATTTTCTAGGATGTAATGCGACATGGTGTCTGCGGCTCCTCTTTGGATGATACAAAAGATTCCGGTGAGCCCAGTAAATCCCATCGGTTTTGTTTTGATGGGATTTCGGTAGACTAGATTTTCTGCCATCGGACTAAATACGGAAATTTCTTCAGTATATATGGAACCATGGCCAGGAATGGTAAGGTCTGCCGATTCAATGATTTTGTTGAATAAAAAATCTTCTGTTTTCTTATCTGTAAGCACTTGAAAAATAACAACAGGTAAATTATACAACTGAGCACTGGAATATAGGTTCAAAAGAAAAATATGATTTCTTTTGAGGATAGGATACCTTCCGAGTTCATGAGAGAAGTAGGGTACACCTAAATCGGTAAATACTTTTTGAACGTCTTCTGCAATGTCTTTGTGAACAACAACGGTAAGTCGAATGGCTTGGCAATGATTCATTTTTCTTCTGCCTCAATATTTGATAGTGATTGTCTTCGGGATCTCTCCATCCACAATCCCATAATGAGCACTGTCAGTACCGGAAAGATTGCGGCGGAGGATAAAATTCCAAATCCATCCACAATGTTCAATTGGTTCCCGATTCCGAGTCCCAGAACAATGATTAGGGGAACAGTAATGGGTCCTGTTGTTACCCCGGCACTATCCCAAGCAATGTCGATGAACTCAGGTTTACTGAGTAAGGTTAAAAAAACGAGAAAGATATAAGAAGGTAGAAGGATGTACAAAAGTGGAATCCCTACAAAGATCTTTAAGATTCCCAGTAAAGTGCCGAGTCCTACCCCAATCCCTACTGCTTGGATGAGAACTGCTTTTTTTACGGTTCCAACTGTTACTTCTTCGACACTTGTCGCAAGAGCACTTAGCGCTGGTTCTGCGAGTGTGGCGCTATAGCCCAATAAAAAAGCAAACAGAAGTGCGACAAAATATCCCAAAAGATTATCTTCTTTGCCAAAAAGTGGTCCATGGATTGGCACATAACTGTAGATCTCTGATTGGGAATCATGGTTTTTTTCTCGAAACGGAATTTGAGAAAAAGACTTTTTATCTTTTAGATAAAAGAATTCTTCCTTTTTTCCCTGTTCATCCGTTGCGGTGATAACAATTTTTGGATCAAAGTTTCTAATTTCACGTGTGGAATCTGTAAGTTCAATGGAACGAAAAGAAGAGGGAAGTTTGTTCCCTACTTGACTTCCGAGTTTACTGAGTCCAAAAAAGATTCCAAAATTAAAAATTGCGAGTCCTAAAAAGACAAATAAAATTCCTAAATACAATTCATCTGTAAAAGGTAAACTTTCCCTTAAGATAATGTATAAAAAGAGAATCAAACATCCGGCTAAAGGAATGATGGCTTGGAGAGAACCGGAAAAACTTTCCAAAATTCCTTCGATGATTTTTACTAATTTGTTATGGATTGATAACTGGGTATTTTGTTCTTTCTCATGTGCTCCAAAAAGAGTTTCTGGATTTTTTTCTCCAAACATCAGTTTGGATTGTTCTACAGTGATTCCATTTCCAAAAAATTTTTCTTTAGACATTGGTTGGGGTAACTTTGGCGCAAAGTAAAGACCAACAACAAATACACTTAAGATGGGAAAGAGAGAAGCGAGTGTCACCACACCAAAACCTGTTGTGGTGTCGCTTGTGCGTGATGCTTTGGATACACCAAGACCCAATGCCACAATCAGTGGAACTGTGAGAGAACCAGTGGCTACCACACCGGAATCCCAAGCAAGTCCTGAAATTAATCTTAGGTTGTCGTTGTTAAAGGAATATATCGTGATCAAAATGAGAATGATCAAACTTGGTACTAAAAACTTAGATAAAGAAATTCCATAAATAATACGAATGATTCCAAATACGATAGAAAAACCAACACCAATCGCGATGCTAAGGAAAAGCACATCCGCACCTTCGTTGAGTAGATGAAACAACAATGGGGCATCCCAAGGATTCACAGCCGATCCGCTTTGTTTTAATACGGAGATGGCAGGTTCTGCGAGTGTGGCAACGATTCCCACAAACAAACAAAAAACCATGATTGTTAACAAGTTTGCTTTTTGCGGAAGTCTTAATCCAATTGTTTCACCAAGTGGCATGATGCCTAAATACAAACCTTCCATAAAAAAGGTTAAACCAAGGATAACAGCAAAAATTCCTAAAGAAATCACTCCTGCTTCTTTAATGGGGATTCTGAGTACAATGAGTTGGAACAATATTAGATAGGATACAACCCAAACGACTGACTTTGTTTGTTCCCAAATTTTTTTACGAAAGTAAGGGGTTATGAGTGCTAATGTTTCTTTAAATCCTATATGAATGGATTCTTCTTTTTCGTTCCTTGCCATTATGACAAACTGTCAGACAAAACATTTTTGAAAAGGGATTTTAAATAACAAAAGAATGTCTCCCGGCAGATGCCAGGAGACGAAGTGTGCAAACTGGGAAAGAGATTAGTACTTATACGCCTTATCTTCTTGGATGAATTTTTTTGTGGTTGTTGCTGTGAGATCAATACTAGGACGAACCACATGAGTTGGTTCATTGTACCAATGTTTTGTTGAAACATCTCCAATGTCAGTTCTCCATTTAAAGTCGGATGGTACTTGGTTCACGGCACTGGTTCCATGTCCTGCGACTAGAGCTGTCCATTCCACAAGTGAACCATCATAATACACAGTGGGATATCCAAGAATATTCAAAGATGCGAATCCATTGACTTGAGCCTCAAAATTGGTTCTACATTGACTAACGATCGTTGTTCCCGGAGTGTAAACTGCCCTTGTTGTATTAAACAGTGTTTTGAGTGCTGCTTTATCTAAATATTCATATCCGTCTGCATTATCTTTTAAAAGATCAGACCATGGGAATGTTTTTGAGGATTTGATATTTCCTTCAAAAGGAACAAATGTTTGGTTCCCCGCTGAAGCTGATGGTGCCCCAGAAGACTGGTAGGACGTAGTGATGTAAGCTGAGTTTGCTGGATTTGCTACAAGCGCATTTCTTGCAACATTCAATCCATCTGCAGTCCCATCGTATTGTATGGCAGGCCTAGCATCGATAATCTGTTGTTTGGCGGTAAGACCAGTGAGATTTGCATTTCCTCCTGATTTTGCAATTTCATAAATATCTTCGAGTCCTAATGTCAGGACAGTGTTGTCAACTCGCAACTGTTTTACTGAGAATCCACCATTTCGTTCTAAGTTGATTCCTGATCGACTGCTCGATAATGGAATTCCCGCTGCCGTTGCTTTTCTGTGTAAGTTACCATTGAGAATTGCCAAGTTTTTGATATCAGCTCCCCAATACCGCAACCAATACACGCCACGAGTGATCTCTTGCACAGCACCTGCGCCTGTTCCTTTGGCAGGATAGGCACCACCGGTGATTCCATTTCCAGTCCCTACGGCAAAGACCACTAAATCCTTCGAGAGATTGATTCCGAAGGTTTTCAACCAATCATCCACATATTGACCATTGGCTTGGTAACGAACTGAATCTTTAAATAAACCAGTATCTCTGGTTTGGTTGAAGCGAAAAGAACCACCGGATGCTAGTATATAGTCATCAAGAAGATATACATAAACTCCTTGGCTTGGATTTTCTGCTACATACGGTAATGCTGCACCACCGGTTACACGATTCGCCGCATCATGTTGTAAAATGATCAGGTTACCAGTGATATGGCTTGGTTTGTTTGCAGGCCAATTGTTCACAAATTTAGCCAAGGTTTGTGGTGTTATAAGTCCCCAATTGTTTTGGTTGTAATCATCTGCTGACTCGTTTACCAAATCGGTAGCGGAACTAACTTTGACTTGGTTTGCCGCAAATAGCAATAAACCTGCAAGTAAGGCATTGTTGTCTTCTTTCTTTTCTGTACAAGATACGGCAAAGGAAAGTAGGAGGAAAGTTGTGAATGTATGGATCCATTTTTGAGTCATGGAGTTCTCCTTATTTTTTATTCGTAAGGATGATTTCGTAATCACGAACGAATAGGGGAAGTTGTTTCCGCTATAGCAGAAGTTAAATCTGCTAAAATGGAGCAAAGCATTGGAAATCGGACTAGGATTTTGGAAATTCAGAAGTGTTGTGCTACTTCGTGTCCTTTTTTAGCAAATAGTCGCTTGTATGATCAGGTTAATTAACGTTAGGTGATGTTAGAACGATGTCAAAGGTTTCAAGAGGAAAATAATCTATTTAGACTTGCCAAAAATTCCGACAATTTCATTTTAAAAAAACGCTAGGCGTACATATATACCTGGCGGAAAACGATTTAACACTTGCCCCACTGTTCACAGTGGCCTGGAGGATATAAAATGGCAGATTTCGATAAAATTAAGTCAATCATCGTAGAACAACTTGGCGTTGATGAGTCAGAAGTTACACCTGAAGCTCACTTCATCAATGATCTTGGTGCTGACTCTCTTGATACAGTTGAGCTAGTAATGGCTCTTGAAGAAGAGTTTGGTGTGGAAATTTCTGACGAAGACGCAGAAAAAATCCAAACAGTTGGCGATGTAATTAAATTCATCGATAAACTTAAGGGGTAATTCCCAATCCAAAAACCGGGTTCCCCGAAAGAGGAACCCGGATCTTTGTACCTTGTCCGACTCGATTCGTATCAAACTTCCTCCCGAAAGAATTTCCTCTCTCAAAGAACTTCAATCTCTCACAAAAACACAATTTAAAGACATCTCTCTTCTCCACCTAGCGTTTGTTCATAGGTCATTTGCCAATGAAGACTCGGATCGTTATCTTTCTGATAATGAACGTTTGGAATTTTTGGGAGACTCTGTTCTTGGTATCTTAGCTGCTGAATTTTTATATAAATCCCTTCCAAAAGGAAAAGAAGGGAAACTTGCCAAATTAAAAAGTAAAATGGTGTCTGCGCCGGCCATTGCCAAACTAGCACGTAGTTACCGGTTCCCTGAGTTTCTCTTACTTGGCAGAGGGGAAAGGGAAAAGGGTGAATCCAATCTCAATCTCCAAGCAGATTGTTTTGAGGCCTTTCTAGGGGCATTGTATTTGGACCAAGGACTGACAAGTTGCCGAGAGTTTCTCACTCCACATTTCCAAACCATGGAAAAAGCGGTAGATGACGCGGAAGAAACAAAAGATTATAAAACCATTTTGCAGGAATTTTGCCAAAAGAAATGGAAAAAATTACCTGAATATACTGTTATGAAAGAAGAAGGCCCTGACCACGACAAAGAGTTCCAGGTGACTGTGGTTTGTGAAAATCACTTCCAATCCAATGGAGATGGGAAGAACAAACGTCGGGCAGAACAAATGGCAGCAAAGGCCGCCTTAAGATATTTAAAAATACTATGATTGATTTTTTAATAAAATCCAAATCGATGCGGGTGCGTGTGGCGGCCCTCATCCAAGATCCTAAGGGAAAAATTTTGCTTGTACAACAGCAGAAAAAACAATCCGGTTATTGGTTACTTCCCGGTGGTGGAATTGAATTTGGTGAGTCGGGAGAGGAAGCACTCAAACGAGAACTAAAGGAAGAATTGTCTTTAGAAGTGAGTAAAATCGATTTTTTATTTTTGAATGAATCCATTGATCCAAACAAAAAACGCCATCTCATCCAAATTGTTTTTTTAACAAAGGTAAAAGATTTATTACCGGTTCTCGATCCAAAAGAAAAAGCAATCTCAGGATTTGGTTATTTTACTACCAAAGAAATTTTGTCCATGGACATCAGGCCAGACATAAAAGATTACTTTCGAGCCAAAAGTTTAAATAAACCTAGATATATTTCCAGCCCATGGGTGAATGAACCATGAAGTTGTCGGAAAGAGAAATTATCGGTGAAGGTTTTCGTTACCCCATCGAATTACACGAAGACTTCCAGGGCCTTGCTGAAAAAATAAATGCACTGCCGAAGGTTTCCAAAGTTTATGTTCTCACCAGCCGCGAAATTGCGGGGATCTATGAAAAATATATTTCTAAAGAACTAAAATCACTAAGTGTCCCCTTTTCTTTTATCTATTTAAAACCCGGTGAAAAAAACAAACACATTGATCGTGTAAAAAAAGTTTATAACCAACTCATTGAAACGGAAGCAGATAGAAAGGCCGTGATCCTAGCGTTCGGTGGAGGGGTAGTGGGAGACTTCGCAGGATTCATTGCCGCTACTTACCAAAGGGGAGTGCGGTTTGTCCAGGTTCCTACAACAGTCCTTGCTTGTGTGGATTCCTCGGTAGGGGGTAAGGTCGCTGTGAATGTGGATTCTGGCAAAAACATGGTAGGAGCTTTTTACCAACCGGAATTTGTTTTTGCACCACTCTTTACACTTTCTACTTTGCCAGAAAAAGAATGGAGTTGTGGTCTTGCTGAGATCGCAAAACACGCATTTCTTGATGGCGGAAGTTTTTTAGAAAAAATAACTAATTCAAAACGTTCCGAATATTCTGAAAAATCGGCAATCCTTCGTTATGCGATTGAGGAGTCGGTTCGTGTGAAGTCTGGGATTGTGGCACAAGACGAAAAAGAATCGGGACTCCGTGCTGTTTTGAATTTAGGTCATACAACCGGCCATGCGATCGAATCATTAACTCAATATAAAAAATATTCTCATGGAGAGGCCGTGTCCATCGGCCTTGTCACAGCTTTATTATTATCTCGCGAGTTATCTGGATTTTCTGATTCCAATTTTAAAAAAGCAATCACTCTCATGAATCAATTGGAACTACCCACTTTATTAGAAGAAAAACCTGAATTAGTCCTAAAACATATGGAACATGATAAAAAGAAGGAAGGAAGTTCTTTGAAGTTTGTGTTACTAGAAGATTTTGGGAAACCAAAGTTTGGTGTTTCTGTAGAACGTAAAATGATTCTCGAAATTTTAAAACGCCAAAAAGGGAAATTCTAGAATGGGTGGAAGTAGCCTAAAAGAATTCTATTGGGATTTGAATCCACTCACCTTGCTCGTACGGTCGAATCGTGATTTTGCGGAAACTATGATCCTATTTGGATACATGGTTGTATTCGCTGTTTTCTCTTATAAAGTCACCATGATTCTTGTCGAAAGAATCAAACCAGCCCCCGATGCCGTTCATGAATACAATCGTAGAAAAGTAGCACGTATGGGTTTCCTTTTGGTTTTTGGAATTGCCTACCTCCCTGTTATTTTTTCTAGTTTATCTTTGCTTCCTACTGTCCTCGGTCTTGCCGGTGCGGGGATTGTCATTTCACTCAAAGAAGTTTGGCTGAACATGGTTGGGTGGTTTATGATTATGGGCGCCAATGGATTTAAAGTAGGAGACCGAATCGAACTCGATAACATCAAAGGTGATGTTGTGAACATTGGTTTTTTTAAGTTTACCTTACTTGAAATTGCATCCGACCCAAGGTTTGAACAGTCCACAAACCGGCTCATTCATTTTCCCAATTACAATATTGTTTTGCATCGATTCTTTATTGTTTCCGAAACTATGGATTTTGTTTGGGATGAGTTTAAAGTTTATTTAAATATCAATTCCAATTGGGAAAAAGCTGAAAAAATCTGTTCTCAAATCCTACATGAAGAACTGGTACTAGCACCCGAACTTGTGGAATCTAAAATCCGAGAAATGTCAAAAAACTATCTCGTGAGACTTGGCAAAACCACTCCAATCGTATATACTTCCTTAGAACCAGAGGGAACCATCCTTATGTGTTTAAGGTATTTAACACCAATTAGATCTAAACGTCTCAATCGAATTCTTATCTCTAAAGAAATTCTAACTAAGTTTAAAAATGAAAATGACATCCACATCTACACCCATTAAAGAAAGTTCGATTTGGATCTTTGTGTCCTTATTACTATTTGTATTGTTAGTTGGTTTGGTTTTTGGCCCATGTAAGGGTACGGTAACAAGACCAAGTTCTGTTCCCAAAGAAGCAGAGTATCAGAAAAAAACAAACTATTATAAACTAACCGCGGATGGTACCTATCGCGAGTGGTATGAAAACGGAAATTTAGTAACCGAAGTTCCCGTGAATGCCTTTGGGCAACCAAATGGAAAAAGTAACCGTTTGAATTACTTAAACGGAATTCCCATTATGGAAGGTAATTTTGTCAACGGCGACCGGGATGGGCTTTGGAAGTTTCATTTTTCTGACGGTAAACCTTATATCGAACTAAACTATCAGTCGGGGAATCGAAAGAAACAATTGTGGATCCAAACTGCGGAACTTGGAAATGAAACCGGCTCTTACCAAAGATACTTTCACAGTGGTCGTTTGAACGAAAAAGGTTTCTTTGATGGTGGTTTTCGCACAGGTGATTGGGTTCGTTATTACCCAGACACAAAAGTGGAAGAAAAAGGAAGTTATGAAAATGATAAGAAGGTTGGGGAGTGGTTTTATTATTATCCAACTGGAACCAAAGAAGCTTCAGAAGTCTATAATTCCGAAGGCGAACTTTTGAAACGTGTTACTTATTATCCGAACGGCCAGTTATGGTGTGTGGTGCAGAAAGGAAAAGACCCGGAGTGCCACTAATCTAATCTTTTAGTTAGCACTCTTAAACTTCGTCAAATCAAGGTTTGGTTCTGTTACAAAATTGGTTCTAAAATTCTGTGCTTTTACCGAATAATCCTAAATTGTTTTGGATGAGATCGATATTAAATAGAAGTAGGCTGAATAAAAAAGTTACAAACAGAACAATCACTACGGTGCTAAACATCGCCCAAAAACTATTCCTTAAAAATCGAAATTGTAAATAAGCAAAACTAACTGCAAAATTTTTCCAATTGTTAATGCTCGGTTCTCCTCCAACCTTTTTGTAGTTGAAGATATAAAACAAAGACAAAATCCCCAGTAAAAAGAATATAAAATAACTAAATTCGCTCACATAGTGTTTTTGTAAGAGAAAAAGTGGGATATAAATTAAGTTTCCAATCAAAATTCCAATGAGGATGATGATCGCAACATGGAATATTGGTGAAAAAATAGATCCTGTTTTTGTAGAACTTGGAGATCTACCTTCTTCTTCTAAGGAAGAAGAAAACTGTAAAGCCTGGAACCCTTCTGCCAATTCTTTGTTTTTTAGAATCCATCTGTAAGACAAAATACTTGAGATGTAAGTACAAACTAAAAATACAAAATAAAAATAGGAAAAAACCTCATTTTGAACCATGAGGTTGAGTTGGAAAAAAACCTTTGGTAAAAGAAAAACGAAAGAAATAGGATAAAATACGTTGGCAAGTACCTTATGAAACCAAACTCGGAAAACATAAGACACAGCTACGGAAAAACTTAACAATAAATAAAAAAGAGAAAGCCCTAGTAAAAGTTTTTGTCCCACAAGAACTCGTTTGATATTGTCTTTTGTTTCTTCTTGCTCTGTATCTACAGGCAGTTCTCTGGATTCTAATTCTACTAGGAAAGATTCTAAATAAGAAATCCGATTCAAAACTCCATTTTCAGAAACTACTTGAGGTTTCATGGCTTGAATGGCAGATTCCGAATTTTCGGAAGAAAAAGAATCGGGGAATTGAACGGAATAGTCAACAAAAAGAGAGTGGAGAATGACTAGTGCTATGAATAGAGGTGTAAGGATAGGAAGTTGTTTTTTGAATTTTTCCATAGAGGTTTAAATTATAAGATCACAAAAATAGTCATCATACCAATGGCAAGGACTACTAACATAATGATGTAGGGCATCAAGTGAAAACTTTCATCTGCAGAAAGTGTTTGGTTTTGTTTTGCTTTGGAAACTGCTGCTGTGGGGGAAGCAACAGAACTCATAATATTAGCAGCACCTAGTTGAGCATCAGTGGTTTTGATTTTTACAGAGTTTTCTTCCTCAATGATTTTTCCGTAAACTTGTTCATTGATTTTAATGACAACTTCCGAAAAATTTTTGTTATTCGAGATGTTAACAATTTTTGCCGCGATTTGTTTGATGGCTCCCGACTCTTCTTTGAGTTCTAAATTTCCTATGATTGAATCAGTGATGGCATCTCCAGGAACCAAACGGATATAAACGTTATCACCTGCTTTTAAGTCCACAAGAGGTGTTCCGTTTACTGGGGAAAGTTGGAACTTAAACTGAACAATTTGTTTGTCAGCAGGAATTAAAAATCCAGAAGATTGCGGAACAGGAGTGGGTGGAGGTGCTTCTTTTTTTGCGATCTCGTCTTCATCCACAGTTGTTCTGGTCATTTCAGCGGGAGAAATCAGTTCGAAATGAATTTCAACTTTTGGTTCTGAATTTCCAGCAGTTCTTTTGTGCATTTCGCTAAATACGAAGTCCAATCTGTCTGTTAGGTTGTGATCCATGTAGTGGAGGATCTCTTCTAAGAAACTTTCTGATCCAAATTTGGTTTTAATGAGTTCTTGTAGCGATTTGGTTATGTTTTTTTGTTGTTCGCCTTTGTAGATTACCCTTTGCATCCGGTTGTAAAAATCCTGAAACGTCGAGCGAATGGGCAAAAGCGAGAGCGGGCTTGTACACGAAACACCCTCATACTTCACCGATTTGGTTTCCACCGGGTCTATGACTGCCGCAATCATGGTGTAGACCATATTCGCTTCGTCTCGAAGGTTCACTTTGACAGAATAATAGTTTGGTGTCTCAGGCATAAGGTTCTTTTTTGACAGTATCCATCTTTAGAAGAAAGCTGTCAAAAAGATTAGGTCATCATGGGAATCGTCTCTTTAATCACAATCCGTTACATCCGAGGGTCCAGAGTTCTGGGTTTCCTCTCCATCAAATCCAGGCTGTCGTTCATTGTTATGGCGGTGGGAGTGGGACTCCTAGTAGTTGTCCTCTCCATTTTCAACGGATTCCAAAAACAAGTAAAAGAATCTCTCTGGCAAGGGGGGCCACACATCACAATTGAGAATTCCTATGGGTCAGGGGCGATTTATGATTATGAAAAGGTCATCGCGCACCTTAAGGATGATCCAAAACTTGCCGAGTCATTCGTTTCTGTGGAAGGAAATATCACTAGCCATGGTCTCATCCAAAGTAATAACAATTTTAATCCAATTATGATTCGTGCAGTCCCTGTGGACTCAATTGAAAAATTGGTGGAGAATGGACTTCCCAACTTTCCTAGGTTATTGCAATACGATCGTGATAAAATCCAATCCATCAATACTGAGAAATTGGTAGTAGTAGGAAAAGAAATGAGTGCCATCTATGGTTACGGTCTAGGTCGAGAAATCACTATGGCTGTTCCTGGTGGAAGGTTCACTGTGGAACGTGGGGTTCAAGTCAACGTTCAAACCTTTCGTTTGGCCGGACTTTTTAAAACAGGTTATTATAATTATGATTCTAAGTTTGTGTTTTTATCTCTTCCACAAGCCCAAGAATTTTTTAAAATGAAAGGTGCAGTCAACCAAGTAGCCATTAAGGTTCGTTCCCTTGATGATTTGAAATTGACCAAACATAGAATCTTATCCCGGTTAAACGAAGACAATTGGAATAAAAAAATCCAAGATGATACTTCCTGGTCTGTTCGAACCATCGCAGAAGAACAAGAAAACTTTTTGGCAGCACTCCGACTTGAAAAAACAATCATTTCTATTATTGTTTTTCTTTTTATCGTTCTTGCGGCCCTCGGGATGGTAGCAACAGTCCACTCTCTCATTCGTGCTAAAAGAAGATCCATTGGAACCTTAAAAGCACTTGGTCTTGCTTCTAATGATATCCTTCTCATCTTTACATTGAACGCAATGATCGTGGGAATTTTATCTTCCCTTGTTGGTGGGATGACCGGAATTTTTATTGCGACACAGCTAGAAGTCATCATCAATGCAATTTCTGAAATCATCAATGGTGTGGGAGGATTACTCAACCCAGGCGATTGGGATCCTGTGGAACTAGTTCCCAAAGATATTTATTACTTTGATCATATCCCTGTGGATATCGATATTTCCTTTATTTTTATGGTAACAACGGCAGCGACCATCCTTTCTGGGCTTGCAGGATATTTCCCTGCGCGTATGGCAGCCAATCTAAACCCTGTGGATACAATACGAAATGACTGATATGAATGTAAAACCAACTGTTTCTGTTCGCAAATTAGAAAAATACTACCAGGTTGTGGACAATAGATACCATATCATCTCCGGCCTTGATTTTGAAGTTTTACCTGGTGAGATTGTCTCTGTGGAAGGAGCTTCGGGAGTGGGGAAGTCCACACTTCTGAATATCCTTGGGGCCATGGATTCGTTTGACGACGGTGAGGTGGATGTTTGCGGAGTGAGCCTAAAAAATCTAAACGAAAAACAAAGAGAAAGTTTTCGTGCTGAAAAAATTTCTTTTATTTTCCAACAACATCTATTGTTACCAGACTTTACTGCATTAGAAAATGTGATGATGCCACTTCTGATTGCAAGGATGAATCCCAGTTTAGCAAAACAACGAGCCATTGAAATTTTACAAAAAGTAGGGCTTGGGGAGAGAACAGAAAGTTTTCCTTCCCAACTCTCCGGTGGTGAAAGCGCAAGAGTCGGTGTGGCACGTGCACTTGTGGGAAGAAGGCAACTCATCTTGGCAGATGAACCTACAGGGAATTTGGATCGTGATAACTCGCGCCATTTGATGGACCTTATCAAAGAACTCCAAAACGAATTTAAGTTTTCTTTAATTCTTGTGACACATGACTTGGAACTTGCCTCCATGGCTCACAAAAGAAATCGAATTGTATCCGGAAAGCTAACTCCCGTTACATAAAATGCGCTTTTGCCGTTTTTGCGGAACCAAAGAATCTCAGTTTCGTAAAAGCGGTAAGTTCGGTTGTATCCACTGTGTTTCTGTTTTTGATTACCCCAAACCAAATCATAAAAAAATAATTTCTGATAAAGAAATCCAAACCTTAGAAAACTTTGTAAAAGAAAATCCAAAGTCCTTAACACTTTTATCTTTACGAACAAGAATCACAAGAAATCTCAAATCAAATCTTTTTCCCTTTTACGAACCTTCCGAATTGAAATCAAAACAACTGTTAGTGGATAATAAAATGGACTTTTTTCTTTATCCAAACCAGTCTCTGTCTACGGAAACACGAAATGAAAATCCGGAATCTATGATGGGTTTTTATTTGGGATCAGAAGATCACATTCGTTTTGAAAAAATCGTTCCCGGTGGGCAATGGTGCAGAAAGAAAAATGAGAGCGGATTTGGAAATTACCTCTCCATTTACCGATTTTTTTTCCAAAAGGAAAATTGGGCACACCACCCGGAACTGGGTTTTGTTTCTTCCTGTCCAACCAATTTAGGGGCCGGGAGGAGGGACTCTCTTCTGGTTGCGGTGGAGCCAGAAGCCGTTTCTGAGTTTTTTTCAAAATTACAATCTCTTCTCGAATTTGGTATAGAATTTGCTCCTTCCTCCGATCATAGAACTAGAAACATCGGAAAAGACCGAGTTATTGTCGTAAAAATTTCGTGGAAGAACGCTTCCGTGATTCAAAAACGTAAGTTTTACAAAATTCTTGGTTTACTAGGCTCCTATTAAACCGGTACGGTTATGATGGGAACAAAGAACGTTCGTCTAATTAATAAAGGCAGGGTGCGGCATGTTGGAATTCACAAAAAGAGCAAAAAGAGTCATCAACGAAATCGCCCAAGATGAGGCAAAACGTTTGGGTTCCGATTTTATCGGTCCTGAGCACATTCTACTTGGGCTTCTCCGGGAGGAGGACTCTGTCGCGATTAAGATTCTAACGAATCTAAATATCAATTTAAACGAACTTCGCAAAGAAGTCGAAAAAAGAACTCGTGAGGGTTCTGGTGCCTTGCTTTTGGATGTAAGCCAAGGACAAGACAAGTACCAAAAAATGATCGAAGTTTCTAAAGAGGAAGCAAAACGCCTCAAACATAACTATGTGGGAACCGAACACATTCTTTTGGCATTACTACGCGATAACAATAATATCGCAGGTGGATCGTTATCCTCTTTCAGCGTAAATTATAACGTCATTAAATCTGAGATTTTACGACTTCTCGGGGCACCGCCTTCTGGTGCTGTGGGCGGAACGACAGGTACACAAGGTGCGACTCAAGGCCAAACACAACAACAAGCGGCTCCAAGACAAGAAAAGAGCAAAACTCCTATTTTGGATGAGTTTGCAAGGGATCTAACCCAACTCGCTCGTGAGAAAAAATTGGATCCGGTCATTGGTCGTTCCAAAGAAATCGAACGTGTCATCCAAATCCTTTCGCGTAAAACCAAAAACAATCCAGTCCTTGTGGGAGAATCGGGTGTGGGAAAAACGGCGATTGTGGAGGGACTTGCACAAGCTGTGATTGAAAAGTTGGTTCCAGATCTACTTTTCGATAAACGAGTGTTATCTCTTGATTTGGCAAGTCTCATTGCCGGAACGAAATACCGTGGTGAATTTGAAGAACGATTGAAAAAAATCATGAAAGAAATCGTGACTTCTCAAAATATCATCATCTTCATTGATGAGTTGCACACTCTGATTGGAGCCGGTGCGGCAGAAGGAGCGGTGGATGCAGCAAACATCTTAAAACCAGCTCTTGCTCGTGGGGAGTTGCAATGTATTGGTGCGACAACAAATAACGAATACCGTAAGTACATCGAAAAAGATTCTGCTTTGGAAAGAAGATTCCAAATGGTAAAGGTTCTTGAACCTTCTGTAGATGATGCAGTCCTCATTCTTGATGGTTTGAAAAAAGCATATGAAGCTCACCATAAGGTTCGTTATTCGGAAAAAGCCATTGAACAAGCAGTGAAGTTATCTCACCGTTATATCAACGATCGTTTTTTACCAGACAAAGCCATCGATATCATTGATGAGGCAGGAGCAAAAGCTCGTTTAGCTAATTGCCAACGTCCAAACGAAATCAAAGAAATTGAAGAAGAAATCAAAGCTCTTTCTGTTAAAAAAGAAGATTTGGTTCGTAGCCAAGAGTATGAAAAGGCAGCCGCTGTTCGCGATGAAGTGAATCGTAAAAAAGGCCAATTAGAAGAAAAAACCAAACAATGGCAAGAACGTATGGAAGGTTATGCCGTATCCATTGAAGAAGAAGACATTCTATCTGTTGTGAGTCTTTGGACAGGAATTCCTTTGAAAAAAATGGAACAATCCGAGAACACAAAACTTCTCAACTTGGAAGGGGATATTAAAAATCGTATCGTTGGTCAGACTGATGCTATAGAAAAAGTAGCACGTGCTGTCAGACGTTCTCGCACTGGCCTTAAAAGTGAAAAACGTCCTACAGGATCGTTTATTTTCCTTGGGCCAACGGGTGTGGGTAAAACGGAACTTGCAAAGGCGCTCGCAGAACAACTGTTTGGGTCGGAAGACAATATGCTCCGCATTGATATGTCGGAATATATGGAACCTCATGCTGTATCCCGTTTGATTGGAGCTCCTCCAGGATACGTAGGATATGATGATGGCGGCCAACTCACTGAGTTTGTCAGAAGAAAACCATATAGTTTGGTGCTTCTTGACGAAATTGAAAAGGCTCACCATGATCTTTTTAATATCCTACTTCAAATTATGGAAGAAGGGAACTTAACTGACACCAAAGGTCGTAAGGTAAACTTCCGCGATACCATCATCATCATGACATCGAACATCGCTGCGAAAGAAATTTCGAAAGGTGGACGATTGGGTTTTGAAGACTTCGCAGAAGAAAGAGAATCTTATAAAGCCGAACAAGCTCGTGAACAGTTGAAAAAACATTTTAACCCAGAGTTCCTCAACCGTGTGGATGAGGTGGTTTACTTTGCTCCTCTCAAAAAAGAAGAGATAGTAAACATTGTGGATATCATGTTAAAAGACTTTAACAAACGTTTGACTGAAAAGAAAGTGCTTGTGGATCTTTCGCAATTGGCTAAAGAACATTTTGCTACCATTGGATACGACCAAAACTATGGAGCTCGTCCGCTCAGACGTGTGTTCCAAAGAGAATTGGAAGATTATATGGCAGTGCAGTCTTTGAAAGGAGTTTATGACAACCCAACAAAGATCTTAGTTGATTTTGTAGAAGGTAAACTTGTGTATTCGGAAACTCCTTGGACAGAGTACAAAGAACCTCCTAAAAAAGATGATGGTTCTTCACCAAACACTGAGGAAAAAGATTTGGCTCTCGTTTAGAGAGCCTTTCGGAAAGGCGAACGGAAATGGCTATTCTCATTCCCCTCGTCTTTCTGTTTTCGTATTTTTTTATCCGCAAAATTTGGTTCCAACTTCGGAAAATTCGAACAGTCGGAACCATTGAGCGGATTGAATTGGGATACATTCGTCCGAACCTCATCCTACCAGAAGTCAAAGTTTTTTATAAATACTACTTCCAATCGGGACTTTATTTTGGGTCCGGTTACCTCAATCTTTCTGATTTCCTTCCCACCCAAGAATTCCATGTGCATCTAGGTCCCGGCGAAAACCCTATTTTATACACAGAAGACTCAGAAATCATCACCGAGGAACATATCGAACATTACTTGCTTTCTAAAGGGGGAAGCGTTTTCCTATACCTGGACCCCATCGAACCCTATCATTCCAGGATAGATTCGGTCAATTTGAACTCCATTACAGTCCCTTCGGATCTTTTATGAAACATTTGATTCTCTCTTTTGCTGTTACTTGTTTACTTGTAACTTCACTCCATTCGCAAGAAAAGGAACAAGTTGGTTCCGCTTACTTTCAGGCTGTGGATGAATATAAAGTCAAAAATTACAACAAGTCCATTGAACTAGTCAAAGGTCTTTTGGCTGATGGTAAGTCATCTTATGAATTTTATGCACTCCTGGCATTTAACTATGATAAGTTGAATGATTTTGAAAATTCTTATAAAAACATTTTAGAAGCAAGAAAACGTAAACCAGACGATGAAGACCTTTTACAAGGAAGCCTTGCAATTCTAACCCGTCATAAAAAATGGAAACCTGCGATAGAACTTGCTGAAAAAACCATTCCCTTATACCCACAAAATCCAGAAGTTAGGTATTTTTATGCTCTAGCACTTTCGGAGAGAGGAGCATCCAAAACTGCTCTTTCTCAAATCGAAAAAGCAAAAGCAGGAAGTCCCAGTGACTTTCGAATGTTAGAGTTAGAAGGCAAGATTTATTATAATTTAAAAAATTATGATAAAGCAGATGTGAGTTTGCGTTGGGCATCTTCTCTAAATCAAAAATCTCCTGAAATCTGGAATAACTTGGCTCTTGTCCAAGAGTCACTTTATAAAACGAATAAAAAATTGGGTAAAAAATCCCAAGCGAACACCTATTTGACGGAAGCAAAAGAATGCATCCAAAAAGCTTCTGACTTAAATGGTGAAAGTAATACAATCAAAGAAAATTCTAAACGGATTGTAGCACTAAACGAACTTTGAAAATTAAATTTCATACACTCGGTTGTCGGTTGAATTTTTTTGAAACCGATGGTATGTACTCTGTATTAAAAGACAAAGGTTTTTCTCTGGCAAATGCTGAAGAAAAAGCCGAATACATTGTTGTGAATACATGTACGGTGACAAACAAAGCCGATGTAAAAAATCGAAATATCATTCGGAATGCCATTCGTACCAATCCAGGTGCTAAAGTGTATGTGACTGGATGTTATGCGGAAACAGATAAAGAAGTTTTACAGAATATTCCGGGTGTGTTTGGAGTATTTGGAAATACAGAGAAAAGTTCCCTTCCTTATAAAATCCTAGAGGATTGGGAAGGCAAAAAAATTGAAACCAACTTATCTTTTGACAGGTTTTCCTATTCGGATGTTTTACCAGAAGGCCATACTCGTGCTTATTTAAAAATCCAAGACGGTTGTAACAGGAAATGTTCTTATTGTAAAATTCCTGCCGCTCGGGGCCTTGGTGTCAGTAGAAATTATAATGATGTCCTCGATCAAGTTAGATACTTACAAGATAACGGGGTTGGTGAAATTCAGCTAACCGGCGTTAATCTTGGTTGGTACCGGTTGGAGAATGGAGAAAAAGGTTTTCTGAATCTTTTGGAAGATATATTAAAAATCTTAGAATACTCTCGCATTCGCCTTTCTTCCATAGAACCACCTGACGTAGGATCTGGATTACTCGATTTAATGAAACATCCTAGGTTCTGTAAATTTTTACACATACCTATCCAAAGTGGAAGTCGTAAAGTATTGAAAGACATGCGTAGGACTTACCATCCCGATGCTTTCCGCACAAGAATCGAACTAGCAAAGGAAAAACTTCCTAATTTATTCCTCGGAACTGATGTGATTGTTGGATTTCCCTCCGAAACAGAATCTGAGTTTCAAGAAACAAAGAATTTGTTAGTCGAACTTGGATTTGCGAAATTACATGTATTTCCTTATTCGGTTCGGAAAGGAACATCCGCTGAATCGTTTGGAGATCCCATTCCAGGTGATGAAAAAAAACGTCGAGTATTGGATTTGATGTCCCTTAGCTCAGAACTTCATACGAAATATGCAGAATCTGTAATTGGGAAAAAATACGAAGCCATCCTCGAAAGTGATGGTAGGTTTGTGACTGACAATTACCTCAAAGGACGTCTGGCTGATCCAATTTCTTTGGATACATTGCAAAAAGGCCAATTTGTGGACGTTAGGTGTTTGGAATATAAACCCGCCAAAGATAGAGAAGGTGAGTTTGTATTTGGACTTTCCCTTTAGTCTTTGTGTAAAGAGATAGTTTTCCTTAGAAAAAGAATTTTCAAATCCTATCGACCAGTGGTTATTTGGTCATCATGGATCGTAAAAAACTTTATCTCATTTCCGTAATTTTTGTAATCATTCTAATTTTAGTTTTTTCGTTTTTCTTTAGAACTTCTAAGTCAAACCGAATGTTAGTGGAAAAAGGATCCCTTGTGGAAGCCGTTTATGCTTTGGGTACGGTGAAACCTTTGGACTACTTTAGTTTGAAGTTTGGCATTGCTGCCTCCGTCCGTGAGATTTTTGTAGAGGAAGGTCAAATTGTCAAAAAAGGCCAAGCCCTGCTTACAAATGATTCGGGTATTACCTTTCGTTCTCCTTTAGATGGAACTTTAACGAAACTCAATGTAGCAAAAAATGAAACAGCTATGCCAGGTCTTCCTCTCTTAGAAATCCAAAACTTAAAATTGGTTTATATTTCCGTGGCTCTTGACCAAGAATCTGCCTTACGTGTCAAACCCGGACAGAGTGTACAACTTAGTTTTGAATCCATTAGAGGAAATATCTATAAAGGGAAAGTCGAAAGAATTTATCCATCTAACGGACAGTTTTTGGTTCGGATTGAAGCAGAAGAACTGCCTGATGGTATTTTGCCGGATATGACAACAGATGTTGCCATCGAAGTTTCCTCTAAAGAAAATGTCGTACTAGTTCCATTAGTCGCCGTAGATAGGGGAAAAGTAACTCGTATTCGAGATGGCAACAAAGATAAAATTGAAATACGAATTGGTGCCATCAATTCAGAGTTTGGTGAGCTTATCCAAGGAGATTTGAAAGAAGGCGACGAAGTATTGGTAAAAAACTAAGATGTTTTTCCTTGCGATCAGACAAATATTTTCAAGACCACAACAATCAATTCTAACTTTGATTGGAATTGTTCTTGGGACTGCCGGTTATATTGTATTTTCGGGTATTATGTTAGGATTCCAAGCAGTCATCACTGACCAGTTAGTGAATTCCGATGGGCAAATAAAAATTTCACCAAGAGACGAACTTATTTCTGAACGAACCTTTGAAGATGTTTTTTTTAAAGATAAAATCGTTCGATGGTTGTCTCCTCCATCGGGTCGAACCGATCATTCTCAGTTAACGAATGTTCTTGGGTGGATGGATAAACTTTCCAATGACCATCGAATTCTTTCTTTTGCTCCCCAATTGTCAAAAGAAGTTATTTTTGTGAATGGAGAGGCTACCGCACCAGCTAGGTTTGTTGGTGTGGATCCAAATATCCAACCCAAAGTCACAAACTTAAGCGACTATATCGTTGAAGGAAAATTGTCTGACTTGTCTCGCGGATCTTCCCTTGCCATAATGGGGGAAGGTGTTCTTAATAAACTCGGGGCCAAAATGGGTGATACCATTTCTGTTTATATTCCTGGAACAAATTTAATTCCTGTGAAAGTAGTTGGAATTTTGAGTACAGGAAATCGACTCATC
Organism: Leptospira noumeaensis; assembly: GCF_004770765.1. Lineage (NCBI taxonomy): Bacteria > Pseudomonadati > Spirochaetota > Leptospiria > Leptospirales > Leptospiraceae > Leptospira > Leptospira noumeaensis. Next base: position 40,985 of record NZ_RQFK01000028.1, on the reverse strand, counting down.
GATGAAGTGATTGTATACTCCTCACTTTCCTCCGTACAAAGTATTACAAAGTCAAGTGGTGAAATTTCTCAAATCATCGTCAAAATTAAAGACATTCGGGCTGCAAAAGAAATTGCAGAAGACTTAAGATACTTTAGTAAAGACAAGGTGGAAAGTTGGGACGAAGTGAATGCTAGTATTTTGCAAGTATTCCGAACTCAAGATATTGTGCGTAATTCTACAACCTTTACGATCATCCTAGTGGTAGCTTTTGGGATTTATAATATTTTAAATATGGTAGTGAATCAAAAGAAAAAGGAAGTAGCCATCCTTCGTTCGATAGGTTTCGATGAAAAGGATACAATCCAACTTTTTATTTTCCAAGGATTGTTTTTAGGAACTTTGGGTGCGGTCATTGGAATCTTAGTTGGGATTCTCGGATGTTATTATATTGATGGAATTCCCATCGGAGATCCAAAACAAAATTCAAAGGCACTGATGAAAACCATGATGGTATCCTGGGACTGGATGATTTACCTCAAAGGTTTTTGTATTGCTGTTCTGAGTTCGTCTATTGCCAGTTATATTCCTGCTCGTATGGCAAGCCGTCTTTCTCCTGTTGATATCATTCGAGGAGCGACCTAAATGTTCGGAATCGAAGCAAAACATATTTTTAAATCTTTTGGAGAACCACCACAAGATATACTTAAAGATGTTTCCTTAGAAATTACTATGGGTGATTTTGTGGCTCTGACTGGAAAATCAGGATCAGGAAAATCCACATTATTATACATTGTAAGTGGGCTTGACAACCCAACAAGTGGGGACGTGAAAATCAATGGAAACTCTCTCCAAAAGATGGGAAGTAAAGAAGTCCATAGTTTAAGAAATTTATCCATCGGTTTTGTTTTCCAGTTCCATTACTTACTTCCTGAACTAACCGGCCTCGAAAATATAACTATGCCCGCTCGAAAAACAGGGACACATAAAACTATTGAAAACTATGCACTTCATTTGATGGAAAGTTTTTCCGTTTTGCATTGTAAAGACAAGTTCCCAAGCCAGATGTCTGGTGGGGAAGGGCAACGAGTTGCCATTGCTCGTGCACTTGTACAAAAACCGAAGTTTCTTTTTGCAGATGAACCAACGGGAAATTTAGATACAATTAACGGAGATAAGGTGATGGAAATTTTTAAAAGGATCAACAAAGAGGATGGAACTACAATTCTTTTTGTTACGCATGATCCTGATTATGCGGGCCTTGCCAGCCGGCGTGTTCATATGATTGACGGTAAAATTGCAGAAATTTCTTAAAAATTCTGTTATATTGGTTTAATTCCGATTCTATAGCAGATATTTTCCAAAAAAAATGATGAATTCGGAGGTTCATTCCCGACCTTGGTAGAAGATATGTTTGAACACTTTGAAACTGACGCCATCCGCATCCAAACCAAACGAACCGGGGAAAAAGAACATTCCACCCCACTATTTTTAACTTCCAGTTTTGTTTTTGATGATGCGGAACATGCGAGAGCACTTTTTGCAGAAGAAGTAACAGGAAATCAATACACAAGATTTTCCAATCCCAATACTACTGAGTTAATAGATAAAATGTGTTCTTTGGAACATACAGAAGATGGATTAGCCACAGCTTCTGGAATGTCAGCTGTGTTTACTTCTGTGTTTGGACTTGTGAAGTCAGGTGATCATATCGTATCGGCACGCGCCATTTTTGGTTCCACCCATCAAATTTTTGCAAACATATTACCGAGATTTGGAGTGACGACAACTTACGTAGACATCAACAAACCTGAGTTATGGGAAGAAGCCTTTCAAGAAAATACGAAAATAGTATACATTGAAACACCCTCGAATCCTGGGCTTGATATTGTGGATTTGGCATGGGTTTCTGCTTTATGTAAAAAGAAAAAAGCCATTCTCATTGTAGACAATTGTTTTTGTTCTCCTTATATCCAAAGACCTGCTGACTTTGGTGCAGATATAGTGATCCATTCGGCAACCAAATATTTGGATGGGCAAGGAAGAGTAATCGCAGGAATTATTTTGGGTAAAAAAGAATTCATCCAACCCATTCGGTATATGGCTCGTAATACAGGCCCATCCTTGTCACCAATGAATGCGTGGATTATCTCTAAAAGTTTGGAAACTCTTGCTGTAAGAATGGATAGGCATTCTGAAAATGCAATGAAGTTAGCTGAATTTTTAGAACAATCACAAGATGTGGAACTTGTTCGATACCCATTTTTGCCAAATGATCCTGGTTATGCGATAGCTAAAAAACAAATGAAATCTGGTGGTGGGATTGTTTCTTTTGTAATCAAAGGTGGGGTTGATCGGGCTAGAAAGTTTTTAGATGCATTAAAATGGTTTTCACTGACTGCCAATTTGGGTGATACTAGAACCACTGTGACTCATCCAACATCCACAACTCATTCTAAATTAACAGAAGCAGAAAGAGTCGCGGTTGGTATTTTGCCGGGTTTAATTCGAGTTTCTGTCGGATTAGAACATATCGATGATATTATTGTCGAAGTGAAACAGGCACTTTCCAACTCAAAGTAAAAAGTATATAACGAGAGTTCTTTTTTTCATATAAGGACTCTTGTAATTGTTTTTTGGAATGGTATGAAAGTGTTCCGGCTCTATTTTTTAATTCTTCTTCAAAACTTCGCACATACTGTTCATCGGGATCTACTTCAATTTCCCAAATCAATTCGGTAACCAAATTTTCATTTGGTTTGTAATCAAAACTAATTTTATAAGAATCATTTGGTTTGATTCTCGTATCTAAGTATTCTTCTGTTAGGTTCGTGTTGACTACTCTTCCAACAATTGATTCTTCTAGGAGGATTCGTGAATTTTGGCTTTTTAAACTTGCGAAAAAACGTAAATAAACTTTAGGGACAAGGTAGGTAGGAAAGTTATGGCCCACTCCTCGATTTTTTAGTTCCGCTTTGATTTGGTAGACACCATTATTTTTTTTTACTTCCCATTTGGGTTCTAACGAGTTTTGGACAAAATCCTTATCGTGGATCCCCTTCCAAGAATGTTCCCTGTCGGGCATATGACAGTTTTGGCATTGGATTCCATCTTTTGCATAAGAACTCCCTTCCCATTCTGTATAAACTTCCATGAGACGTTTCCCATTCAGACGGACACCTGTTTCTTTACTTTCATGGCAGGACTTACAAAACTCAGAAGATTCAAATTTTTCTTTCACAACATAACTGTTATGTGGAATTCTTCCTGAGTTTTGTTCTATTTTTTTATTTATTTTTGGAGGAGGGCCAAAACGAATTTGGTTTCTAATATGACAAGAAGCACATAGAATGGACGGGTTATCGATACCATCGGGAAAGTTGTGAGATTTTGAACTTATGATTTCCGGAGTTTGAAAGTTTGAATCAATCTCTGATTTTGTTTCTGCTAAAGGAGAATGGCAATTCAAACAAGATTTGTATTCTTCCTTTGTAAAAATTTCCTTTTGCCATAAAAATCCAGGACTTATCGATTTTGCATGAAAACTTTTTTCCCAATTTTGGAACTGATTCTGATGGCAAGTGCCACAGGACTTGGGGTTTAAGTTTCTTTCTAAAGCAGGGAAATCAGAAGGAGGAGTTCCTTGTGCGGAAATGGGATGGTTCCAATGTGATTCTAAAAACTGTGAATCCGAACAACTTACGAACAAAAGAAAAGAGAGAATAATGTTCGTAAGTTGGAAAGATTGATAATTCACGTTAAGATGAATCTATAAAAGTCTATTATCCACCGCAAGCATTTCCTCCACCACCAGAGGGAGCACCACCTCCACCGCTTGCAGCAGCAGCCGAAGACGACCCTCGTAAAAAAGATTTGTCTTCTACTCTAATTTTGTTTGCTGATTTGATGAACTGTCTTGCAACATCTAATTGGTAATTCGGAACATTGGCATCTGCATTCGCCGTATTACTTTCGGAAAGTGTGGCAATGTCAGTCCTCCAATACGAAGCAGGTTGACTAATGGCACTTGGGCTAGATCCAGAAGCCGGAGTTCGAAGTCCAAGTGCACCATACTGCCTCCAACCACCTTCATACAACCGTGTTGGTTTTCCTAGAACTTGATGAAGGATAAACCAGACGAGGGAACCTTTCGTAGCATCTTCTCCATAAACATAAATTTGTTTTCCTGATTGGTATCCAGTGTTATTCAAATAGGTTTGTAACTGGGTAAAAGATTTAAACTGAAATGTAGTTCCATCATATAAATCGGTGGGTACTAAATTGGAAGCAGATTTAATCCTACCTTCATAAGTCACCAAACAAGTATTACTCACAAATGTTGAATTTGTTTTTGTTGTACAGTTTGCATATTTGGAACCGGAGGCCGTAGAGTTTGCCGTTCCTGTATACGCGGCATTTGGTCTTCCATCAATGATATAAAAACCTTCCAACGGAAGAGGGTCTACTTCTTCAAAATTGGTGTTTCCATTTTTTATCGCATGGATTAAATCGCCAATCGTTAGTTGTAAGACAGTATGATCTCGGTAAAGGGTTTTTGTTCCATTCCCGCGGTTACTATTGGTATAAGTAAAAGAAGGTGTGGTGAATATTGCATTTGAAGCCGTTAAATCTGCAATGGATCCATTTAAAACCGCTAACCTTTCCTTTGGATAACCCCAATAGAGTAGGGTATAATAAGCAAAAGTTGCCGATGAAAGATTGGCAAGGGAAGAAGTGTCTTGGGCAAACACTACATAATCAATTGCCGGATCAATCCCGTAATTAGTAAGTAGGTCTGTAATTTTTTTTCCTTTGGGAACAATTCCATCGACAGCCAAAACTCCATCATCTCGAGTATCTGCTAATACTTCTGGTAAATTGGCTATGGGATAAGCAAAGGTTTGTTTCCCGTCAAAGAACACGTAACGACCGCTAGATCCAGAAGTTTGGACTTGAAAAATAACCAAATTTCCTGAGACACCGGCGGGGCGGTTGTTCGACCAATTAGACAAAAATCTAGAAAATTTTGTCGAAGTGATGAGTCCACTATCGTTTAGATTAAAATCGGAATTGGATAGAGTTGCCAGTTCCGCTGGAGAATACACACGAAACAAAAATGGGGTTAAATCCAGTTTGAAACTTTGTGGTAAAAACAAATACTCCGGCAGACCTTTACAACCGATCAGTTGAATGAAAATTAGACTAATTAATGTTAGATATTTTAATTTCATTGGATTACCCTTAAAGATTGTATGGGAGTGTTGCTGCAAATCCCACAGTTTTTAATCTTGCAGTGTTATAACCTGCAATTGTTTCTGAGTAGAATAAGGTATAGAAGTTTCCAAAACTATCCTGATAACTTAAGCCAACTTCCGCATTATGAAAATCCTCTTTTCTTCCCCATGCAGGCCGTTCATTTTGTACGTAAACATCATAAGGATTTACTCCATAAACGGAAGGTTGTGGGAAACGAGTCATGTTCCATGGTGGTTCTTGCCTTGGATCGGCATAAGCATAACCACCTTGCCCTACTTGCCCCCGGAGACCAACAGTCAAAAACAAAGATTCAAAAAAACGTTTGTAAAAGGCTGAGTAATACAAGATATCATCAGGAACTGGGTTTTCTCTTTTTCGGTAGGAAAACTCTCCAAGTCCACCTAATCCCCAGATTCCAAAATCTTTAGCTAAATAAAGATTCACCTCTCCACCACTGGCGCCATCACCCAGGGACTGAGGGTTTCTATCATAATCTCCTTTTTTGATCCCGCCAATACGAAGGGAGATGGTTGGCATGAAGCGGTATTTAGAATCGAATTCGTCCAAAATTTTGTAACGGATTCCAAATCTTGTATCCATAAATCCATATTTATCGGGAACATCGGGAGTTTGTTGTAAACCCAAATACCGATTAAAAACTCGATGACGACCTAATTTTCCAAACCCAAATGTAAAATCTACGGTGAGGCGATCTGTGATTCCGTATTCTAGGGCTAAGTTAGCAACCGACAAACGAACGTTATCATCGTATTTTGCTTTTTGTCCGGCGAGGAATGCACTGTCGTATTCAGAGTGAATGAAAACAGGCCGTACCCAAAGTTGTCTTTCGTATGGTGCCCAAGCTTGTTGTGCGTAAATACTTGGTGTAACAAAAACGGATAAAAATGATATGTATTTTAAAAAGTTAAAGAAAGATTTCATTGTTTATTCCTTCTTCTTCTCTGGAAGTTTCACATTAAATCTAACTTGAACAAAGTATTCAAGTGCTGTGATTTGTTCTTCTGTCAATTTCCCCGCAAAATCAGGAAGATTTACCCTTCTTTTTTCTGTATTTGGCAAACTTCCTTGTAAGTATTCCAATCGTTCTTCTTGTTCGATCAATTTTACATTCGGTTGTTTCTCTAAAGTCAGATCTTGATTATAGACTGCTTTTCCTAAATGGTATTTTTCTCTATCTTGCCCTTGTGGGATATTTGCGATACCACCACCACCAATCCCTCCAGAGGCGAAGGAGGATGAGATCAAAAGTAGATTAAAAATTAAAAATGTTATTATGTTCTTCATATAACTTTCCCTGCGAATCGATTTTTATATTTTTAAAAGAGGGACGTTGGAACATCCCTCTCTGTTTTAAATTTTCTTTTAACGTTTGTAAGCTTTGTCTTCTTCTATGATTTTTCTTGAAGTAGTTGCAAATGTATTTAAGTTAGTTGGTAAATTTGGATCTACGTCACCAGCCACATTGTAAGTGATCACTTCAGATACTTCTGGAAGATCCGTACGGTATGGAGAATCAGGCGGTAGTTTTGGAGCAGGTCCACCACCCGTTAAACTACCCCATTCAATCCAACTTCCATCATAATAAGTAGATGGGTATCCGAGAATGGCAATGTATGAAAATCCAGTCACCTGCGATCTGTTATTTGTTCGGCAAAGTTGGATGGCTGTTTGGCCTTCTTGGTAACCTTTACCGGCATAATATGCTTTTAGATCAGCTTTGGATTTGAATCGAAATTCTGTATCGAGTAAATCTGTCCATTTAAGTTCTTTAGCTCCTTTGATGCGACCTTCAAAGCCAACATATTTACCTGAAACTTCCGAAGTTGTACTTTTGATTACACCATTATACTCGTTGCTACTTCCAGAAGAAGATCTAGCATCTGAGATAAATACACTTGAAGTAAGTCCGGAAATAGTAACATTGTTAGGATTTTTTGCTGCAGTGATGACATCTTCTACTGGTAACATAAGAATGGTGTTATCAACTCGAAGAGATTTTACACTGTAACGGTTGGAGTAACTTGGAGGAGTGTTTGTTGTAGAACTGAAAGGAACAAAGTTTCCATCTGTTACTGCAAGACGAGGAAGAGTTCCATTTAAGAAGGCAAGATTTTTATGATCAAATCCCCAATAACGGAAGGTATAAAATCCCCGAAGTGTTCCTTGGACGTGACTGTTTGCATTGGCAGAAGAAACAAAGACAACTAGGTCATTGTTTGGATCAATTCCGTAACGATTGAGAATGGCATCCACTTTAGTTCCATTCGCAATGATAGAAACTGTATCACTTAGTCCACTGCTTCGTTTTTGGCTAAAACCATCGCCACCGTCTAAGGCACTGGCTCCATCAGCGAAAGTAAAGGAATACACAACAACGTCATTTCCGTTTCCAGCGATGTATTCTTTTCCAGAAGTGGCACTAGCACCGTTTTGTAAGATGACTAATTTACCGTTGATACCAGCAGGTTTAGTTCCAGACCAATTATTCACCCATTTTCCTAATGTAGAAGGAGTGATGAGTCCATATTCATTTAGATTATAATCGTCGTTAGACTCTTTTGCTAACTCGGCTGCACTATTGACCTTAATTCCTGAAGAGAGGGCAAGGGCTGCCAGTAGCAGGTTTCGTGTGTCGTTATTTTTGGCTCCACCGCAGGCTCCGATGAACCCCGCGGTAATAAGAGCAATCGACTTGGTTAGTAGATTGGTTTTCATTTGTTAATCCTTAGATTTTATTCCCGTTTCCCCCCTGTAGGGGTTGCACCAGAGTTAGGAAACATGGTAAGGTCAGTCTGAAAAAGGGGGTCGGAACAAAAAACAGTAAATCTTATATATTGAACTTAATATCTTATATATTGTTCAATATATTCACGAGATGTGCATCTTTTTGGCCTTTCCTTTTTTTTTAGAAATTCTTGGTTCCAAGAAAACTTCCTTATTTTACCGAGCCTTTTTGGACGCGATCCAAAGAAATTTAGATTCTTCGCTGAATTCATTTTCAATGAATTCTAGTTCCGCAATGGGAAAGAAGGCACTGTCTGCTGGTTCCAAAATGATTTCTTTGGTTTTTAATTTGATTTTTATTTTTCCGGAAACTTGGTAGATTTTGATATCAAAAGCAGTTGGTAAGTGGCCGAACTGGGAGATCTTTCCTTGTGTCAGTTTCCATTCGACAAGACTCAAACGATCTCTTTCTTCTTGGTAAAAAACCCTTGATTCTGCTGTATTTTTAGCGGAAATCCAGCGTTTGCCTTCGTTGGATCCGATAAACCGTGGGGACTGGGCAAAAAGATCAGGGATCATTTCTCCGATGGGAATCCGAAGTGATTTTGATAATTTCCATAAGATCCCAATACTGGGTGTGGTTTTTCCTGACTCGATGAGTCCTAGCATTCCTCGACTAACGGTTGACAGCTGAGAAAGTTTTTCCATGGATAAACCTAGTTCTAACCTTCTGCGTTTTAAGGTTTCCCCAAGGACAACCGTTAGCACTTCATCGACATTTCTTTCGTTTTCTGTTGTGGCAGAAAAACTTTCAATTTCTGTTTCCATACCCAATACTTCCCTTAGGGGCTATGTTTGATATATTGGATATTTTGTAAAGTAAAATGAATATTTGTCTAAAATACCAGGTGAGGCAGATTAAGGATATTGAGGCTTCAAACAAGAGGATGGAGTTTGGGATTTCATAGAAATAGGTAAATTCAAGTCCCAAACGGACAGATGTGAAGTAAGATAATTGGGGGAGTGATACCAAAATCCATGGAAATATTCTTTCTGACTTGGAAGTGACTAGGATCGGAAGAAGGATTAAAAAATACCAAGGGTTGTATACGGGGAGTAAACATAAAGAGAGGTATCCAAATAAAAAATATAAATCTAATTTTCGGGAGATGGATTCGAATTTGCGGAATCGATTTTTCTTTTCAAGGTTGATGAATAGGAAAATTAGCATAGTAGCCAAAAATATCACTAGTGGAAATGTTCTTAGATTCGCGGCCCCAAATATTTTCCAGAATGGTTCATAAAACTGGTTGAATTTGAAAAATCCACCAAATCTTAGTAAGTTGGTAAATCCAAAGTCGTTTGAATTTGGAAAAATTAAGTAGTAGATGAAATAAAAAATAAAAAATCCTAAAACAAAAGACAAACCAATCATTAGGCATTCTTTCCAATCCCTTTTCCAAGTTTTGAATGGTATATTTTGGATCAGATACATAAAATAGAATAGAGAAAAGAATTTAATGTGAACGATGAGACCAAAGATAAAACTCGAAAGGGAATATCTTTTATTTTTGATTGTATTTAAAAAAATCCAAAAAAGAGAAAGAATCAATATTTCAAAATGATAATTTAAATATACTTCTTTGATTAAAATTGGAAAAATCCAATACAGGAGTGGAAACTTGAAGGGTTTACCTCTCGAATATAATAAAAAACTAAATGTTTCTAAAATAAGATAACTAAGTTTTAAAAAAATTCCTGAAAAACCTGGAGAAAATAAGGCAAAATAGAGCAAAACAAAAGGTGTGTAAATCGTTGTCCAATCAGGATGGTTGATTTGCGATAAAATTTCTGTTTCTATTTCACTTAAGTTAGATTTTTGAAATGAAATTTCAGGAGCTATTTCATAAGGAGACTCTCCGTTTCGAATAAAATTTCCTTCCCATAAATATCTCGCCCAATCGTCTTCCCAAACTGGAGGAAGAAAAATAAATATAACACGAAGGCTAAGGCCGATGAGAAAAATTTCTGTTTTGTATTTTTTAAAAAAAGATTTAGGAAGGGTTACCATCCATAGAAAAAGAATGGTAACCAAGGAAATACTTATGAATAGAATCCATTGTAACAATGTCTTAACAAAAACTATTTATTAAAATTTAGATTGTTACATCTTTCACAGATTTCTTTCGGAATCACTCCTAGTTTCATCAGTAGACCAAATGCAAAACAACCAGCACACCATCCTAAAAAAGATTCGAGTGATGCAAAAAAAACGAGAGTCGCTAAAGTGATTTGGTAAGCCAATCTTAGATCCAAAACAAAAAACACAATGGCACCGACGCTAAATAAAAATCCAATGAGCTGCGCAAATCGTTTGGGTGGTCCTGCTGTGGCTACAAAAGAAATTCCGAGCCATGGGACCAAGTATCTAGAAGTAAAAAAAGCAAACGGTTCAAACTTTGGTCCGTAACTCAAACGCAAAGTAAACCCGGCAAATAAAAGTGCGAGCACATAAGGGTTCGGAAAAAGAATCGCAAAAACACCAAGGAATACGACAGTCGAGGCGACAATCCTTGTGACATTTTCATTGACCACGTCCGGATAATAACCAATTTTCATATTGCCCTCCATTCCATTCCAAAGTACGAGGAGGGTTGCTTCTATCAAGAAAAATTCGCTTTATTGGATGAAATATTTATTTTATTGACGATATTTCGTCTTAAAAGAGAAAGACTTTATAAATTCGGGGGAATTTTCGTGAAAGTACTACGTTGTTACGGAATCTATCTATTTTTTTTCTCTCTTCTGGGAGCATTCTTCGAAGAACCAAGCGCTGGGCCTTCTGTACGGGCAGCAAAACTAGTAGATGCTCCTTGGTTTCTCTCAGCTGAATCAGCCCTCTCCCTTCCGAAATATAAAATTCTAGATACTCGTTCTGCATTGCCTCGTTTGAAAAACAAAGTTTCAGGAGCAGTTGTTTTATCTTGGGAAGATCTTTCTCGCACTGATGCCCCACATAAGGGTGAATTATTAGAACTAAAGATCGTTCGTAAAAAAATAAATGATTTAGGGATTAAACAAGATGATAATATTCTTGTGTTAGGTGATGGGAATTCTGGTTGGGGAGAAGAAGGGCGAATTGTTTGGAGTCTTCGGGAAGCCGGATTCAAACAATCCTATTGGATTGATGGGGGATATTCCTCTTATGAAAAACAAATCCAGAAAAAAACAAATCCTAAACCAGAGACTTTGGCAATCAACTTGCCATTAGCAAAAGACAAAACCCTTGTATCGGCAGCCATTTTTAAAGATGAAATATTAAAGGGATTACCATCGAAACAACACCAAATTTTGGATACAAGAGAACCGAGAGAGTTCACTGGGGCAACGCCATACGGTGAATCTAGAGGAGGGCACATTCCAGGTGCTAAATCTTTTTTCTACCAAGAGTTGTTCGATTCTAAAGGGAATATTAAATCAAAATCAGAAGTTGAAGTTTATTTAAAACAGTTAGGCATTCAAAAAGAAAAACCCATTGTAGCCTATTGTACAGGCGGGGTTCGTTCCGCTTTTGTGGTTGGAATCCTTCGCACTTATGGATATAATGCATACAACTATGCGGGCTCAATGTGGGAATGGTCAAATGATCCAAAACTTCCGTTGGAAACTGGAAATTAAAAATTGAAACGAAATTTACTTATCCTCCTTTTGGTATTAATCGTTTTCGGGATTGGAGGATTTCTTTATCTGAACCAAAGAGAGGTTCCCATCGAACAAGTGTTTCCTGGTAAAATTTGGGCCAAACCAATTGAAAATCTTCCTGATTTAAAAGGAGTCGGGGCTCCTACGGCCAAAAATTGTGGGAACTGCCATACGGAAATTTATGAGGAATGGCAACGTTCTACCCATGCTAATGCCCTTACTGATATCCAATTCCAATCAGAACTTGCAAAACCGAGTTCTCCTAAATGGATTTGTTTGAACTGTCATATCCCCGTTCAAAACCAAAGAGAAACCATCATCACTGGTCTACGGAATGGAGATTATTTTCGTCCTATAGAAATTCCAAATCCTAATTTTAATCCGGATATGAAGGAGGAAGGGGTTACCTGCGCCACCTGCCATGTACGAGTGGATTCGCAGACAAAAGAAAGTTATGTGATAGGTGGAACCGGTGGGACTTCTCCTCCTCACCCTATTAAAATTGATCGTAACCAATTATTAAAACGTTGTTATGATTGTCATAATGAAACTTATACTTTAAATGAATCACTCGTTTGTTCTTTCCAAACCGGGACAGAGTTACAAGCCACACATTCCAAGCAAACTTGTTCTTCTTGCCACCAACCGGAAGTTCGTCGTTCTTTTGTCAAAGCTTCGCTAAACAAACAGATTCGAACATCCCACAAACATGGGTTTATTGGCGGTGGTGTTCCGAAAAGATTCGATTTGTATCCTGATCAAATTCGTTTGGGTTATAAACCTGGCATTGTTCTTTCTCGTTGGAAAGTAGATAACAATACCATCGAAGTGCATATTAAAAATACTAACGCTGACCACCATGTGACAACGGGTGACCCAGAGCGGTTTTACAGATTGTCTATCGTTGGTTTGGACAAAAACGGAAATTCGATTTTTCAATCGGAATCAACGATTGGTCAGGAATGGACTTGGTCACCTCAAGCAAAAAAAGTAAATGATACACGAATTCCATCGGGGAAGGTCTATGTTTGGGCATTGAAACAAACCGAACTTCCAGTGGTTTCTTATCTTTTCCAAGCAACACATGTTCGTTTGAAGAATGTTACTTCGGATTATATGAGTCAGTCGTCAGGTTATCTTACTTCTCCATATAAAGAAAAAGTAGAAAAGATAAAAGAATTATACCCTCATAGTTCTCTCGTCATTGAGTCTCTATACCAAGTAAAAACAAAGTCTAGAAAAGACACGCCTTTAGAAGAATTATTCAAGCGGAATGTAGAAAAAAAAGGTGAGTAATATCCTTTGTATCATTCCTGCTCGGGACGAAGAAGAAGGCATTGAACGTGCGTTAACAGGTTTAATCAAAAATTCTGGTTTGCCAAAATCTAGTTTTATTGTAGTGAATAATGCATCAAAGGATCAAACACCTGTTATTCTTCGGAAAATGGGGATTTTTACTTTGGACTGTCCCGAAATTGGTTATGGAAATGCTTGTCTCGTTGCGCTCAACTGGATCAAAAATAAAAAACCAGAGCCGGAATATATTCTTTTCTGTGATGCCGATGGATCTGATGACCCGATGGATATAAAGAAACTAATCCAAAAAATTGAAACAAACAAGGCCGATTTGGTGATTGGTTCTAGGACCATTGGTGTTGTCGAAAAAGGAGCTCTGTCCCCCATTCAAATTTTTGGAAATGCACTTACCTGTTTTTTGATTTTTGTTTTTTTTCGTCGAAAATTTACGGATATGGGGCCACTTCGTATTTTGCGATATTCTTCCCTTGTTCGTTTGCAGATGGAAGATCCCACTTGGGGTTGGAATATTGAAATGCATGTGAAAGCACTTCAAATGAAAATGGATATAATTGAAATTTCTGTGAACTACCGCAAGCGGTTTGCAGGTGTTTCCAAAATATCGGGAACCATTTCCATGTCGATTCGCGTGGGAATCAAAATTTTATACACTTTTTTTCGGTTGTTACTCTTTAGTGTTCATAACAGATAAACTAACAAAAATTATACTTTTTATACTTTATCCAATTTTGCTTTTCGGTTTCGTTCATTTTGGAAACAGAAACGACTTATATATCGTCCTTTTAATTTCTTTTATACTACCGATTTATTTTTACTTTTTGATCGATGGTCTATTTATTTTTGGGAATAAGTTTCATTTTTTCGTATTGTATGTGATTTTTTTACGACTGGTGGTGGTTGGGGTTACACCTGTATGGAGTGATGATATATATCGTTATCTTTTTGATGCAAAAATACTTTTAGAGGGGATTTCTCCTTATTTATACACACCTCAAGAACTAACTGAATATGCACAAACAAATTCGTTTGGTTTGGATTTTCTTTTATTAAAAATGAATAGTCCTAATTATTATTCTGTTTATCCGTTGTTACTTCAGTGCTTTTTTGCTTTAGGTACCATCATTGGATCCTTCATTCAGAATAGTTTCTTAGCAGTCCAAATTTTAATCATCCTATTTGATATTTTGAATCTGTTTCTCATTCGAAAATTATACCCTGCACTTTCGAAAGATTCGCTCTGGTTATATTTTGGAAATCCTATTGTCATCATGGAAGGAATCTCTCAAATGCATCCGGAAATTCTTTTGGTTACAGTTTGTCTTTTGTTGTTTTTGTCTAAATCTACTTTTAAAATCATTGTTTCTTTCTTTTTTTTAACTCAAATAAAGTTTAATGCTTTCCTTTTTATTTTGGGGATACGCGGAAGCCGAAAAACATTGATTAGTCTTTTGTTCGTTATAATTGGTTCATTGGTTGTTTGGAAATTCACAGTTTTTTCTAATTTGGTTATGCAAGGAACTGCAGGGTTAGGATTATTCTTCCATTCGTTTCGATTTGCTGGACTCGTAGAACCCATTTTCTATTCTATATTAATTCCTTTCCAAGGTGAATATCTTTCAGGAATCCTTTCTTTTCTCACTTTGAGTTTCGTTTATTTTTTTTGTTATCAAAAGAATCTGTTTCGAAACTTTCAATTACCTGTCCGATTTTTAATGATTTATTCTTTGTTCCTTTTGTTTTCTCCCGTGATCCATCCTTGGTATTGGATTCCTTGGGTGTTTTTTGCTTTGAGTATTCAAAAAAATAAAAGTTTGGTTGCGGTTGTGACTTTTGTTGCGTTTTTATCTTATGGATTGTATGTGAATAGTGATTTTGTATACATCCATTGGTTGGTTTCAATTTTAGTTTTAGGTTCTTATGGATTCAAACAAGTTAATTATCTTCGCCAAACATCCTGAACTGGGAAAGGTAAAAACTCGCCTTGCTGTTAGTATTGGAGAGGAAAAAACCTTAGACATATATTCTGAGTTACTAAATATCACTACTTCCGTCACATCCAAACTTAATGTTAAAAAAATCGTGTATTGGGATCATACCAAAGAAAATCCACCGTATGAATTTGGAATTGGATTTGATTATGAAGTTCAGGAAATTGGCGACCTAGGTTTTAAAATGAAAATGGCTTTCCAAAAAGAATTCCAAAGGGGGACAAATAAAATCCTTATTATTGGAACAGACTGTCCTTTTTTAACAGAAAATATTTTGTTTGATGCTTACAGAAAACTAGATGACTCTGATTTTGTGATCGGACCTGCTCGAGACGGAGGTTACTATTTACTTGGAATGAAAGAAGTTTCTCCTTTTTTATTTCACTCCATTCCGTGGAGTACAAAAGATGTTCTTTCATTGACCATCGAATCTATAAGAAAAGAAAACAAAACTTTTTCCTTAATTGATGAACTTATTGATATCGACGATATCGATGATTTAAAGTATTGGAAAGGGACTACTTATTGAATTTGTTTTAAGCTGATTTCCACTCGCCTATTGAGTGCTTGGTGTTCTTTGGTTTTGTTTGGAGATTTGGCGTTTCCAAAAAACAACCTTCTAATTTGGTTTGGTTCCACAAAATGAATTAGAAAAAAACGTTCCACTTCTAATGATCTTTTTTCACTAACAGTTACATCCGATGCTGCGTTTTTTCCTTCATTGGCATGGGCATGAATATCAACTTCATAATTTCTATTTTGGTTTAAAAAATCGGCAGTAGTTTGTAAACGGGCCAAATCCGCTTTCGATATTTTGGAAGAATTTTTTGCAAAGTAAATAGTGAACGTTTTTTGTTCGGACGGATTTTCCGTTTTTTTATATGGATTTTCGAAAACCACACCTTCCTGTGCTACCAACCCATTTGCGAACAAAAAATATTGAACAGTGTAAGTTAACAAAAGCAAACGAAGGCTCTTTTGTAGTTTTTGGTAGTACATATAATGATCATCGGATGTTTGGAAAATTCCAATACGATAGATTTTAAATTTGTGATTGAAATATGTCCCTTCCAAGTAGTTTTCAAGTCTAAGGTATATCAATGAAACTGAAAGATTTGGCTGAACAATTAGGTGCGAGTTTCACCGGTTCTGGTGATTTGGAAATTAGTGGTATCAAAGATTTGGAACACCACACACCAGTAGACCCCAATAGCATTTATTATGTGGCTTCTAAAAAGTATTTGGCCAAACACAAAAAATCAGCTGATGTCAAAATTGCTCTTACCATTGATTCTTTAGCTTCTCATTTTCCCAATGCCATTATTGTTCCCGAAGAAGGTTCCAAGGTAAAATTCATTCAAGTCATTTCTTTATTTGAAAAAAAACCTAAACAAGACGTTTCTATTTCTTCGAAAGCAAGTGTTCATCCTACCGCCAAACTTGGCAATGATGTTACCATTATGGATTTTGCTGTCATTCAAGAAAATGTAGTTATCGGTGATCGGGCCGTCATTCATCCTAATGTAGTTTTGGAACCAAACGTGGAGGTCGGTGAAGAAACAGTTATCAAATCAGGGGTGGTGGTTTATTACAATTGTAAGTTAGGAAAAAGAAATTTGATCCATTCTAATACAGTGATTGGAGCCGATGGTTTTGGTTTTTATGATTACGGGGGTGTACGTTATAAAGTACCCCAAATTGGAAATGTTCTGATTGGTGACGATGTAGAAATGGGTGCACATTGTACGGTAGATAGAGCGGCTCTGGAATCTACAACCATTGGAAATTTTACAAAATTTGATGACCATGTACATGTGGGCCATAACTGTCGTGTGGGAAATTATGTATACATAGCGGGAGCAACTGTTCTTGCAGGATCAGTAACCATTGAAGATGGATGTTTTTTGGCTGGCCAATCAGCAGTTGCAGAGCACCTAACGATGAAAAAGGGATCCATCCTTTTGGGACTTTCCGGACTAGCAGAAGATTCCAAAGAAAAAACAGTATATTTTGGAATTCCCGCAAGGCCTGCATTGGAAATGCATCGGATCAATAGTTCTCTCCCGTTTTTGCCAGATGTAGTGAAGACTTTCTCGAAACAGAAAAAAGAAGGGAGTTAACGTTTAAGATTCTAGGATTTTTTTTAAAGAAGATAAGTTTTGATACATCTGAGTTTTTAGATTCATTTTTACAAGACCTTCACTCAGTTTAAAAAGTCCTTGAAGTTCCATTTTGTCTTTGACAGTCAATAGGCAGCTACCATTAGAATCAGAAAATTCGTAACTATCGGTAAATGTCATCGCATTCGATTTACAACTAGCAACAATCAGTTTGTTTTCTATGATTTCTTGAATTGTATATGTTTCTGTTAAATTGAGAATCCCTAAATCTATTTTGACTTGATATTCTGTTCGTTCTTCGTTGATAACTTTCGAAGAAACAATACTCGAATTGTATAAACTTTGGTTTTCCATATTGCGGACATATAAGAATACATCCTTCACAGGTTTGTGAATTACGGTTTCAACGATTGTTTCGAGCATTTATTTTTTAGATTCTAAAATCCACTGTTTCCAAATTTCTGGGACAAATCCAATGGTGGCGCGTTTGCCATCTCTTACGATTGGTGTTTTGAAGAGGAGGGGGTTCGTCAGTAAGGCCTCTTCTTTATCGTATAACATGTATTTTAGATTTTTGTCTTCGTAAACTTTAGATTCTGTATCAATCAAATCATCCAAATTTACACTTCCTAAGATGGATCTGAGTTCCCCTTTGCTCATTTCTTTTTCTTGGAGATTGATAAACTGAAAATTCACACGTCGTTCCTGGAAGAACAACTGCGCCTTCTTAGTGTCTTTGCATTTTTTAGTTCCGAAGATTTGGAGGTTCATCCAAAAATAGACTTTTTGAAATCTTCTAAAAGAGGTTCCGATCCAGACAACATCAACTCAATTTGATCTTTGTCCAAATCATACATCACATGTGCTTGTAGATACTGGGTAAATTCTTCCGCAGTCACTTTTTTTGCATCGAAGTTTTCTTTTAGAAAGTTATACCAAGCGGCAAGGATGACTTTTTGGTGAGCCAGTTCTTTGATGCCAATGGTAATGATTTTAGAGGATTTCATGTAATTTTCTTAAAGCATGATACTTATCAGGAAGGATCGTCAATCTAAAAACCTTTGGAACACTGAAAAATAAAGAACCCATGATCCCGAATTCATATCCAACCTTCTAAAAGTTTGTGCAGTGCTCACAGTGGCATCAATGATTCTCGTGTCATCGATCACCCCGACCTTTCCATCTGCTCGTATATAAAAACTAGACAACTCCCCGTTGTAGTTCCCGCTAAACTTATCAATGGCGACGTGGTGGTATCCAAGTCCAATTTGAAAAAAAGTATCTTCGTATAACCTACGATTGATGGCAGTTTCTACACGGTAGGCAAGTCCACTCCCTCTAAGCCTTCCCCTCTGGTTGTAGTATCTCGTGTTGGGGGCGGCTTCTCCAATGGAGTAACCCCAAAGGTTCCAATCCGCTGAAGTAAAACCCACCCCTAGTCCGTTTTCCCATTCCCAATTGCGAAAGATGGGCATGTTAAAATAATACATCCCTAGGACATGATAGGAATAAATTTCCGAACGAAGTTTTGTATAATAAAGGTCACTTGTAACTTCTGTTAATTGGAGCATCTGCCAGTCATTTCTACCGACGACAAAACCCACCCTTGAACGTGAATCTAAAAGGAACCGAACAAAACCTTCGTAGAGGTCTGTGGATTTTCCACCGTTCAAACTGACACTGGAAAAAATAAGAGGGTTAAAGGTGGAAGAAAACTGTTTTAGGTCTCCATCAAAACGACCAGGCACTCGTTCCCCAGCTCCGTACCTCATTCCCACCTCGATCCCCGAAGGTTCCGCACTTAAAGAGAGGGAGTAAGCGGAAGAAATCATAAAAACCAAAAACGGAAGAATCACAATACATCTTGACATAACAATTTCATCCAATTTCGTGAGGAAGAACCAATATGGAAACACTCTTTCAAAACGGATCTAAGTTTAATCTGATTTTAGGATCTGACATTCTCAGCCCTTATTTCTATCTCATCCTGGTCGCCTCTATTTATTTGAGTTTTCGGTTAGGATTTCCGCAAATTCGTTTTCTCTTTTTGGCTCTCAAAATCCTTACCGGGAATATGGACTTCAAGGGTTCCAAGGGCCAACTCGTACATTCGCAAGCCTTCTTTGCAGGAATTGGTTCGTCTCTCCTACTTGGTTCTGTCATTGGAACCGCACTTGCCATTGCCTATGGTGGAATTGGTGTTCTCTTTTGGATCTGGGTGATGAGTTTGTTTGTGATGCCCATCCGCTTTGTTTCCTCGACACTTGCTGTTAAATTTAGAAACCAACTTCCCAGTGGCCGTTACCTTTCCGGTCCCATGTATTTTATTGAAAAAGCATTACGTGCCAAGTGGCTTGCTGTAGCTTTTTCTTTAGCAAGTCTTGTCACCGTGCTTTTGTTTGGTGGTATTTTCCCATTTGTTGGACTGACATATATCACAAAAGAAGGATTAAATCTTTCAGGGCTTTCCGGCCCCATCTCCATTTCCGTCATTTTACTTTTTATAGTCATCGGTGGAGTTAGGCGAGTTGGTAGAGCGGCTTCCATTTTGGCGCCCATAGGTATCATACTTTTTATTTTTGGATATGTTTCCTTGTTTTCCGGTGGGATGATTTCATTTTTTGGATTTTTATCTGATGTGACAAAAGAAGCATTTTCCATCAAAGCGCTGCAAGGTGGCGGTGCTTTTGGAGTTTTACGAGCACTATCTGCTTCTTTAAGTACTTTCTTTCTGTCTACAGAAACTGCAGTTGGAAAATCCTCTGGGATTGCTGGTGTGGTTCGTACTGATTATGCCGCAAAACAAGGGTTAGTGAGTATGCTCGCTTCCTTTTTTGAGGGTTTTGTAATGGCAACCCTTGTTGGATTTGTTTTGTATTCTTATGGAGCAGTCAATTTAGAAACCATTTTGGCTTTCCCCAACCGAATTTTAGAACAAAAGGAATCCTTACCTGCCATTTTATTTTTTGTTTCCTTTTTGTGTTTTGGAATTTTGAGTTTAGCTGGTTGGTTCTATAGTGGAGAACAAAACGCATTTTATGTATTTGGTGAAAAATTTGCCAATTTTTTTAGAATGTTGTTTATTGGATCCACACTTGGGTTTGCTTACCTTTATACAAAATACGGAATCGATGTTCTAAGCATTGTAATGCATTGGGGTTATATTGCGGCCGTCATCACAAGCATTCCTCTGTTAGTTTCCCTTATGTTGCTTGGGAAATCTGCCAATTTTGAACTCAAAAAATACCTGACGGAGTCGGGTGCAAGATACGAAATTTTCAAAGATATTTATCTTTTGTTTCTAACACTTCTTCCTAAAAATCTAATTTCTAAACTTTTTGGTTACTTCTCTATGTTTAAGTTACCACGGTTTATGATGATCCCTATTTTAAAGGCTTTTGCCAAAGCTTATAAAATCAATTTAAGTGAAGCAGAACTCGAAATCAAAGAATACGCATCACTCAATCAGTTTTTCACTCGTGCCCTTCGGGCCGAAGCAAGGATCATCGATTCAGCTGCCAATGCCGTGGTTTCTCCTACAGACTCTAAAATTACTAGTTTTGGAAATATCAACCAATCAACGATCATCCAAGCCAAAGGAATTGATTATTCCGTAAAAGAACTGTTAGGTTCCGAGAAATACTACCCATACTTCACTAATGGAAAATACATCACGTTTTATTTGTCACCTCAGGATTACCATCGTATCCACAGTCCGTTTGCGGGCCAAATTTTGGGTTATTATTATGAACCGGGAAAACTTTTCCCTGTAAACGATTTGGCGGTTCTAAACATCCGTGGGCTTTTCCCGAAAAACGAAAGACTCATCACCTTCTTACAAACCGAATACGGTAAAATTGCCGTGATCAAAGTTGGGGCTTCCAACGTAGGAAAGATCCGTGTCACTTATGACAATAAAATTGTGACCAACAATTGGATCCGTTTTGCGAAGGAACACCATTACAAAGACGTATCTATTATGATTGATAAAGGGTCGGAACTTGGCCGTTTTGAAATGGGATCTACCGTGATCCTAGTGTTTGAAAATGACACCATCGACTTGACAAACATCGCCCTTGGTGACAAAATTCAATACGGAACCACGGTTGGAAACTTTCGCTCCAAAACGACCAAACTACCGGTGAAAGCATAAAATGCCGAACTCACAACTTGCCACCTTCCCTAAAGAAATTTCTTTCGATGACGATTCGCTCTATATCGAATGGAAGGATGGGCATGGGTCGAAGTATTCTCTCCTCGACCTGCGAAAAAAATGCCCCTGTGCCACTTGCCGGGGTGGGCATGGCGGAAAAGTAGGGGACGCAACCGGTCACATCCAGTCCATCAAACTCTTGTCATGGACAAAAGTGGGCCGTTATGCGATTTCCATCGTCTGGAGTGACTACCACAACACGGGAATTTACTCCTACGACAACCTTCGGGCATATTCCGACGGATTCGAAAGTGCTTTTGACTGATTCCTTATACTTTTTGTCAATTCGGAAAAAAACTGAGTGACAAAAAGGTTCATATTATGTCTCATTATCCTAAGTTTTTCCGGAGATAAAAGGGTATGGGTGAAGGTTCACTCTCACAAGACGAGATAGACGCATTACTACAAGGCGCGGATGATACATTCGACCTCTCTTCTTTAAGTGGCGCCGCAAGTTCGTCATCGGACAACCTATCTCCTATTGACCGTGACATTATATCTGATGTGATCGGCTCTGCATTCCAGGTGGCGGGGAACACACTTGGCACGATCTTGGCAAAAAACACTCGTTTTATGAACCCTGCCACCGAATCGAGCTCCTCGGCCGATATCCAAAAAGAACTGGGCAGTAAGTCCGTCAGTTTATTCTCAACCATTAGCGGAAGTTTGGCGGGACGAGTTTGTCTCATTATGGCCCAAGAAAACGCCGCAAAAATTGCAGGTGTGATGATGGGGGGAATGACTCCTCCCGGTCAACTTGACAATGCTCAACTCCAAACATTAAAAGATTCACTTGCTCCAATCCTCGGAACGGTTACCGCACAAATTGGTATGAAACTTGGTGGCACTATGTCAGGGAACCCACCTGAAATTGCTCTTGTGAATTCAGGACGGGATCTACAACTCCCAGATGACAGTAGTTTGGTGAAAACATCCCTCAGTTTGAATATTGATGGAGTTGGCTCTTTTAAAGTATATTACGTAATCGCATTATCTATGGCAAACTCCATCCTTGATATCCAAAAAGGTGGGGGCCAAAAACAACAACAACAGTCCGGCGGGATGAATGTCAACATGCAACCCAATATGGGTATGGGTGGTGGCCAGGGATCTGTTGGAATCAAAGGTGTTAATTTTCCATCTCTTGCTACAGCAGGTGGTGGCCCTGGACAAACAAACCTCAACCTCCTTATGGATGTGCAAATGGCACTGACAGTGGAACTTGGAAGAACCAAAATGTACATCAAAGATATTTTGGGTTTGGGTGAAGGTTCCATCATCGAACTAGATAAGTTAGCTGGTGAGCCAGTGGATTTACTTGTAAACGGCAAACTCATCGCTAAAGGTGAGGTTGTGGTCATCGATGAAAACTTTGGGGTTCGTGTTACCGATATCGTAAGTCCTACAGACAGACTCAAAGGCGAGAAATGATCAGATTTTTTCAGAGAAACCTTAAACAAAAGGGGCAAGTTATGTACTTTTGCCTCATCCTTGTTTTTGTTGTTTCTCCTCTCGTTTCCCAAAATGTGGAAACCAAGGAACTTGACCAAATCCTTCGCCAAGAATTGGGAGATTCTAAAGCAAAACCAGCGGATCCCAGTAATTCTAATCCGGCTCCTAAGTTCGAAGGATCCTCTAACTCTGATAAAGCGAAAGGCGAAGAGAGCCAAAAAGTTTCGGAAGAAACCAATTTAATCCAAGAAAGGTATGCGGAAAATCCAGACGATTCCCCTTCTGCGACCTGGATTTTACTAAAGATTTTATTTGTCCTCGCTATCCTTGTGGGAGCGGGTTATTATTTAATTCTACAAATGCAAAAAACAAAATCTGCTAAATACCCTGTGAAAGGGTTTATGAAGGTTTTGTCTAGTTTGCCACTTTCTGCTACGCAATCCGTACAAATTGTGGAAGTGGGTGGTCGTACACTGGTGCTCGGTGTTGCTGATGGATCTGTGAGTTTACTTACTGAAGTAACTGCTCCCGATGAAAAATCACAAATCCAAAAGATGAAAGAGGAAGCAGATCCTTACGTTCCTAATTTTTTAGAAACAGTTCTCGAGAGTTTACAATCCAAGGCTCAAAGAAAAATCCGAATCAACCCTTCCAAGATGGAAAGTTTGGAATTTGATGGGGCGGCTGAAATCCAAAGAAAGGCCAAAGAAGGTTTGGAGCGGCTACGCAAACACCGTGAATTATTAGAGGGAGGGGAATCGTGAGACCTCGATTTTT
Organism: Leptospira noumeaensis; assembly: GCF_004770765.1. Taxonomy (NCBI): domain Bacteria; kingdom Pseudomonadati; phylum Spirochaetota; class Leptospiria; order Leptospirales; family Leptospiraceae; genus Leptospira; species Leptospira noumeaensis. The sequence goes on along the minus strand of NZ_RQFK01000028.1, from coordinate 17,436 downwards.
TTCCTTCGTTAAGAGACATAAATCTATTATTTTTCTCATTGGGATTCTGTTTCTCATCACGGCTGGTGGGTTTACAGGGCTTATGGCGCAGGACAAAGGTTCCAGAATTCCGATTCCCAATTTATCATTTAACGTAAATGAGGCGAAGGGGCCAAAAGAAACAAGTTTGTCTCTGATGATCCTTTTTTTAGTTACCATTCTATCTTTGGCACCTGCCATTGTGATGAGTGTGACTTCCTTTACTAAGGTTGTGATTGTGTTTGATTTTGTGAGAAGGGCTCTTTCTTTACAAAACTTACCACCAAACCAGGTGATGATGGGGCTTGCTCTTTTTGTTACTTTTTTCATTATGGCGCCTACCATTGGTAAGGTGAATGACGAAGCCCTCCAACCTTACTTAAATGGGAAAATTGACCAAACGGCAATGATTGAAGGATCGATGAAACACCTTCGTCAATTTATGATCCGTCAACTCGGGAAAGATGGAACCAAAGACGTAGCCCTGTTTTTAAAAATTGGAAAAGTACAAAACGTAAAATCATTCGAAGATGTTCCTTCTTATGTTTTAGTTCCCGCGTTTATGCTGAGCGAAATCAAAAAAGCATTTATCATTGGTATTTATATCTTCATTCCGTTTATTGTCATCGATTTGATTGTTGCATCGGCCCTCCTTGCTATGGGTTTTATGATGTTGCCACCGGTAATGATTTCTCTCCCACTCAAACTTATCCTTTTCATTTTGATTGATGGATGGAACTTACTAGTGTTAGAACTTGTGAGGAGTTATAAATGACAGAAGTCGACGTAGTCAATTTACTCCGGGAAGCATTCATAGTTACGTTAAAAATATCTAGTCCCATTTTGATTACGGCACTGGTTGTGGGACTAATCGTTGGTATTTTACAAACAACAACATCCATCCAAGAGCCAACCATTGCCTTTGTTCCTAAACTTGTTTCTATTTTTGCTGTGATTGTATTTTTTTCAGCATGGATGGTACGAGTGATGACGGACTACACCAGAGAAATTTTTTTTATGATAGAAAAGATATGATATGGAAGCATTTGTTTTACACTTTCAATCTTTTCTTTTTGTTTTAGTTCGACTGCTCGGACTTTTCCTTGTAGCACCATTTTTTTCTTCCGAATCGATCAATTTTTCACTTCGGATGATTTTTTCTTTTATGGTTTCTCTCATTGTTTATCCTGTTGTCGCAACGTATATGCCGCCTGTTCCCGGCCATATGGTAAACTTTGGAATTCTGATCATCTCAGAAATGTTAATCGGTATCTTTCTTGGATTTCTCGTATCACTTGTGTTTGCTGCCTTTCAAATGGCTGGAGAATTTTTTAACAATCAAATTGGATTTGGGTATACGGAAATTTTAGATCCAGTCACACAAAACTCACTTCCTGCCATTGGTACAATGAAAAACCTTATGGCAACGGCACTTTTTCTTGTGATTGGGGCTCATCGGTTCCTTATCGAAACTTTGGCTTATTCTTTTGAAAAAATTCGAATCATTTCTTTTACAGCTAAAGTAAATGCTGGTTTATACAAACTCATCGAAGATGCAATTGGAGCCATGTTTGTGGTTTCGTTTAAAATTGCTCTTCCTGTGATGGGGATATTATTTTTGGTTTCGTTAGCAGAAGGCCTTATGGGTAAAGCTGCTCAACAAATGAATGTGATGTCCATGTCTTTTCCACTCAAAGTTTTTATTGGAACACTGACTCTCATTGCGACTCTCACTTTCATTGCCACACAAATGGTGCAAGGGATTCAAATTTCTATGGATAAGGCCAGTTTACTCATCCGGGAGTGGCCAGAACTATGAAAGATTGGATGCGGATTGTATTTGCTTTTGAGAACACCGAGTTTGGTTCTTGGATCAAATCATTGTTTGGTGATCTTGGTTTGAACCTATTTTTTTTCAAACCAAACGTACAAACAGAAGTTTTGTTAGCTGATACTCGTTTGGCTACTGGATACTATGAAATCCAACTCCAACTTTTTGCCGCAGCGGATGAAGGGAGAACCGAGCCGCCGAGTGAAAGGCGTAGGCGAGAAGAAAAAGAAAAGGGTAACGTTCCTAAATCCAATGAAGTGGCATCCACTTTGGTTTTGTTAGGTGGGACGGGTGTTCTTTTTATTTTGGGTGATACATTTATTCGTAATACTGCCATTTTTATTAAAAAATACCTTCCTATGGGTATGAAACTAGACAGGTTTGGAGCAGAAGAGTTCCGGGTGATTCTTTCCGGTGTTTCTCGTGATTTTTTTAATCTTCTTTGGCCTGTTCTTGCGATTACCCTTGTTTTTGCCGTTGTGGGAAATGTGGTTCAAGTTGGATTTATGTTTTCACCTCGTGCCTTAGCGTTTCGGTTTGATCGGATTAAACCCAATTTTAAAAGGGTATTGCCTAACCGCCAAACATTGTTTAATTTGCTTAAGTCTTTGGCTAAGGTTGTGATGATCGGTGTCATCAGTTACATATTAATTTCTGGAGATTTTCTCAAAGTACTTTTGACAGGGAATATGGGGATGATGCAGGCCATCTCACTCATTACTTACTCTGGATTTAAGATTATGATGGCCGCCGGACTTTTGTTACTTGGGATTGCCGTCGCAGATTTTTATTTTCAAAAATCGGAATTTGAAGATTCACTCAAACAAACTCCTTCGGAAGCCAAACGAGAGATGAAGGAAGATTCCGGAGATCCTGTGATGAAAAATCGTAGGATGCAACTGGCTCGTGACATGATGCAAGGCAATATGTTACGTGAAGTCCCGAAAGCTGACGTTGTCATTACCAATCCCACACATTATTCTGTGGCATTATCTTATGAGATGGGAAGAGACTCTGCGCCTCGTGTGATTGCTAAAGGTGAAAACCGCCTAGCACTCGAAATAAGAAGGATTGCTCGTGAAAACGATGTTCCTATAGTAGAAAGTCCCAAACAAGCTCGTCTTTTGTATGCGCAGGTTGAAGTGGGTCAGGAAATACCGCAAGAGTTCTTCAATGCAGTGGTGCAAATCCTCATCACTCTTGAAAAGTTTAGAAAAAAAGTAGGAATGGGATAAGCGAATGAACTTTAGAGACATACTCAAACAATCCGATTTAGTTTTAGGTGTGGGAACACTAATGATTCTGGCAATGCTCATTGTCCCTTTGCCAGGGTTTATCTTAGACGTTCTAATTGTTGTGAGTATTGGGCTTGGACTTCTAATACTCATGACAGCGCTATCAGTAACTGAACCAAGTGAGTTTTCCATTTTCCCAAGTTTATTACTAATTACTACCTTGTTTCGGTTAGCGCTCAACGTTTCGACGACAAGACAGATTTTATCCAAAGGTCCTGCAATGAACTCTAGTGTCATTGAAGCCTTCGGAACCTTTGTTGTGGGTGGAGAATCGGGACTTGGTAAGTATGTTGTGGGGCTCATTATCTTTATTATCTTAACCATTGTACAGGTGTTAGTCATCACAAAAGGTGCGACTCGGATCTCGGAAGTGGCAGCAAGGTTTACACTCGATGGATTGCCGCAAAAACAAATGTCCATTGATATGGAACTAAACAGTGGGGCAATTACCGAAGCAGAGGCCAAGGTAAAACGAAAAAAAGTCCAACGCGAAGTTGATTTTTATGGGGCTATGGATGGAGCATCCAAGTTCGTACAAGGGGATGTAAGAGCAGGGCTTATCATCACGGCAATCAATTTGATTGGAGGGATTCTTATTGGTTCTACCATTCGTGGGGAATCCTTTCTCGCATCCATTGAAACTTATGGAAAGTTTACGATTGGAGATGGACTTGTTTCCCAAATTCCAGGTCTACTTTCTACAACTGCCACTGGTATCATTGTTACAAGATCCAGTTCAGAAAAGAAACTGACTGTGGAGATCAAAGACCAACTTTTTGGAAATGCAAAAACATTGTATGTCGTTGCGGGCGCTCTTGGAATGGCAAGTCTCATTCCTGGACTTCCCTTTTTCTCTCTCCTCTTTTTAGCTGGTGCGATTGGGTATTTGGGTTATTCCATAGAAAAAGTAGCAAAAGAAGAAATCAAAAAAATTGAAAACGTTACCCAGGAAAAAGTCCAAGAGAAAAAACCAGAAAACTATATCAAAGAAATTTCTGTAGAAGCCATTCAAGTAGAGCTTGGTCGCGATTTACTTCCGTTAGTGGATGCTTCATCTGGTGGGCATTTACTCGAACAAATTGCTAACACTCGTAAAAAATTTGCCATTGATTTTGGGCTTGTGATCCCAGCCATTCGGATCATAGACAATTTAGAAATCCCTCATGATAACTATAGCATTCGTATCAACGGAGTGGTTGTTGGTCAATCTGCAGTGAAAGCAGATCGTTTGATGGCCATGAACAATACTTCCAGGAATTTGGAAGCCATCATTGGAGAACCATTTACGGAACCTGCATTTGGTTTGAAAGCAACCTGGATTGATCCAAATGATAAAATTGAAGTAGAGAACAAGGGTTATTCGGTGGTGGATCCTTCCACTGTCATCATCACTCATTTGAAAGAATTAATTTCTAATTATGCATCACAGCTTCTCGGAAGAGAAGAGGTGAAGGCACTTCTCGAACATTTACGACAAACTCATCCCACTCTTGTGGGTGAATTGGATTATGATAAACAAGGTCGTCTTGGGATCATCCAACAAACCTTACAGAATCTTTTGGCAGAGGGACTTTCCATTAAAAACCTTCCCAAAATTATGGATGCCATTGCAAATCATCTCACACGCACTAACAATCCGTTTGATTTGGCAGAACATGTAAGGCAAGCATTGTCTCGCCAAATCATCAATGACTTCCTTTCTCCTGATGGAAAGTTACATGTGGTGACCATTGATCCAAGGATCATTGATCGTATGAATAAAAGTATCACTCTAGATGAAACGGATGGAAGTAAACTCATCATCCTTCCTCATGATGTTCGTGTGAGAATTTTGGAGTCAGTTTATAACGAATTACAAAAGGCATTGGATGAAAACAGATTCCTGATTTTTGTGGTTTCTAGATACCTCAGACAAGCGTTTGCATTCTTTTTGACAAAGGAACTACCCCCCAGGAACTTTGCAGTAATTGCTTCTGAAGAGATCCATAGAGGGGTTCCGACAGAAATCGCTTCGGTTTTAAGCCTTCCATCCAGAGAGGAACACCCACAAGAAGCATAGGAGAATATTTTTGACAAGTCCCGTTCCATCGTATCGCATATCTGTTGCTCCGATGATGGACTGGACGGACAGACATTTCCGCTTTTTTATCCGGCTTATCTCCAAACACGCATTACTTTATACGGAGATGGTGACCACAGGTGCCATCCTTCGTGGAAAAGACAATCACAGATACTTAGACTTTTCAAAAGAAGAACATCCCATAGCTCTCCAGTTAGGTGGAGATTCACCAGAAGCTCTGGCTGAATGTGCCAAAATCGGGGAAGATTATGGGTATGACGAAATCAATCTCAACGTTGGTTGCCCATCGGACCGGGTGCAAAGTGGAAGTTTTGGTGCTTGCCTGATGAAAGAACCAGAACTTGTGGCAGAGATGGTGGCGGCCTGCAAATCTAAAGTAAAAGTTCCTGTCACCGTCAAACACCGAATTGGTGTGAATGGAAAAGAAAGTTATGAAGATTTATTCCATTTTGTTTCCAAAATTAAGGAAGCAGGTGTGGATCATATCATCGTTCATGCAAGGATTGCTATTTTGGAGGGGCTTTCTCCGAAAGAAAATCGAACAATTCCTCCGCTACGATACGCAGATGTATATAAACTAAAAAATGATTTTCCTGGATTACCAATGACTATCAACGGGGGGATCAAAACTCATACAGAGATCAAAGAGCACCTAGCGAAAGTAGATGGAGTGATGATAGGGCGGGCCGCCTACGACAATCCATTTTTGTTTCACGAAGTGGATCAATTTTACTTTGGTTCCATGGAAAATCCTCCTTCGAGAGAAGAAGTGCTAATAGAACTAATCTCTTATATTCGGTTGGCTCTAAAAAAAGAGGGAAAAGTGCACCATATCCTTAGGCATATTTTGGGTCTTTTTCATGGAGAAAAGGGAGCCCGGGAATATCGAAAATTTCTCACAGACCGAATGCATCTAACAGGTGCCAATGAATCTATTTTACGGGATTATTTGAAGCGTTAAGGATCCGTAGGGCGTAAGGCCAGCGTATCGTCTAACGACGAGAAGCTGGCGGGAGCGTAAGCGCACCCCGGAGTGAGCCTGACCCTTGGAAAATGAGAGTGGGAAACAAAAATCCAATTGGGAACGCCCATAAAAAACAAAATCAGTCAATCTAAAAAAAATAATTTAAAAGGCGTAGAGTAACTTTAATTAGACGGTTCGCTACTCAACTTTGTTCCAAATATTCTGGATTTGCCTGAAAAACATGGCGAAAACACTTCGAAAATCTATTAAAATCAAATGAGTTGACAGGGCGGTTTCTCTTCCCAGCCTGGTTAAATTGAGAGGGAATACCATGACCAAACCACTCACCGTACAAAGTGATAAAACAATGCTTCTTGAGGTGGATAACCCAGAATTTGAAGCCTGTCGGGACCTCATTGCCAAATTCGCAGAGCTTGAAAAAAGCCCGGAATATATGCATACTTACCGCATCTCTCCACTGTCTTTGTGGAATGCCGCATCCATCAAAATGACTGCAGATGAGATCATCGAAGGTTTAACTAAGTTTGCACGTTATTCCGTTCCTAAAAACGTAATGAATGAAGTGAGAGAACAAATCTCTCGTTACGGAAAAGTAAAACTGGTAAAAGAAGAATCTGGGGAATTGTATATCATTTCCAACGAAAAAGGATTCATCACAGAAATTGCAAACAACCGCGCGGTTCAACCCTTTGTGGATGGAATGGAAGGTGATAAAATTCGTATTAAAAAAGAATATCGTGGTCACATCAAACAAGCGTTAATCAAAATTGGTTTCCCTGTCGAAGACCTTGCGGGTTATGATGAAGGGAATAAATATCCATTTAACTTACGCCCTGTTACCATCAGTGGTATAAAATTCGGAATGCGTGACTACCAAAGAGCATCGGTCGAAGCCTTTCATGCCGGTGGACGTAACGAAGGTGGATCGGGTGTGGTTGTATTACCTTGCGGTGCGGGAAAAACCATCGTGGGTATGGGGGTGATGCAAATTGTTGGAGCAGAAACTCTCATTCTTGTAACGAACACTTTGTCCATTCGCCAGTGGAGAAATGAAATTTTAGACAAAACAGATATCCCTGAGTCTGATATTGGTGAGTATTCGGGTGAGATGAAAGAAATTAAACCCATAACAATTGCTACTTATAACATCTTAACTCATAGAAAGAAAAAAGGTGGGGACTTCACACATTTTCATATCTTCAGTGCGAACAACTGGGGACTGATTGTGTATGATGAGGTTCACTTATTACCAGCTCCTGTTTTCCGTATGACATCGGAACTCCAAGCCAAACGTAGGTTAGGTCTTACGGCAACTCTTGTGCGTGAAGATGGACTCGAAGAAGATGTATTCTCACTTATTGGTCCTAAAAAATACGATGTACCATGGAAGGAGCTTGAAGCAAAGTCTTGGATTGCAGAAGCTAATTGTGTGGAGATTCGTGTTCCTATGGAAGATGACCTTCGTATGAAATATTCTGTTGCGGATGACCGTGAAAAATTCCGTTTGGCATCAGAAAATCCTGAAAAACTTCGGGCGATTAGTTATATCCTAAAAAAACATTCCACTAACAACATTTTGGTGATTGGACAGTATATCAATCAGTTAGAAGAGATTTCCAATACTTTCAAAATTCCTTTGATTACGGGAAAAACTCCTCTTCCTGAAAGACAAGAACTCTACCAAGCCTTCCGTACAGGACAAATCAAACAACTTGTGGTTTCTAAGGTGGCAAACTTTTCTATCGACTTACCAGATGCAAACATTGCCATCCAGGTATCGGGAACCTTTGGTTCGAGACAAGAAGAGGCGCAGCGTCTAGGACGAATCCTTCGTCCGAAATCCCAAGACAATACCGCTATTTTTTACTCGTTAATTTCGCGTGATACTAACGAAGAAAGGTTTGGTCAAAACAGACAACTCTTCCTCACCGAACAAGGGTATGAATACGAAATTTATACTTTGGATCAGTTTAAAGAAACAGTTCCAGAGGAATCACTCACTAAATAGAGGACAAAATGAAACTTGTAGCAAAACGACTGGATGTCGTAGAACCTTCTCCCACTCTCGCGATCACTGCCAAAGCCAATCAGTTGAAAGCGAGTGGACTTGATGTGGTTGGATTTGGAGCAGGGGAACCTGACTTTGATACACCGACACATATCAAAGAAGCTGCTAAAAAAGCAATGGACCAAGGAAAAACCAAATACACTCCTGTGAGTGGAACGGTTTCCTTAAAAGATGCCATCATTCGTAAGTTTGAAACAGAAAACGGATTAAAGTACGAAAAGAATCAAATCATTGTGGGAACAGGTGGAAAACAGGTTCTTTACAATTTTTTTATGGCAACTTTAAATCCGGGAGACGAAGTCATCATTCCTGCACCGTATTGGGTAAGTTATGCGGACATCGTTCGTTTGGCGGAAGGAACTCCTGTGATTGTATCCACTGATATTTCCAGTGGATTTAAAATCACAGCGGATCAATTGGAAAAAGCCATCACTCCGAAAACTAAGGTATTTATTTTTAATTCCCCTTCCAATCCAACGGGGGCGGCTTACACTCGTGCGGATGTCGAAGCACTTGTAAGGGTACTAGAACCAAAAGATATCATTACAGTTTCGGATGATATCTACGAAAAAATCATTTATGATGGATTGGAATTTGTAAATCCTGCAATGATCTCCGAGAAAATGAAGGAAAAAACCTTTGTCATCAATGGAGTGTCCAAAGCATACTCAATGACAGGTTGGAGGATTGGATACGGTGCAGGAAATCCAGAGATTATAAAAAACATGGATACCATGCAAGGCCAGTCCACAAGCAATGCTTCTTCCATTTCACAAGCAGCAGCAGAGGCCGCACTTTCGGGAGATCAAACTCCCGTTGCGGATATGCTCAAAGCTTTTGACAAACGCCGTAAACTGATCGTGGGACTTTTACGTGAGATCCCAGGTGTGGAATGCCGGATGCCAGAAGGTGCTTTTTACGCCTTCCCTTACATCACGGGTGTTTACGCAACTCCTGGGTTCAAAAGACTCCTCGCAGAGAAAAAAGAATCTTCTTACTCAAAACTATTTTGTGATGTGCTCCTCGACAAATACAATGTCGCAGCGGTGCCGGGCATTGCCTTCGGGGATGACAAAGCCATTCGATTGTCGTATGCGTTAGGTGATAAGGACATTGAAAAAGGTGTCGCTCGGATCAAACAAATGGTTGAGGACTTACAAAAGTAAAATGAAACCTGCCCCTTTGCCGAAATATCTTCGAAGAGGGGCTCTGTTTTTTTATCTAATGGTAAATTGGCGAAGGAAAAATATTTTTCGCTCTCGATTTTTTAGTATTTCTTTTCTTTCTATTTTGATGGTCTTTATACTGAAGACCGGTTCCCTGGAATCAGTTCCAACCATCCGAGAAAAATCCAAACAAATTAAACCTTCCGAACTTCTGCGAAGAGATTTGCAGTCACAAATTGTCATTCCTGTGATTGGTCTCAACTTGCATTTGTTTGCTGACCAAAAAAGTGATGTATTACGCAAATTAAAATTTGGAGAACCTGTTTCTTTTGATAAGGATTCTCTGGAAAGTCCCAAAGAAGATTGGATCCCTGTAAAGTTAGAAGATGGTCTTTCTGGATTTATCAAACGATCCGTAGTTCGTTCTGTTCCACCAAAACAATACCTACCAACTTTGTTATTTGAAGCAGAACGGATGATTCTTTCTAATCAAATTGATTTTTCATCAAAACAAGAGATTACCGATACAATTTTTGCAATTTCTTCGACAGGTAAATTTACTGGAGATGATTTTATTTTTATACGAGCCAAGGCTGGATTTTTCTTAAAAAAAACAGTGGATCTTATGAATGAAAAGGGAATCAAACCAGATAATGATCCGGGAACACTCGAGTTTTTAAAACACCACCAAACTAAGTTACTATATGATTATAACTCTGGAAAATACTATGTAGATTCCAATTATTTTTGGAAACTTCTGGAGTCTTATCCTAAGACCAAACATTCGGATTACGCAGGTTATTTGGCAACAGAAAGTATGCCGAATGCAGAATGCGCAGCCGATTTAAAATGTCGTTTGGAAGAGATAAGAAAGGGAAAACTTCGATACATTTATCTTTTTCCTAATGGCAATTATATCAATTTGTATACTAAAGATATAGTTTCCAATTTACAATCGATGACAAAAGACCCAGATTCCATTCCTTGTTTTGTGCCGGTGGGTGAAGGAATTAAATCTGAAATTAATCAGATGATCCGATATGCATCGGAAATTGGGCCTAGAGAAAAAAAACAAATCCTTCCTCATTTACAAATTCTTAAAAAAGAATGTTTTCGATAACTGTCACCTGAACTCTTAGGAAAGTTTTAATGAAATTAAGTTACAAACTCTATCCTTTCCAAGTAAATTCCGAAAACCAGAAATCAATCGGTGATATCATTATCTTACATGGGTTATTTGGTTCATCCAAAAACTGGGTCACAGTCGGAAAGTATCTCTCAAACTTTGGTTCTGTTTATACACTCGACCAAAGAAATCATGGAGAATCTCCTCATACAAACGAACATTCCATCAAACTGATGTCAGAGGATTTAGAAGAATTTTTATCCGATCATCAAATCAAAGAGCCAATTTTACTTGGGCATTCTATGGGTGGACTTGTTGCGATGTACTTTGATTTTACCCATCCAGGATTTTTGAAGGAACTCATCATCCAAGACATCGCACCCAGATCTTATCCTTTTGCTTACGATAAAGAAATTCAGGCGATGTCTTTTCCTTTGGATGGATTTTCATCCAGAAACGGTATTGATGCGGAGATGGCGAAGTATTTACCTGATACATTCATTCGCCAATTTTTGCAGATGAGTTTGGAACGTATGGATTCGGGAGAATATCGTTGGAAACTCAATGTGGCAGGACTAAATCAGGCAAGGCGAGTGTTTGAAGATGTTTTTTCTGAAATTGTATCTTCCAAAACAAAAACTCTTTTTTTGATTGGAGGTAATTCGGAATATATTTCAAAAGACGACTTGGATTTGATTGAAAAAAAATTTTCCAATCTACTCATTAAAACCATTCCTGGTGGCGGCCATTATATCCACTTCACTCATCAAAAAGAGTATTTGGAAATTTTGAGAGAAGATCTTTCGTTAATTTCTTGAAATAGAATACCGCATAACGGATGTTTATCGTTATGAAAGCAATTTTACCTTTTTATTTTTCATTTATCTTATCTCTGTGTTTTTCTTGTAAGTTGGATTCCAAAAATCCCAACCAAAACATCTTTACGAATTATGTTTCGCGGACAGTTTCTATCTCGATTGAAAACAAGGATTTACTTGGGAAAAAACGTTGGACTGGATCTGGATTTTTAATTTCTAAAGATGGTTATGTTCTGACTTGTGCTCATTGATTGGGAATTATCAAAAAAAGTTAATAGTCCGAGTTGGTTGTAAGCGGTTAAGGAACAGTAGTCTAGAATTGACTACTGTTCAAATTTTTAATCTTCGAGTAACGAACGTAACATCCAAGCAGTTTTTTCGTGAATGTCCAAACGTTGTGTGAGTAGATCCAAGGTGGCTTGGTCATTTCCTTTTTCGGCAGGTTCGTAAGCGGCACGTGCTGTGCGGATCACTGCTTCATTACCTTCCACTAGTCTTCTAATCATGTCTGTTGCCTTTGGAACTTCTTTGTCTTCGGAAATGCTAGAATATTTTGCGAATTCCCACCCGCCCATAGGAGCATAATAACCTAAGGATCGAATTCTTTCGGCAATAGGGTCAATTGCATTCCAAAGTTCTGTGTATTGAGTCATAAACAAAATATGTAGAGTTTGAAACATAGGCCCTGTAACATTCCAATGGTAACTATGTGTTTTCTGATACAAAGTGTACGTATCAGCTAAGAGTTTTTTTAAAGACTCTGAGATCGCACTTCTTTCTTCTTCTGGGATTCCAATGTTAATTTTCATTATTTGTCCTTTATTTTAAATAGATTATTTCTTTAGTTCGGATACAATTCGTCCCACTAGACTTTCTGCTACGAAATCGTATTCGCTAGTAGAGAGTAAAATGTCTTCCCGACTCCAAATAAGTCCCAGTCCCAAACTATATTGCAAAAGTCGGATTATAGTCCAGTCTGCACCTGGTTTTTTACGTGCATTTACGATTACATGTCCCGATTCTATATGAACTATTTTTAATGAAACTGTGTCCACGAGATTGGGGATAAGTTTTCCTTTTTCATCATACTTTTTGAGAGCAGAACCTCTTCCAAATATGAGCGCATCAACACCTAATACTTTTCCCAAACGAACGGCTGTTTGTGTATCAATGATTCCTGTTTTAGAAAAACTTTGTTCATTGACAACTTTGGAAAGTTGTTCCCTTTCGATGACTTTGATGGGAAGATTTTTTGCAATTTGTAACGATACGGCGTCGGTGAATTCGTCACCCCATTTCGCTTCTTCTATATCAAAAAGTAAAATAGCTACTTTGGTAATTCCCAAATCCGCTTTTCCTGAATCAGGGTATTGGATTGCAGCATCCATCGTGCGACAGTTTGCAAAGGAAAGGCTTAGGAGGAGGGATAGGCACGCTAAATATGGTTTCATAGATTTCCTTTAGAAATGGGGGGAGGATCATAGGCAGGCAATTCTTTTTCGCACTAAAATCGAACATTTTGGAAAATTCGCTTTTCTGATTGTGGTCTCTCCTAGATTTTTCCAACTAGGCTTCCTTTAATGAAAAAGATTCTCAGTACATTTATTATTTTTTTCACCTTTTTTTTGCTAGGTGCAGGTTACTATTTTTCATCTTCCATTGTATCCTTTCCCGTAACAACTTTAGAGGAAGACAAAACAAGATTAAAAATTGAATCCGTTGCCGATTTTGGACTTCCGGAACCGGAATCCATTCGATTCCAAAATGGAAGTTTACGACTTCGAGGTTGGTATTTCAAAAATCCAAAAAAGAAAAAATGTGGGGTCGTTTTGCTTCACGGGCATACGAGAACCCGTTACGGTGTCCTCAAGTATGCGCCTCTGTTTTGGAAAAGAGGTTGTAGTTTGTTTGCTTATGATGCGAGGCATCATGGTGAAAGTGCCGGAGAGCACGGAACATACGGTTTTTATGAAAAACAAGACCTAGAACGCGCCATTGAATTTTTTTCTGAGATTAGCACAGTTCCCGAAGAACAAATTGGAATTATGGGAGCTTCCTTTGGAGCTGCTACGGCTTTGCAATATGCAGAAGGACGAAATGATTTTGCTTTTGTAATAGCGGACTCCCCGTATATGGATATGCGTTCGATTGTCGAAAAAAGAGCTGTTGATTTATATTCACCTCTAGTTTTATTTTTATCTCCGATTGCCCTATCGATTGCAGAATTACGGGCGGACTTTCTTGTGGATGAAGTATCCCCTAAGAAGGCAGCAAAATCTATAGTTTTACCAGTGTTACTCATTCATTCTAAAACAGATGAATTCACACCCGTATCTCATTCCGAAGAAATCTTTCAAAATTTAAAATCAAATCGAAAACAATTACTAGTTACTGATTGGGGGGCTAAACATTGTAAGTCGATTGACCTTCGTTATGACGAATACGAATCAGTGGTGAATACTTTCCTAAAAGAGAATACTTCTTTTCCGAAGTAAATATTTGGAAAGGATAATATTGGCTTTGGATTAATCCACCTATTGATTGATAGGTGGATAATGTTATCGGATTTTGATTAATCGTGGTAGGCTTTCCCAAGTTCCGTCGTCGTTAGTGAAATGAGTGAGGTAGACAGGTCTTGAGTCAATGCCAGTACCTGCATAAATATTCCAGGTTAAGTTTAATTTACCGTTGGCAGATTGAAATTGCTCCAGACTATAGAGGGGTGAACTGAAATAGGTTGGAATTGACCCAACCGTTGTGGCACTAGAAAAAGCATCTGTTGATTTGTAAATTACTAGAGTTGGAGCAGAAAATAACGCATTGTTGGAGAGAATCATATAATCAGAGTTGAGAGATCCTTTGATAGCTCTTAATATCGAATCAGTGGACGTAGTCGAAGTAGAAATTCCAGAAATGGGAGAAGAGTTTCTTGAAATTGTTGGATTAGAAAAGGAGTAAGAACCTGTAGGGAAGGTATAGCCATTGTATGGTGGAGTACCATTTGCCAATGCAATTAATTTACCTTTGTATGAGAATACATTTGATTCGAAATTAACGCCAGTAGCATCGAAGTTAATCATATTAATGGAAAGGTCAGACATTCGAATGGTTCTAGTCGGTAATGGATTTACTGTTAAAGTTAGAGAGGTTGGACATTGGAGATAAGCATTACCATTGTCATTAAAAACTTGGTATCCTGCAAAATGGCGTTCTGGTGTTGCAATTGCACAACTAAATCCAGCATTTAAATCATTCGTAGTAATAGAATCAAAGCTAATTAGAGTGGGACGGTAATTTGTTGAAAAATAGGGAGTTACAACAAATCTTCCATTCCCTACATAGAGTGCTGGGTATAACCAAGAATTATCATTTTGGGTAAACAAGTTATAGTTAGTCGGAAGTGCTAATGTTTCTACTGTCACTGAGGATGGTGTGGAAAAAGTTGGAATTCGAAGGACTAAATTTTTGTTGGATGTGTAAGTGCCTGACAGATCTGTTTGTTCTGATAGGAAAAACACATACTGATTTCCATCAAAAGTTGGTTGGGATATTTTTAATAATTTTTGCGTTGCTCCTTTTGTATTAATGGATACGCCATCGATAGCAATGACTTGGTCA
The DNA here is from genome assembly GCF_004770765.1 of Leptospira noumeaensis. Taxonomy (NCBI): domain Bacteria; kingdom Pseudomonadati; phylum Spirochaetota; class Leptospiria; order Leptospirales; family Leptospiraceae; genus Leptospira; species Leptospira noumeaensis. The sequence continues at coordinate 2,431 of NZ_RQFK01000028.1, read as the reverse complement.
TAATTTTCACCATCAATACTTGAAATTATATAACCCCTGTTTTCGTTATCCGTGCTAGAGATATAAGAAGTTTGCGTTTGGATGTAAAGAAATTGTCGACCGTTTGCAGAACCGAGTGGAACAAGGGAACCGTATGATGCCATCCGATTACGGTAGTTTGCTAAGTCTTCAAGAATGACTTGGGTGGCTCCGGTTTGGCTTAAGATCGAAAATGATTGTTTGGTGATCCCATTATAAATTCGAAATTTTGCTGTTCCTACAATTACGTTACTTGAATTTTTAACGGTGAGATTCGCAATTCCTCTTTCGCTAAAAAATAAAAAACCTCTACCTGACGTATCTAAAGTCACAGTCAACGGTTGAATATTTTCTCCATAGGGAGAGGTTGGAATTCCATTTTCATCTGCTTCGTTAAAAACTGAATATTCAACAGTTCCCGTGCTATATGGTGTTCCATTGGAATCGGTAAACTTCATAAAGGCAACAGTTTGGCTACAGGTATTGAATGCATCGGCCAAGGCGAGATACCGAAGTAATGTTTGTAAAGATCCTAAATCTTGTGAAGGGTCTAGGTCAGAAGGTTTAAATATTTTGCATTGTAAGGAAAATATAAGAACTAAGATTGTTAAAACTAATTTTTTCATTAGAAGCTCCTTAAAACAGAATGGAATATCGGACTTCCGCATAGACTGAATTGGTTTGTGGTCGAATTCCTGTTATTGTATAAGGTTTGTCCCAACCTGTATCGAAGTCCAATCCCTCGCGGATTTGTTTTCCTCCAGTGGTGACACTGGGACGTTCCGGATAACGATCTGTTCCAATCATAAACGCATGGATTAAGTTTGTGATATAGATAATTCCAGCAGTTCCAAGCCCTGCAAGGTATTTGGTATTGGCTGCTTTGGCACTATCTTTGCTTTTGGCAATGAAATCATCAGTAATAGAAGTTTCAATGATTCCTGCAAATAATTCTGAGGGGAGGCTGATATTTTGAGCATTGAATCTTGTTCCAGGCCCAACAATCTGATTGAGAAGGATCATTGTATCGTAATGTGATTGGGCGTTTTTTTCTTCGGTACGAAGCGGACCAAGAGTATAAAATAAAGTTCCAAAGAACATTGTGCTAAATGTTCCTGCCGATGTATAATAACCACCGCAAAGTTGCCCCCATCCTGGAATGAGTGCTGATCGCCAAATTAAAGCTAGTCGACCACCACACTCAGATGCTGCCGGTGAGGGGCCAAGTTTTCTTGTGGCTAACCATTCTGCTTCTGCCTTGGCTTCTTTTTCGGCCTCGGTTTCTTTATCTTTTTCTTCGGTGAGTTTGGTTTGCTCTGCAAGTTTGGCTTCTTCTTCTAATCTTTTTTGTTCTTTGGCTTCAGCGATCAAACGTTCCTTTTCTAATTTTGCTTTTTCTTTCTCTTCTTTATCCTTTAGTTTCTTTTCTTCTGCGATGCGAATTTTTTCTGCTTCTTGTTCATTTAAGTCTTTATAAACAACTTTTAGGATTTGAGATTTAGATAGGGTTTGTGGCCCTTCTGGAGTTTGAACTGTGAGTCCGCTTTCATTTTGATCCGTAACTTTGCCCTTTAGGGTCTTTCCATTTTTAAGAATGACGGTATTGACCGCAAAAAGTGGAGAAGTGAATAGGATGAGGAAAGATATAGTGAATGTTTTTTTCATAGATAGGAATTCATTCCAAGTTCATGAAATTCTTACATTGAATCAAGATATTGCAAGAGAATTTTGGGGGTAAGGGCGGTGGGCGTATCGCTCCTGTCGGGTTACCGTTGTTTTGGCGGAGGAAGGGTATGGTTACATGCAGTTTAACGTTAGGTATTAGTGAGTACAATCACCCCGCCCTGATTGTAGGGTGGGGAACTAGACCCGCCACCCAATGGCTTCCTTCTACCACAGAACGCTCATTCCATCAAACAGAACTGCAATCCCTCAAAATATTTTTCCCCAAAGTTCATAGTTCTATCACACACAAGCTTTCCCACAGAGATATAAACTCATTCAACCACCAAACAACCCCCATCCGGCTTCTTCCATCAAACAAACTTTAAGTTAGAAAAGAAGATGTAATTTGTTTCTATCATAGAAACAGCAAAATCCAACTCAAGTGTGCCGCCGCACAATATAACAATCAATAGTCGAATAGTTCGTTCTTGGAACTCCACCAGCAATCCTCCGTTAGCTTTTTTGTTATCGCCGCCAATCATTTGTTAATTGCCGCATTCCCCCTTCTCTTCTGCCTCCTGAATTATGTCTCATAACCTCTATCATCACACCGAAACTTATATAAAAAAATCTTATCTTTCTTCCATGAACCACGAACTTTTTTATAAAACTGTGTTGACCGCTTGGGTTTTGAAATTACTTTGGTTTTTACCGCACGAATCTTTAGCGATTCATGAAACCGGTAGTA